>DATKLO010000113.1:0-2471 GCA_035542375.1 Steroidobacteraceae bacterium | reverse complement strand
GACGTCACCGCGCATCGTGATGGCGAGAATGTCGATCAGGCTCGACATGGCGGCGCGGCTGCCCCACTGGCTCGCGGACTCGGTGTGGTACAGCGCCTGGTTGTAAAGGAAGTCCAGGCGCAGGAAAGTCCGCATCCGCTCGTTCAGCGGCTGCTCGAACACCAGTGTCGTGGATTCTTCCTGTGAATCCGGGGGGGCGCTGGCTACTGCGGTGTCGGGTTCGGTCATCCGTGTATTGTGCTTGACACGCGAGCCGCGCGTAAACGGCACTCGAGGTGGAGATGGATACAGCACCTGGCCCGGAAGTGGGCCACGGTCGGCTTACGGCCGCGCTTGTTGTGCCAGTTCCAGATAGCGGGCGTGCAGTGTGGCGACCTGATCACGGACCGCGCTGATGTCGCCGTCGTTCTTCAGGACATCATGCGCAGCCTTGAGGCGTTCGGCGCGAGAAGCCTGGGCATTGAGGATTGCGCGTGCCTGCTCCACTGTCGATCCGTCGCGGGCCTGCAGTCGCCGAATCTGCAGGTCCTCGTCGCAGTCCACGACAACTACCCGATCCAGTTGCGAACCGAGGTTCTTCTCCACCAGCAGGGGAATGACGAGGATCTGATAGATTCCGCCGGCAGCTTCGGAACGAGCCTGCACGGCGGCGCCGATGGCGGGATGAGTCAGGGCTTCCAGGTCGGCGCGAGCCTTGGGATCCGAGAACACGATCGCGCGCAGCGCCGGCCGATCGAGGTGGCCATCGGCGGTGAGGATGGACGCACCGAAACGTTCGACCAGCCGCTCGAGCGGCGGCTGACCCGGCTCTACCACGTCCCGCGCAAGCTGGTCGGTGTCGATGATCGGAACTCCGAGCGCCTCGAAGAAGCGAGCGGCGGTGGACTTGCCGCTGGCGATGCCGCCGGTCATGCCGACCCGGAGTGGTCTGGCACTGGGCGCGCGCGCGTTCATAGGTGCTGACCGTACAGGCCCAGGTAGCCGTTCACGATCTCCGGTCCAAACATCAGCATCAGCCAGCCCGCCATGGCCAGAAACGGTCCAAAGGCGATGGGTGAGGACTGGCTGCGCCCGCGCAAGGCGATCAATCCAATGCCCACGACAGCCCCGATGGCCGCCGCGATCAGGATGATGGGCAGCAGCATCTTCCAGCCCAACCAGGCCCCCAGTGCCGCGAACAGCTTGAAATCTCCGTACCCCATGCCTTCCTTCCCGGTGAGGAGGCGGAACAGATGATAGACGCTCCAGAGGCTGAGGTAACCCGCCATCGCGCCGATGATGCTGGCGTGCTCGCCCACTGGCACAGGCACACCGCCCGGCTGGGGACCCCACAGACTGAGCATGAGGCCCAGCCACACCAGCGGCAGCGTCAGGCTGTCGGGCAGCAGCTGATGATCCAAGTCTATGAAAGTCAGGGCAATCAGGAACCAGGTCAGCACGATGGCCGCGCCGGTGGGCCAGCCGAAGCCGTACTTCCAGGCAACCGCCGCGGTGAGCACGCCGGTCAGGGCCTCGACGGCCGGATATCGAACACCGATGCGGGCCCCGCAGCTGGCACAGCGGCCGCGCAGGAACAGATAGCTGAGCACGGGGATGTTCTGCAGCGCCGTGATCGGGGCCTTGCAGGACGGGCAGGCCGAGCGCGGGACGACCAGGTCGTAGCGCTCCGGGGTCCGCGTCGCTGACGGGTTGCCGCTATCACGGTGCGGGCTATGGTGCGTGTGGCCGCCAGTCACGGTGTCGGCTTGCGGACCGGCATCATCGGCGGCGGACACGGCGGGCGTCTGCAGTTCCGCGCACTGCTGGCGCCACTGCCGCTCGAGGATGATCGGCACGCGGTAGATGACCACGTTCAGGAAGCTGCCGACCAGCAGTCCCAGAACGAGGCAGGTGCCGATGAACAGCGGTTGCGAGGATGCCAGGAGGTCGAAGACCGACATGGGTGAGTACCCGAATGAAAACGCCGCGCGGGGCGCGGCGTTCTCGCGCGCAAACGGGCTGCTGTTCCGCTAGACCACCTGGCCCAGCTTGAAGATGGGCAGGTACATCGCGATCACCAGGCTGCCGACCAATACGCCGAGCACGGCCATGATCAGCGGCTCGAGCAGACTCGACATGGCGTCCACCGCGTTGTCCACCTCCGCCTCGTAGAACGTCGCGACCTTGCCCGACATGGTATCCAGCGAGCCGGATTCCTCGCCGACCGCGATCATCTGCGTGACCATGTTGGGAAACAGTCCGGTGGACTCCATGGCGCGCTGCAGTCGCTGGCCGGTGGCCACCTCGTCGCGCATCCTCAGCACGGCGTTCTCGTACACAATGTTGCCGGTGGCGCCGGCGACGGACTCGAGCGCCTCCACCAGCGGTACGCCCGCGGCGAACATCGTGGACAGAGTGCGCGCATAGCGCGCGATCGCCGCCTTGTTGAGGATCGGGCCGATGATCGGAAACTTCAGCATTGCCCGGTCGAG
>DATKLO010000112.1:0-23863 GCA_035542375.1 Steroidobacteraceae bacterium | reverse complement strand
GAATCGGGCGGTGGCAGCAGATATCTCCCGATGCAGATCCTCCCTCGTCGCCATGTTGGTCATGTTCGCCTTGATCAACTCGACGGCGCTTTCCAGGCGCGATACCTGCGCCTTGAGCGCCTCGAAACCGCTTTCCAACCTGGACACCTGGGCGTGCAGTTCCATCGACATGTCCCCTCCGCTTCCCATCCCCTGTCCAGCCACGAAATCTTCGGACTGGTCCGCGAGATCCTGCTTCCTCATGTGCATCGCGCACTCCATATCCCTGGACAGCGCGGACTCATGATACCGGAAGGCTTAGCCGGAGCCAGTCCGTCAAACGGCCCTGATGGAGACATTTCTGGGACGCGAAACGGGGATCGGTTATCTCTCGATCGTGGTAATCAGGCGTTGGTTTCGGACGCCGTTCGCCGCGTCTTAAACCTACTTCGTCAGTCCATCCAGTCTTGCCAGCGTCGCGGTTGACGGCATCTGGGTCTTGCGCAGTTCCGCGCTGACGACTTCGGCAGCCGCCAAAACGCGCAGCGTGTTCTCGCCGGCGACCTTGGCGAGATCCTTGTCGCTCCATCCGCGGCGGGCCAGTTCGGCAAGCAGCGCGGGGTAGCAGTCCACTCCGCTCAAGCCGACGGGCGCATCGGGAATTCCGTCGAAGTCGGAGCCGAGACCGACCGATTCAACCCCGGCCACGTCACGGATGTGCTCGATGTGATCGGCCACCTGGGCGAGCGTCGTCGCCGGCATGGGATGCGCGGCATCCCAGGCATCGAGCGCGGCCTTCGCACGATCAGGCTGACCGATGTAAAGACCCGCATAGGGTGGCGCGCTGAAGCGGCGCTCTTCGGCCGCCCGATCGGCGTCCCAGTGGTTGCGGGCTGGCGAAATGTAGGCTGGCGCGAAGTTCACCATGACCACGCCATGATTGGCGGCAACCAGTTTGAGCACATCGTCGGGAACATCACGTGGATGATCGTCCAGCGCACGGGCACTGGAGTGCGAGAAGATCACGGGCGCGGCTGTCACCTCCAGGGCGGACTTCATGGTCTCCGGCGAGACGTGGCTGAGGTCGACGAGCATGCCGAGGCGGTTCATCTCGCGCACGACTTCCTTGCCGAACGGTGTCAGCCCGTGGTGCAGCGGATTGTCCGTGGCCGAGTCTGCCCAAGCGGTGTTGTTGGTGTGTGTCAGGGTCATGTAGCGGACCCCGAGTTCATAGTACTGGCGCAACACGGGCAGGGAGTCGTTGATCTGGTGGCCACCCTCGATGCCAATGAGCGAGGCCACCCGCCCCGTCCTGTGAATCCGCCGGACATCGGCGGCGGTGTAGGCCATCTCGAACGTATCGGGAAACCGCGCCGCGAGACCTCTCACGACGTCGATCTGCTGGAGCGTCGCCTGGATCACCGCCGGACCCGTGACATCAACGGACACCCACGCGGACCAGAACTGACCGCCCAGATGCCCCGCCTTCAGGCGCGGAATGTCCGTCATCAGCGGCGGCTCATCGGGCTTGTGCGGCATGTTCGAGTGATTCACGGTGAGATCCGGAATAGCGCCATCCGTCGCGAGGCGCTCCGTGATCTGCTCAGGCAGATCGTTGTGGCCGTCCATCATCGGGGTTGTCGCGAGAATCTTCGCAATGCGCTGCCTGATGACGTCGTCGGAAGACGTCGCAGCCTGAGAGACAGCGCAGGCGCCCAGCGCCGCTGCACTCAACCAGACCAGACCACGATGCCATGCGGCGCGGTTGACAACTCTGCGATTCATTGACTACCCCTGCCTTGTTGAATATTCGATTGGATCTTTGACCGCGGACCCTGGCCCGCGCCTGCTCATGCATTCATGGAGCCGGCGGGGGGTCACCGATCGGCTTCGCGCACCGCGAGCACGCCATCCTGTGCCAGTTGCGCCGCAAAGCCTGCGCGCCGCAAGCGAGCCGCCACCTCGCGCGCAACGTCGCGGCCGCTCGTGAGCCGGTTTGGCGCTCCGGTGTAATGATAAAGAAGCCCCTTCCGGCGCAGCACCCGCGCCAGCTGCTGATACAGGTCCTCGGAATACAGTTCACCGGCAATCCCGAAGCGCGGCGGATCATGCAGGATGGCATCGACTGAATCGGCGGGGAGAGTCGCCACCTCCGTGACAACGTCGGCGTGTATCAGGTTCAAAGGCCCGCCTGCCCGCGGCGACCAGGGATTGAGGCTGCGCAACCAGATGACATCGGCGTTCTTCTCGTAGGAGCGTATCCCGGCCGCTCCGGACTTGAGACCACAGGCGGCAAAATACCCAAGACCGCCGCAGGTGTCCAAAAGCAGTTTGCCGCGCGGGCGCACGAGTGCGACCTTCCTCTCGGCATCGTCCCAGGGCGAAACGCGCTCGGTGGGCAGCATCTTGATGCCATCGATCTCGAACGTGGGCGGCCCCCAGGGAGTCGGGACGAGCTTGATCAATGAGCCGGCATAGCGGGATGCGACCCGGAATGCCTCGCCGTCCCAATGGTAGATCGTGCGTTCCTTGCACTCCGGCAGATAGGGGAAGAGCTGCCCGTTCCAGCCCCAGTGCTCCGGACCCACCTCGACGTCGGATTCGGATCGACCGAGATCCAGCGAACAGCGCACCCTCCGGGCGGACTGCGCAGGCGCGTCAGAAGCCCGCGCTGCGCGCAACGAATCACGCGCGCGGACCAGGGCATCGTGGACCGGCGACGTCACGAGCGGCCCCTGCGGCCCCTGCGGCCCGAGCGATCCGGGCGCCCGGGGCAGACTTTCATCGGCGAACCAGTTCATCGGCGGGCGGCGTTGCTCATGAGGGCATGATATCGGACTGCGGCTATACTTCCGCACCCGCTCCCGGTCCGGTGAATGAACTTGAAAAACCCGTGCACCCCGCGAACACCCCGCGCCGGATCCCGACTCCGGCCGCTGCGCCTGCCCCTGGCTCGGAGCACTGCGCTGGCCCTGAAGGCGGCGCTGCTCCTGGGCGCGGGACTCGTCCAGTCCACGTCCTGGGCGGGGGATGTGGTCATCCATGCGGGCGCGCTGCTCGATGGCGTGACGGATACGCCGCGTCATCAGGTCTCGATCCTGATCCACGATGAGCGCATCGCCTCCATCGAAAACGGCTTCGTGACGCCTGCCGGCGCCAAGGTGGTCGATCTCTCGGGCGCAACGGTCCTGCCGGGATTCATCGACTGCCATGTCCACATCTCCGCCCTGCTGCCGAGCCACACCAACAGCACCGAGTACTGGCTGACGCATTCCGACATCGACCGCGCGTTCGACGCCAGTGTTTTCGTCCGGGAAATGCTGCAGCAGGGATTCACGAGCGCACGCGACGTGGGAGGCGGCGACGAGACGGTTGCGGTTCGCAGGGCGATCGACTCCGGGAAGATTCCCGGACCCCGACTGAAAGTGTCGCTCGAGCCGCTGGGGCCGACCGCGGGTCACGGCGATGCGCACACCGGACTCGATCCGTTACTGAGCCATCCAGGTTGGGACAACGGTATCGTGGACACGCCCGAGCAGGCCCGGATCCGCGTGCGGGAGCACAAGCGACGTGGCGCGGATCTCATCAAACTGATGCCTTCGGGTGGCATCGCCTCGACAGGCGATGACCCGCGCCAGCAGCTCATGACGAACGAAGAGATGCGGGTCGCCGTCGAGACCGCCCATTCTCTGGGCATGAAGGTTGCCGCACATATTTATCCGGCACCCGCCATCGAGAACGCGGTCCGCGCTGGTGTTGATTCCGTGGAGCACGGCTCATTCGCGACAGCCCAGACGTTTTCGCTCATGAAGGCCCACGGCACCTACCTGGTGCCTACGCTGACGGTCTACGATGTTTTCTACGCGGTGGCCCGTGATCATCCGGAGCTGCTGGCGCCGGGCACCGCCTCCAAGGAGCTGGCGAACGATCTGCTGCCGAAGAAGAACCTGCCGCTGGCCGTGAAGTCCGGCGTGAAGATCGCCTACGGAACGGACATCGGCGAAGGCGACCACACGCTCGAGTTCGAGCTGCTGATCTCGAACGGGATGAAGCCCATCGATGCCATCATGGCGGCTACCCGCAATGCCGCTGACCTGCTGGGAGTCTCGGACCAGGTCGGCTCAGTGCAGCCCGGCCGTCTTGCCGACCTCGTGGCCGTGAACGATGACCCGCTGAGCAAGCCCGAAACGCTTCGACACGTGGGCTTCGTGATGAAGGGCGGCGTGATCTACAAGGCCAGCGGACGCCCACAGCTGCCGGATTGATTCATTGCTCCGAGGGGTGGTCCGTCGCAGCCGCACGCTCAATCGGGCGATCCGGCGGGACGGATTGCTGACTGTCATTCACGGCTCCGCTGCCCGCCTCAGGGTGCGCCGCGGCTCTGCGAACCTCTGCCCGGGCAGCCTCTTCCGGAGTGGGTGGCAGCTGCTGCGCACTCAGCGTTGCGCGGCTGACCACTCCCGGATCATCGCGTAACCTGACGTACAGCGTCCCGCTGGCCGGGTGGGGCACGGGCAGCGCATTTCCCGGGAATCCGTCCGGCACCGTCACCGGGTGTTCGAACTCCGGGTTGCCGGCCACGGCCGCAATCAGGAACAGATCCGAGCCGGAGAGCTTGCAGGCCAGCTCCACGGTGGCCGGACATTTCAGTCCCTGCAGCAGTGGCAGGCGCACCAGCGTCACCAGGGGCTGCCAATCCGTCGCGACTCCGTTGATCACGGTCCGGAACAGAAGTGGCCCAAACACCGAGCCTCCGAACGCCTTGCGCGGATCAAGCATGATGACCGCGACATGCGTGTCCTCGAGCATCATCGACCCGCTGCCGACACTGAGAGTGGTCGTCGCTGACTCATCCGCCGTGGCGACTTCGACCCGCGAGTCGCGATTGAAGGCAGCCGGTGGCTGCGCGCGAACGGAAAATGTCAGACGTGCGTCCTGCGGCAGCTCATCGGCGCTCGTCAGCTCAATGTTGCTCACGCCACCCGAGCTCGCCAGCTGAATGCTCTTGCCCAACAGGCCGACCCGCGGTCGGGGAGCGCCGATGGTGGTGGGCAGATCGATCTGGCGGCCGTCCTTGAGACTCACCCGGGCCCTGGCCGAGTCTCCGGCCTTCAGCGCCGCGGCCGGCTGGGCGTCGCGCGTGACCATCGACAATTCATCGCTACCCTGGGCCGTCTCGAGCCGTCCTGGCACGAATTCGACGCCGCCCAGAGTCACCCCGGCCACCTCATCGAGACGCGCGCCACGCAACAAGCCCTGCGCATCACCGGCGAAGATGGCGAAGCCATCCAGCCGCGCGGCTTCGGCGAAGATTCTCAGGTTCAGAGCCTGGGGCTGCGGGACCCCATGTTGCTGCAGCGACAGGGTGAACGGTCCCGGCCGCACGTCCCGCAATGGCAGCATCACTTCCACTTCATCGGCCTTGACGGCCTTCCAGGGGACCTCGGCATCCGCGCCCGCCGCCGATCTCAACCGTATCGAATCCAGACAGCTGGCGCTGGCGGCTTGCAGGTGGATGGTCTTGTCGCGACCGGCAATGAGCGAGTCGGCATCCCCTGCGGCCAGCACCCAGGTCTGGGCGTGCGGGTCGTCCATTACGAACGGCGGTGTCGAGTAGGCATCGAACCCCCAGAATCCCTGCACGGATGCCTGGAAGCGCTCCGCCAGCTTGACGTGCTCCAATTGAGAGGTATCCACCGTCAGACCACCGCGCTGTGCATCGGCCTTCACCGGCAGCAAGACGGTGCTGCCATCGGCTGCCACGATCTTCAGTGCGAGATCGTGTGCGAAGTCAGTGGAGAACACGAGCGGCGCCCCCTCAACCGGCAGTACCAGTGCCGACTTGCGCGCGCAGTAGGTCTGCCTGGCGTCCACTGCGTGCAATGGAGGCAGTTGTTCGCGCTCGACTGCCGGAAGCGCCATGACGATCACGGACTTCGGGTCATGGAAAGACGGCGGTGTGTTCAGGGTCAGGGCCAACCGCTCGCCCTGCGCAGCCGTGAGAGCCGGAATGTACTGATACTGCGCGGTGCGGAAGGAATCCATGATTCGCGCGATATCCAGCACAGAAGCGATGTACGGGCTGTAATACCCATAGCTGAGCTGTGGCGTGAAGCTGGCTTCCATGGCCAGATCGCTCGCCGGGCCCGAGGTGAGCGCCTCGACGATCGAGGTGCTGTGCCCGTCGTTGAGTATCAGTGAGTTCTGTCCCTGCAGCAGACAGGGCGCCACCTGCGAGGGCGGCTTGTCCAGACACGGATCCTGGACCCGGATGGCCAGGCTGCGGGCCAGCAGTGGAGCCGTCTCCTTCAGCCGCGCCGGATCACTTTCGTTGACGGCGCGCACCCCCGCCAGGTACTTCTCCAGGCGCGCCCGGTCGAGGGAGGCCTGGTTGAGATCCTGTGAGGTGCGCACGAATGCTCCCGGCCTGCCGCGCACGGCACCGACCACCGTGCGGAAATCCCCGCCCGTCTCCGGCGCGAAGAAAACCAACATCTGCTGGGCATCGGCGGGAACCGTCACCTTCAGGCCGTCCCTGGAACACTTGGGCGTCCAGATCCGGCACGGGAAGAACCAATCCTTAGGTGGCGGGTTCGTCGCGCCACGCAGGAATGCCACGACGAGCAGATAGTGGGCGGTCTGCGAGGCCGGCATGTCCGCGCGAAGCGACAGCTGGTCCCCGGGCGTCAGGTTCGGAACCTGTGCAATGGGCAGGGTCGTGCCGCCCCGCGTGACCTTGACCGTGAGCACCGGCCCCGCCAGATCGAACGGAGCCGGATCGGCCTGCGCGGCGCGCGCCAGAGAGAGCCCAAGCCCGGCAAGCATCAGAAAAATGGCCGCGCGCGGCGGCCGAGGAACGGATCGCATCCGCGCAATACTCGCACGACGCAGCCCCGATCTCCACTCCGCGGACTGACACGTCTGCGCCTCTGGCGTCGCGGTACGCAACCACGGGCTACACTGCACTGTGAGCCGCACGCGCCGCATTGTATTGAGCACCCTGGGATCGCTGGGAGACCTGCATCCGGTCATGGGTCTCGCGTTGGAATTGCGCGCACGCGGCCACGACGTACTCATCGTCACCAGCGAGTTCTATCGGGCGAAGATTGAAGGCGCGGGATTGGCTTTCCGGCCGCTGCGGCCGCACTTCTCGCCCGATGATCCGCAGATCGTCGCCACGGTCATGCGCTCGCGGCGCGGCCCCGAGGTGTTGATCCGTGATCTGATGCTGCCGCACCTGCGTGAGATGTACTCGGATCTGTTCGAGGCAACCGCCGGCGCCGACTATCTGATCTCCGGCGAGGTCGTGATGGCCACGCCCCTGGTGGCGGAGAAGCGCGGCCTGCGTTGGGCCGCAGCCATCCTCGCGCCCTTCTCCTTCTTCTCGGTCCACGACCCCGTAGTTGTGCCGATGCTGCCATTCGGCGGCGCACTCGCGCGGGCGCCCGCATCGGCGCAGAGGCTGGTACTCGCTGTGGCGAAGCGGCTGACCGCGCATTGGCTCGAGCCCATCCGCGCGCTGCGCCGTGAGTTGGGATTGCGCCCGCACGTGCAGCCACTGCTGGGGGACCGGTTTTCCCCTACTCTCAATCTGGCACTGTTCGGGCCCGATCTCGGCACGCCGCAAAGCGACTGGCCACGCAACACGCGGCAGACGGGCTTTGTGTTCTATGACGAGATCGGCGCAGCCACCCCCGCCGACGCCGTTCGAACCGACCCCGCCAGCGGCGATCGGCGACTCGAAGCATTTCTGGCCGCTGGTGAGCCTCCCATCGTGTTCACCCTTGGTTCCGCCGCGGTGCTGGCCGCCGGAGATTTCTTCGAGGAAGCAGCGCGCGCCGCGCGCCAGCTGGGCCGGCGGGCATTGCTGGTGATGGGCGGGAACCCGGTCCCCACCGCGCCGACCGATGAGCTCTTCGCTGTCGACTACGCCCCGTACTCCCAGGTCTTCTCCCGCGCGGCCGCAGTGGTACACCAGGGAGGAGCCGGAACCACCGGACAGGCCCTGCGTGCGGGCGTACCCCAGCTCATCGTGCCCTATGGTTTCGACCAGCCCGACAATGCCGCCCGAATCGTGCGCGCCGGCATTGGACTGACTCTCTCACGCAGGCGGCTGCGTGCCGGACGGATCGCTGCCGCCCTGCGCAATTTACTGGACAACGCCTCCTATGCGGCACGCGCTCGTACGGCTGCAGAACGTCTCGCCGCCAGCCGCGGCGCCGCCCTGGCCTGTGATGCCATCGAGCAGGACCTGGGAACTACTGCCGCGCGAGATCCACGGACCGCGTGAAGTGCTCCCTCGGAGTGAACACCTGCAGGAGGATATGCGCCTCGGGAAGTGCCGCGGACTCGACCGGGTAGTGAGCCACTCCGGCCGGATCGCGGATCGGCAGATCCATCCCCGCATAGGAGAGGATATCCGCGAGCGACGGAATGTAGGGTCGGTAGTCGGCCATGCACTCCAGCACGGGTGCGTTGTGCGTCCCGTCCGGTCCGTACAGCGTGGCGATATAACAGTTGGGCGCCCGCCCGATGCGTTGGCAGCGAATCCGGATCGCATCACTGTCGACCCGCGCGCGGCACAGCCCGACGTCCGCGGCCCGAAGCTCGCCATCCATGGCCGGCATGCGATGCTCCGCCGACAGCGACATGCGGGTCAGCCAGTACCTGAACACCAGCCTGCCGCCATGCTCCGTCACGGCCGTGAGCTCTGCCGCAGGTACGGTAACCTTCTGCGGCACGCTGCCTGAGTCCGGACCTCCTCCCGCCGGTTCGGAGATCAGGGGCCAGGTGCGCGGCTGTTGCACGACACCCTGGTACAACACCTCGTTCGACCTGATCAGTGTCAACGTCAGCCGGTCAGCCAGCAGGAAGTTACCGGGAGCGAGCCCCGAGATCCGCAGCGGGGCACTCAGTTCGACCGGCGCGTCCTTCGCCTTGACCTGCCGCAGACTCTCCACCGCTCCGGCCACGTTGCCTGACATCAGGTTCAGGCTTGCCCGGCGTGCCGCGTTGCTCGTCCGCAGGCTGGTTTTGACGGCCACCGCCGCAGGGTCGATGGTCAGCAGGGCCGTGCCGGCGGATCCTGCCGGCCCCGTCACGATTCTCTGCAAAGCGAACGCGGAGCCCCAGGGCAGCTGCACGAACACGAGCAGCACGACGCCCACGGCCGCGACGATGCGCGAGGTGGTGGTGCTGCGTCGATAGTATTGAAGCGCGAGAATGATGACGGCGCCCATCAACAACCCGACGTGTTGCACCTGCCGCTGCAGCCAGAACAGCCCTGACTCACAGGTGGGACACAAGGAGTCACCCAACAGCAGCGCCCCCACGCCTTCACTTACGGCAAACAATACAGCGAAGCCAGCCCCCAGCACGAGCAGCTCCGTCATGTTGCGCGCGATGGAAGCAAGCGCCATTACAGGCAGCAGCAGGCACAGGAATACGTAGCACTCCTTGTAGAGAGCGTCGACGAGTGATGGCAATACAGGAAAACCCAATGCCAGTTCGTGCGCGATATTCACGATCCACATCGGCACGCAGATCGTCACCGTCACGAACACCATCTTGGCCAGCATCAGGCTGGTGCGCGGCACCGGCCGGATCAGCCAGTCCTGGTCCGATCCCGGGATCGTATCCTCATGGACCACAGCGATCGTGAGCGCCACGATGCCGAGGTTCCAGGCCGTGCGCAGGAAGCGGGACAGCTCCAGTGCCAACGTGTTGGTGGCCTGCAGACCGGTGCGGAACAGTGACCACTCGAGCCCCACCTGAATGGCAATGACCAGCAACGCGAGGGGCCACAACAGTGCCCAGTCCTTGCGCAGGATGTGGCGCATCATGCTGCCGAGGCCCTGACCGCGCTCACCATGGCGACGAAGATCGAGCGCAGGGATGGATTCGCGCCGCCGGCGGGCAGCCGCTCGGCGAGCGAGCCGCGCGCGTGCACGCGCAGCGAGGCGAGCGTGCCCTGGAACAGGAGCCGCCCTTCATCGAGAAAGGCCACGTGCGTGGCCAGGCGTTCGACTTCATCGAGTTCGTGCGAGGAGATCAGGATCGAGGCCTTGCGCGGCTCGCGCAGGAACTCCGCGATCATCTCATCCCGGGTCAGCGCGTCCAGCCCGCTGAAGGGCTCATCCAGGACCAACAACTCGGGATGGAAGGCGAGCGCGCTGGCGAGCGCCAGCTTGAGCCGCATGCCGTGCGAGAGCGCGTTGATGCGCCGCTCCGCCGGCAGCCTGAGCTGGGTGCGAAGCTGCTGCTCGAGAGCGCGATCCCACGACCGATAGCACGGCCTCACGTAATCGAAGAACTGCCCCACCTTCAGCCGCCCCGGCAGCGCCTGACTCTCCGACACGTAGCCGATCCGCTGCAGCAACGGCTCGCCGATCTCTCGCGAGTCAACACCGAGCACGGTGGCGGAACCGCGGGTGGGCGCAATGATGTTGAGCAGGATGCGGATGGCGGTGGTCTTGCCCGCTCCACTGGCACCCACCAGGGCGAACACACTCCCCGCGGGCATCTGCAGGTCGAGACCCCTCAGGGCGCCGAAATGACCGTAGGACTTGGCGAGGTCCTGCGTCTGAATGATCACTCAGCGGCGCTCCGTCGTGGACACGGTCAGAGTGAGTTTCACGAGATTGAACGAATCGTAGTCGTCGACGCTCGAGAACAGCGCCCACAGGGAAGTACCCTGGGGACTGATCCACTTCGCGGGCAGGTGCAGCCCCAGATACTCGTGATCGGGCCTGTCACCCAGATCACCCCAGTTCTCATAATAGCCCACCGTGTGCCACGGACCCCAGGGTTGGGGAGCCTCGAACAGGCCGACCCGGCCGGCCTGCGGAAGGCTGCCGGCCGATGCCGCTGCTGCCGTCGCCGCATTCACTGCCGTCGCCGCATTCGCTGCCGTCGCCGCGTTCGCTGCCGTCGCCGCCGTCGCTGCCGTCGCCGCGGTCACTGGGCTGGCTGCGGTGTGCGCCGCGATCCCCTGCCCCACCGGCACATGCCCGCTGGTGAGCAAATAGCGACCGAGCGGCACATCGTAGACGGCCTGTACGTCCGTTCCGTTCTGGTCCACAAACACGGGCCGCGCGCGGGTCTCCTCCCGCGACCAGGCGCGAGGCCGGCCGAACCAGCCCATTCCGCGGAAGTATTCAAACTCGCGGGACGTCGGTTCCGCCCGCAGCGCCGCCGCGGCAATCCGCTTCAGATAGACCCGCTGTGTGCCCTGCGGGCGCGTGTAATAGATGTAGACGAAATCACCGGGCGCAGACGCATTGTCGCGCCCGAAATCCACAAAGCTCTGCGACCATTCATCCTTCCAGGGCGCCACCTGCCAGGTCTGTCCGAGATCCGTGGACCACAGCCGCGTATGCACCGGCCCGCCACCACCGCGCTGCACGGAGTCAGCGGGTTCCCCCAACCACAGATCGCCATGCGCGAACACAGTACCGCCCACACAAACCATCGAGGTGACCTTGCCACCGAAAGTGGCCGGATGCTCGGCATACTCGGGCGCATCCCCCCACACATTCCGGCCCGTGACGGCGTCCGGATTGGCCGCATCCGGAACGCCGGCCACGCGGGCAAATCCCAGACTGACGCGCCCCACGGTGTCACTGTTGCCGTCGAAGCCGCCGCCGTCACCCCATGCGCAGTACAACTCTCCATCGCGCGCCCAGGCGCACGGCCACAGATCGCTGCCGATTGCCTTGCGGTGGCTCACCAGCAGCGAGAAGTCCCATTGGGCGCCCGTGATGAAACGGCTCGGTGGATAAGGCGCACCGCTGTGTTGTCCGCCCAATCCGCGACCGGTTGAACCGGATGGGGCAGCACAGCCGGCCAGCAGCGCCACCTGCAGTGCCGGCAGGAGTGACGCCAGGAGTGCCGCCAGCGGCCCCGCGGGGGATCCCGGGAGGCGTCCCGGGAATCTGCCGAGCGGCCCCATCGGAGCGATGTACCGGAAGACTGAGTGTTGGCCCCGCACGTGGCGTCAACAGGCGGCGCGCTGCAGTCTTCCGCCTTCCAGGCGGGCGACGACATCCAGAATGTCGCGCTGCGCGCAGTACTCGACTTCGTCGCCGAGATCGCGCGCCTGCATCATCCGGCCGACGCGTGAGGTCAGCAACGCGTGCCGCGGATCGCATCCCTCGCTGAGCAGTTTCGCGGCGCGGGCGGCATCATTCAATTCATAGGTCCCGTGACGCTCGAACAACGCGACCAGATGTCCGGCGCCGTAGAAATCCTCCAGGTTGAATCGGCCCATGGAGCCGGAACACACGATCAGGACCGGAGCCTGCGCGTGCACCTGGCGCACATGCGCCACCAGGGCGGCTCCGTTGAGGAGAGCACCCACATAGACGTGGGCCGCATTCGCGGCGCGCCTCAGCGCCACCGTGCCGTTGGTCGTGCAGTAGACCAGCTCGCGATCGGCGAGCGACTCCCGCGCGAGCAGCAGCGGCATCGCCGGCGCGAATCCCGGCAGCGTCTCGGCCAGATATTCCCCGGCACGCAGACTGCCCGGCAGCCGGGCAGCGATCCCGTCGGCCTCGAGGCTGTTCAGCGCCGGCCACACACCGACCACGCCCTGGGAGAACGCATGCACGATGGTCGAAGTGGCAAACAGGATGTCCAACACGATGACGACGCGCCCGCCGAGCTGCTCGGGATCCAGTTCGTCCTTCTTCGTCAAGACCTGAAGACTGCTCATGGTTCCGGGGAGGAATTCCAGTGGCTTGCCCGCGATGGCCGACCTCCAGTATATAGCGCTCACTCGCCGCCTCGCGGCATCCGGGAGTGCCCCATGTCCCTGTTCGACTTGACCGGACGCGTGGCCGTCATCACCGGCTCCTCGCGTGGTATCGGCCGAGCGACGGCCGAGCGGCTTGCCGAGCATGGCGCCCGGGTCGTGATTTCCTCACGCAAGGCCGATGCCACCCAGGCGGTGGCCGACGCCATCAATGCGCGGCACGGGGCCGGCCGGGCCCTCGCCGTGCCCGCGAACATCTCCTCGAAGGAGGATCTGGCGCGGCTCGCCGAGCAGGCGCTCGGCGCCTTCGGCAGGATCGACATCCTGGTGTGCAACGCCGCCACGAACGTGCACTTCGGTTCGCTCGCCACCATCAAGGATGAGCAGTTCCGCAAGATCCTCGACAACAACATCCTGTCCAACCACTGGCTGATCCAGCGGGTGCTGCCGCAGATGATCGCGCGACGCGAGGGCGCGATCGTACTGGTCTCCTCCATCGGCGCCCTGCGCGGCAGCCCGCTGATCGGCGCCTACAACATTTCCAAGGCCGCCGAACTGCAGCTCGCGCGCAACCTCGCCGTCGAGCTCGGCCAGCACAACATCCGCGTCAACTGCGTTGCCCCGGGTATCGTGCGCACCGACTTCGCGCGCGCCCTGTGGGAGAACCCGAAAATCGCGAAGGCCGCAGCCCAGGCCACGCCGCTGCGGCGCCTGGGAGAACCGGACGATGTGGCGGGCACCATCGTATTCCTGAGCTCGCCGGCCGCCGGCTTCGTCACCGGACAGTATCTGGTGATCGACGGCGGAGCCTCGATTTCCAGCCCTTCCTTGAGCGAAGGCTGAGTGCGGCGGCGCCCTTTTTGACAAGCGCCGGCAGGCGGCGATAATGCCGTCGCCTCCCGTCCTGCGCTGCAGAACGGATAACACCAGGAACGATCCCGCCCATGGCCACAGCGACGTCTCCGTCCTCTGACGACTCCGCCATCGCCGTCATCCATCTCGACAATCCGCCCGTGAACGCGCTTTCGCACGCGGTGCGCCAGCGTCTCGTGAGTGAGCTGACCCGGGCGGAAGATGACCCGACAATCCGCGCCATCATCCTGATGGGCGGCGACGAGTTCTTTTCGGCCGGTGCCGACGTGCGCGAGTTCAACACGCCGAAGATGACCGCGGATCCCGTCCTGGATGCGGTCATCTCCCGCTTCGAGCGCTGCGAGAAACCCACCATCGCGGCCGTTTCAGGCACCTGCCTGGGAGGGGGATTCGAGCTGACGCTCGGCTGCCACTTCCGTGTCGCCACGGCCGGCGCCAAGGTCGGCCTGCCGGAGGTGAAGATCGGCCTGATTCCCGGTGCAGGCGGTACCCAGCGCTTGCCGCGGGTCGCAGGACTCGAGACCGCGGTCAACATGATCGTGTCCGGCGAACCAGTGGCCGCCGCGGACGTGGCCGGCAGCGGCCTGTTCGACCGTATCGTCGAGTCCGACCTGGGCGGTGCCGCGCGCGCCTTCGCCCGCGAAGTCATCACGCAAGGCACTCCGATTCGGCGCATCCGCGACCGGCCGTTGAACTATCCCGCGCACCAGGCGTTTCTGGGCTTCGCGCGCAACATGGTGAAGGCGAAAGCCGGCCCCTATCCGGCCCCCCTCGCCTGCCTGGATGCGATCGAGGCGGGACTGGAGGCCGCCGATTTCGACAGCGGCAAACGACGCGAGCGCGAGATCTTCCTGGGTCTGCTGCAGGCCGTGGAGTCACGGGCCCTGCGCCATGTCTTCTTCGCCGAACGCGCGGCGCCGAAGATCCCCGACGTGCCCGCCGACACGCCGGTGCGACCGATCAACTCCATCGCGGTGATCGGTGCCGGCACCATGGGTGGCGGCATCGCGATGAACTTCCTCAATGCGGGTCTGCCGGTCACGCTCCTCGAGGCCAACCAGGCTGCCCTCGACAGGGGCGTTGCCACGATCCGCCGCAATTACGAGGCCTCCGCCAGGAAGGGCAAGCTCACTCCCGCCGATCTCGAGACCCGCATGGGACTGCTGACGCCCACGGTCTCGTATGACTCGATCCGCACTGCGGACCTGGTCATCGAGGCCGTGTTCGAGGAGATCGGTGTCAAGGAAAGCGTGTTCCGCCAGCTCGACAAGGTCGCGCGCCCGGGGGCGATACTGGCCACGAACACCTCCACCCTCGATGTGAATCGCATCGCCGCGTTCACCAGTCGCCCCGGCGATGTGCTCGGCATGCACTTCTTCAGCCCGGCCAACGTCATGCGCCTGCTGGAAGTGGTGCGTGCGGAGAGGACCGCGAAGGATGCGCTCGCCACGGTGATGCAGCTGGCACGGAAGATCCGCAAGCTGGCAATCGTCGCGGGCGTGTGCGACGGCTTCATCGGCAATCGCATGCTGCACAAGTATTCGGCCCAGGCGTGGTATCTGCTCGAGGAAGGCTGCCTGCCCGCGCAGGTGGATCGCGCGATGGAGAAATTCGGCTTCGCGATGGGTCCCTTCCGTGTCGGCGATCTGGCCGGCAATGACATCGGCTGGGCCATCCGCAAGCGCCGTTACGCCGAGAAGGCAGATCCGGCACGACCCCACATTGCCGACCGCCTGTGCGAACTCGGACGATTCGGCCAGAAGACGGGCGCAGGCTGGTATGACTATCGGCAGGGTGACCGGACACCCTACCCCAACGCCGATGTGGAACAGATGATCGTGCGATTCTCCCGGGAAATGGGCATCACGCGTCGCCAGATCGACGACACCGAAATCGTCGAGCGCCTGGTGTTCTCCCTGGTGAACGAGGGAGCGCGGATCCTGGAGGAGAAGATCGCGCAGCGCGCCTCGGACATCGATCTGGTCTATCTGAACGGCTATGGATTTCCGGCCTGGCGCGGTGGCCCGATGTTCTACGCCGACACCGTTGGACTGACGATGGTCATCGGCGCCATGCATCGCTATGCGCGCGGCGTCCATCCTGAACCCTGGACACCGGCACCGCTGCTGGCACGGCTGGCGGCGGCCGGCTCGACCTTCTCATCCCTCGACTCCTGACGGCGGACACCCTCTCATGACCGACGCTGTGATTGTTTCGACTGCGCGCACGGCCTTCGCCAAATCCTGGCGGGGCGCCTTCAACATGACTTACGGTGCCACGCTCGGCGGCCACGTGGTGCGCCAGGCCGTGCAACGCGCCGGGCTCGATCCCGCCGAAGTCGAAGATGTGATGATGGGTTGCGCGCTGTGCGAGGGGACGACTGGCGGGAATGTCGCCCGACAGATCGCCCTGCGCGCCGGGCTGCCGGTCACGACCGCCGGAGTGACGGTGAATCGCTTCTGCTCCTCGGGACTGCAGACCGTGGCCATGGCGGCACAGCGCGTTCTGACGGAGAAGATACCGGTCATCGTCGCGGGCGGCCTGGAATCCATCTCCTGCGTGCAGAATGAACTGAACCCGCACATGCGCAACGATCCGTGGCTGCTCGAGCACAAGCCGGAGATCTACTGGTCGATGCTCCAGACGGCCGAAACCGTCGCCTCGCGATACAACATCTCGCGCGAGCGTCAGGACGAATACGGTGCACGCAGCCAGCAGCGCGCTGCGAAGGCGCAGGCGGCGGGGCGTTTCGATGCGGAGATCGCACCGCTGAAGACCACCATGGGTGTCGTGGATCAGAACAACCTGCGGATCGGAACACGTGAAGTTGAAGTAAGTCGCGACGAGGGCATCAGGGCCGACACCACGCTCGAGGGGGTGTCGAAGATCCGCCCGGCGACCCCCGGCGGAGTGATCTCTGCCGGCAATGCCAGTCAATTCTCGGATGGAGCCAGCGCGTGCGTGGTGATGGATGCGAAGCTAGCGGAGAAGCGCGGCATCGAGCCTCTCGGCATTTATAGAGGTTTCGCCGTCGCGGGTTGCGAACCTGACGAGATGGGTATCGGCCCGGTGTTCGCCATACCGCGCCTGCTGGAGCGCAGCGGCATCAAGCTCGAACAGGTGGACCTGTGGGAGCTCAACGAGGCCTTTGCGGTCCAGGTGCTCTACTGTCGTGACCGCCTGGGAATACCGGATGAGCGACTCAACGTCGATGGCGGTGCCATCGCTCTCGGTCACCCCTATGGCGCGTCCGGTTCGCGGTTGCTCGGACATGCGCTGATAGAGGGACGGCGGCGTGGCGCGCGATATGTGGTCGTCACGATGTGCATCGGCGGCGGCCAGGGGGCGGCCGGCCTGTTCGAAGTCTGCCGCTGAGAACCGGCCGGATCCGGCCCTGTCAGCCGCGCCCGCCACTGCTGCGTCCGCTCAGTCGGCGCCGATGGCGCTCAGGAATTTCTCCAGAGCGATGTTCCGGCCACACAACACCACCGCGACCCTGCGTCCCGCATAGGCGTCGGCCCGGTTGGCCAGCCCGGCCAAAGCGACACCGGCGGCGCCTTCCACGATCCAGTGTTCGGCCTCGGCCAGGCGGCGCATCGCCAGCCCGATCTGCGCTTCGGTCACCGTCACGGTCTCATCGATGACGGCCTTGCAGATGGGCACGGTGACCGAGTTGGGTTCGATGGCACCGGCGGTTCCGTCCGAAATGGTGTCCTGCTCCTCGACATCGACCACCTTGCCCGCTTCGATCGCGCGCAACATGCACGGTGAGTTTTCGGGCCAGACACCCACCACGCGAGTCTTGGGCGACAGGTGCTTGAACACCGTACCCACGCTGCCGATCAGGCCGCCGCCGCCCACTGAAATGAACACCGCATCGAGGTCCGGGGCCTGCTCGATCAGCTCCATTCCCAGTGTGCCCTGTCCGGCCATGACAGTCAGATCGTTGTAGGGCGAGATGTAGGTCTTGCCCTGCTCCGCGGCATGCTTGCGCGCGAGCAGCTCAGCATCGAGCGGCGATCCTTCAACCGTCACGAGCTCCACACCCAGGGCGCGTATTGCCTCGACCTTGGGGCGCGAGGCGGCGGCTGCAACGTACACGGTGGTCTTCACATTCAACGCGGCACCGGCCCGCGCCACGGCCTGACCATGATTGCCCGAGGATGCGGTGGTGATGCTGGCCTGCCGGCGCTCACGCAGCAGCGCCTGGATGGAACTGGTGGCGCCGCGGATCTTGAAGGAGCCGGTGGGCTGGAGGTGCTCGCACTTGAGAAGCACCTCGCAGCCCAGCGCCTGCGACAGTGCAGCGCTGCGCTGCAGGGGCGAGACAGGGACCTGCGGGCGGATCTCGGCGTGAGCCCTGACGATGGTATCGATGAGCGCGGTCATGCGGGTCGTTCCGGCGCGCTGGCGGCTGGGAGGTGGATTCTATCTCAGCGCCCGTGCGCTATCCTGTCGGTGAGGATCCCCGTTCCGCGGGAGCATTGTCATGGCAAATCTCGCTATCGCCATCACCGGCGCGTTCGGTTCCCTGGGTGCGGAAACGGCCCGAGCGGCGGTGCGCCAGGGAGCACAGGTCGCGCTGCTCGGTCGCGCCGCGCAGGCGCCGGCGGATCTCCTCGCCGAACTCGGCAGTTCGGCTGTCGTGGTGCCCGGCGTGGAGTTGGCGGATGCGGTGGCTGCGCAGCGGGCCATCGACACCGCCTCCGAGCGGCTCAAGGGACTGGATGTGCTCATCAACACGGCGGGAGCGTTCCGCTGGCAGGAGGTGGCTGACGGCGATCCGGCCACCTGGGATGAGCTGTTCCGAAGCAACCTGCAAAGCACCGTGAATGCCTGTCGTGCGGCCATTCCCCACCTGCGCCGCAGTCCACGCGGCCGCATCGTGAACATCGGCGCGCAGGCCGCCCTCAAGGCCGGCGCGGGCATGGGTGCCTACACGGCCTCCAAATCCGGTGTGCACCGGCTGACCGAAAGTCTGGCGGCCGAGCTCAAGAACGATGGCATCACCGTGAACGCGGTACTGCCCTCGATCATCGACACGCCCGCCAACCGCAGGGACATGCCCAAGGCGGACTTCTCCACCTGGGTGAGCACTGCGGCACTGGCCGGCATCATCCTGTTCCTGGCTTCCGGTCAGGCACAGGCGATCACCGGCGCACTGATACCCGTCACAGGGCGCACCTGAGGCATCACTGGTGTTATCGTCGCACGCGCCGGACACTCCGGCGCCTGCGGTTAGCGGGGATAGCTGAAAATGCATAGGGCCATCCGACTGTCACCTTGGCGTGCGGTTTTCGCACTCGGCGCCTGCTTCGCCGGCGCAGCGTGTTTCGCGGCGGACCGGCCAGCGGCCCCTGCCTGCCCAGAACATGCCGCGCGCCTGAAGCTCCCCGCCGGCTTCTGCGCGACGATATTCGCCGACAAGGTCGGACACGCGCGCCACATGGTCGTCGGACCCAACGGCGTCCTCTACGTCAACACGTGGAGTGGCCGTTACTATCCGCACGACTCCGTGCCCGCGGGCGGTTTTCTGCTGGCCCTGCAGGACACGAAGGGCAATGGCCATGCCGACGTGATCAGGCGATTCGGCGAGACGCTCGCGAGCGGTGGCGCCGGTGGTACCGGAATCGGGCTTTACAAGGGTTACCTGTACGCCGAGATCAACGATCGTATCGTGCGCTACAAACTGGACGCCAACTCCATCGTTCCCACGGACAAACCGGAAGTCGTGGTGTCTGGGTTGCCCCTCGGCGGCGATCATCCGATGCATCCGTTCGCCATCGACGCCGACGGCATGATGTATGTCGATGTCGCCTCCGCGAGCAATGCCTGCCAGAAGGAAAACCGCGTTCTCAGGTCTCCCGGTGTCGATCCCTGCGTGGAGCTGGAGACGCGCGGTGGCATCTGGCGCTACGACGCCAACAAGCTGAATCAGAAGTTCTCGCCGGCAGAGCGATTCGCCACGGGAATCCGCAACGCGGATGGCATCGCCATCGACCCGAGCGGCCATGGCGTCTACGCCACGCAGCACGGGCGCGATCAGCTCGGCCAGAACTGGCCGGAGCTGTACACCGCCGAACAGGGGGCGATCCTGCCTTCAGAGGTCCTGCTGCACGTGACGCAGGGCGGGGACTACGGCTGGCCGGAGTGCTACTACGATCCGTTGCAGGCGAAACTGGTTCTCGCCCCGGAATACGGCGGTGACGGCGGGAAGAAACTCGGCGTGTGCGCCGACAAACAGGGACCGGTTGCCGCCTTCCCGGCGCACTGGGCCCCGGATGACCTGCTGCTGTATGCCGGCAAGGACTTCCCGTCGCGCTATTCCAGCGGCGCGTTCCTGGCGTTTCACGGTTCCTGGAATCGCGCCCCCTACGAACAGGGCGGATACAACATCGTGTTCCAGCCGCTGCACGGGGGTGCCGCCGCGGGGCAGTGCGAGATCTTTGCGGACGGCTTCGCCGGTGGCCACATGGATCCGGGCAAGGCCGATCACCGGCCCACGGGTCTGGCCCTGGCGCCCGGCGGTGTCCTGTATGTGTCCGATGATCAACACGGACGGATCTACCGGATCGCCTTCACGGGCGATCCAGCCCAGGTGGGCACCGGCACGCGGCTGGCTCCCTGTCCGAGCGCCAACGCCACGGCCGGCAAGCTGGCGGTCGTGCCGTCCGAGCCTCCTGAAGGCACCAACCCGGACGCTGCGGCAATCAAGCTGCCCGCCGGGGTCACTCCGCAGATGGTGGCGCTGGGTGCGAAGATCTTCAAAGGTCAGGTCGGGTCAGCGGCCTGCACGGGTTGCCATGGCACGGACGGAAGCGGCACGCCACTCGGACCGAATCTGGTCGACCACAAATGGCTCTGGAGCGACGGCAGCGTGAACGGAATCCGCAAGACGATCACCGAAGGCGTCGCGACTCCGAAGGAATACCGCAGCCCGATGCCAGCGATGGGCGGTGCGCAGCTTACTTCCGACCAGCTTGAGGCGGTGGCGGCGTACGTGTGGACACTGAGCCACCCTGCTGCGCATTGACGGCTGCGACCTTCGCGAGCAGTTGCGCGCGGGTGTCACGGACGTTCACGAGCGGAGTGTGGCGGTAACCCGCCACCTCCGCCGCCGTGTAGGGCGCAAGCGTTTTCGGCGGCGGGTCCTGGCTGAGGTTGTGGATCATCCAGTTCAGCAGGTCCGCCAGCTCTGCATCTGACAGTGTCGACTGCGCGGCGCCGGGCACTTGAATGAGGAAGCGGCGCCCCTCTGGAAGACTTGCGAACGGCACCAGCGTCTCGCGAACGGAAGGCACGCGCCCGGGCTCTCCCCGCCCGTCCGGCGTGTGACAACCCATGCACTGGAGCATGTAACTGACGGACGGTTCATAAGCGCCCGCAGCGCTGCAACCCGCGGTAGCGGCGATGGCGGCCAGCAGTCTCCGCAACGACATGCGGCCTACTTGGCGACCGAGACGATCCGCGCGGTCGAACAGTGATACGCGATGTTGGCCTTGCTGCTGCCCGAGCACCAGTTGTAGTCGTTCGACTGGAACGGGATGTAGATCGGCGTGTCGCGCTCATTTCGATTGCACAGGCAGCGACCGCACGTGGACTTGCCGCAGCAGTCGTTGTAGGACACGACGTAATCCTTGCCATCGCCCGGATTGTGGCAGGTGCCAACCCAGGTCACGGCTGACATCTCCGTCCCGGGCGGACAGGTGTTCTGCGAGCCCCCGCAGCAACCACACAGGAAGCCGTCGATGGCGCAGTGCCGCCAGTAGTCGCAGCTGGTCGGATCGTTGACCGCATCCGCCTTGGGCTGCGAGTTGGCCTGCGGCGTGCCGGTCTGACCAGCGGGTGCCGGCGCCGGTTTGACACCGGTCTTGCCGCCACCGGGCTGATCCGCGGGGGTCGCACCACGCGCCACCGGCAGCAGCGGCAATGCGGAGGCGCCCACCAGCACCGCGCCCAGCGAGGCGATCACGCTGCGCCGGGAGGTGCGTTTGGCCATCGAACGGGCCGAGACTTCGGTCAGGGTATCGAACCATCTCATGCGGATAACCTGTTTGTGACGCCTACGGGCTCACCAGAAGGGTTGGAGTCGTGCCGATGTCCGTGACAGAGCGCAGGTGACTGCCGCCGACCGCATCGTACACGTCCAGGATGTTGCTCTCGATGAAGGCGCCGAACAGCAGCGGATGCTCATCGCGCGAAACCTGGATCGAACCGGTGAGGTTCTGCATGGCGATCTTCTGCACGCGCGCATGCTTCGCCAGATCGTAGACCCAGACCTCCTTGCCCGGATCCTTGTGTGTATAGAGCGAGCCCTGGTGCATGATGGAGTACAGGCGTTTCAGGCCGGCGTGCACGGCGAGCTGCTGAAGACCACCGGGACGCCAGCTGGCCGCCTTGTCGGCCGCCGTGAGCAGCGACCACGTGCCGCCCGCGACCGGTGCGCCTTTGACGATGTTGACCGGATAGATCGTGCCGCCGAAGGACACGAAGTACCACGAGTCCCCGACCCGGACGCCCTTCTCGGTCACCGGATCATGCTTCACATCGAAGATGCCCGCGGTGCGCTGTTTGTTTGTATCGTGACCGGTATCGTCGAGGCGGACGTCCAGCAGCGTGCCGTCCGCACAGATGCTGAAGAACGAGCGCGCACCGGTGGGAAACACGAGCGCGCATCCGGGAGTCTCCACTTCGGTGACGAACGATCGGCTCTTCGTGTCGACCACCGTCACGGACTGTCCCGGCGTGAAGTTGTAGATCAGCAGGAATCGCCCGTCGTCCGTGAGCTGCACGTTGGCTATCATCGGCATGTTCGAGGAGCGCTTGGGCGGGATGATGATCTCACCCAGCGGCGCGAGATGCTTCGGATCGTAGATAGTGACTACGTCCGTACGCACCCCGCGCGTGCCCCGGGAGAAGTAACTCTCGGGCGAGTAGATGACCGACCCATCCAGCGAGGGCACCACACGCACGGAACCGAAGCCCGTATCGAGCTCGCCCAGGTAGTGACCCGTGTCACCATCCACCAGCATGGCCTTGCCATCGGTCATGTGTGGGAAGACGAAGTCGTTGACCCACACCCAGTGGGGCGATGAGGCGGGCAACACCTGCGAACCGGACGCCGGATCGTTGGGCAGTTCGGCCGCCGCCGGGCGCGCGAGTCCGGCAGACAGTGCAAGCAGGCCCGCGCCCAGCAAGGTGGCGGCGGCGCGGCGGGGGTTCAGGTTCATGTCACTTCGATCCGGCGGCCGGTGGGGGCGTCAGCTTGCCAGTCTTCATGCTTCCCGTCACGAAAAAGTCACCCTTGCACCACCACTCCCCGTTCTGGCGCGCCCACAGGAACAGGATGGCGAACGTGAAGGGTTGCGTTTTTCCGTCCGTCGGAAAGACATGGAAATCGGCCCAATCCCAGCCGGCCTTGCCGGCCACGAAAGTGTGCACCGACTCCACCCTGACCTTGTTGTTCCGCACGACATCCTGGTACAGGGGGCGGATCTGGTCGCGGCCGATGTAGATCCCCTCACCCTCGCCAACGGAGATGACATCGGGGCTGTAGAAGCGGGTGACGATGGTCTCGGCGTCGTGCGCGGCGAACGCGTGCTCCTTGAGGTCGTACTTCCTGCGGATCGCGCGCCTGAATGCGGCAAGCTCCGCGGTTTCGGGCGAGGCGGCGTGGCTCGCCTCAGCAGCGGTGGCCGGCAGTGACGGGGCTGTCGCGGGCGATGCGGCCGGTGGTGCCGCGGCCGGCGATGGGGCCGACGATGTCGCGGCCGCTATGTGACATGACCACGCAAGCGATCCCAGCAGGCAAAGCTCAGCCATCCGCATGCTCATCACACGACCTCCAGGGCCTGCAGGCCCGCGCGTTCGCCCTCTTCGGCCGCGGTTTCCCACATCTGCGCGCCGCTGAGTTCCGAGTGGCCGAAGGAAATCCGGTGGAAACGCTGGCGCAGAAGTTCCTTCGGGGCGGGCTGGCCATCGCGGCCGAAAAAGAACCCCGGCGGATCGACCACGTAGGCGTGTCCCCAGCGGTTGGCGATGATGCCGGCGATGTCGCGACTGGCATCGAAACCGGAGTCACCGAACATCTTCGTCAACTGTGCCCGCACCGCCGACTCGATCTGCGCGTAGCTCATGCCGAACAGCTGCATGCGCGCGGCCGTGCACTGCTGCGGGAAGGGAACACCGGGCAGCGGAAACGGGTTGTACATCGTCAGCACGGTCGGTTTGGACGGGTCGAGCGGCTGCGTCACCTGGCCG
>DATKLO010000111.1:0-32879 GCA_035542375.1 Steroidobacteraceae bacterium | reverse complement strand
TGGCTTCGCGTCGGCAGCCTGTGGTGAATCGCCCCGGCCAGACGCGTGAGTTGTGGCGGACTGACTGGCATTCGCGGCGGGTGCGGCGTTTCCCGCAACCGTGGCGCTCATCAGAGCGCAGCACAGGGTGAGGATCAGATTCCGCAGGGGATGACGGATCATGGTGTTCATTCTTCGGCGTAGAGGGTGCGATAGGCGACGGTTCCCAACCCGAACAGCGCTACGTACAGTGCCGCGGCGGCGATGACCGCGCCGTAAAGCCAGAACGTCGGGATGGCACGTGAAAGGGATTCGAGTGTGTCCAGGGCGGTGAATCCGAGGCTCGCCGCTGCGCGTAGCCACGTGAGCGCCGGATGACTCGCTGTGGTGAAGGACTCCAGTCGCATGTAAGCCGCCGCGGAGACGGCACCCACCAGCACCACGCGTATGAAGCCGAGCGAGGCGACCAGGAAGGCAATCCGCGCGGCAGCGGGCCAATGGCCAAAGCTGCGTCGCCACCAAGCTGAGGTTGCACGCTGATCCGCTTCAGCCACACGCTCCAGCACGCGCGTGGCGAGAGAGGTCGGGGCCTGGCGCATCGGCAGATCGCGCACCAGGTCGCTGACCAGGCGCTCGAGTCTTTCCGGATTCGGCTCGAGTGCCATGTTCACTGCTCCAGGTCTTCGCGGACCAGCCCGCGACGGGACAGGATCCGGGCCAGCGCCAGACGCGCCCGCTGAATGTCGGTCTTCACTTTCGGCAGCGACACGCGCAGCTCGGTCGCGATGTCCTGATACGCCATCTCCTCGAAGTGATACAACACCAATGGAACACGCTGATGCTCGGGCAACTCGCGCAATGCGTTCTCGATGAGCCGGTGCCGCGCGGTGGCGTCGAGTTCAGCCGCCGCGGTATCCGGGGTTGGGAAAGCAGCTTCGGGGGCCTCTGCGCCGTCGCCCTCCTCCGTATCGGCGCGCAGCTCGGAGAAGAATCGCCAGCGCTTGCGATACCGGGACAGGTGATTGAGCGTCAGGCGCGTCGCCACGGTCTTCAGCCAGCCGCCCGCGGTGGAGCTGCTCCGCAGCATCGTGAAGTTCTCGTACGCCCGCAGGAAGACCTCCTGGGCGATGTCCTCGGCCTGCGCGTCATTGCCGGTCAGGCGGGCCGCGGTACTGAAAACCATATCCTGGTAGGCGTGCATGAATGTCACGAATTCGGCCGCAGCGGTCAGTTGGGTTTGCACTGGCGTTGTCAGCGTTTACCCCAGAACACGGCAGGCGGCGGGAAGTTGCAGATTTCATCCGCCCAGACGGGCCACCTCCACTGTAACGTGCGACAGGGCGCGGAAATCCCGCAGCCGGCCCCGGTAGAACGCGGCATCGCGGGGCTTGTCCGTCACGACCGACAGCACCGCCCCGAGATGCCCGGGACCCAGGCGCCAGAGGTGCAGGTCGGCCACGCTGTCGCCATCGACCTCGATGACCTGCCGCATCCTCTCGGTCGCGGCCTGATCCGGGCAGACATCCAGCAGGACCCGCCCGGTGTCCTTGATGAGGCCGTAGGACCAGTTGGCGATCACCAGCGCGCCGATGATGCCCGCCACAGGATCCATCCACAGCCAGCCGAAGGATCGCGCCAGCAGCAGTCCGGTGATCGCCAGTACCGAGACCACCGCGTCGGCCAGAACATGCACGTATGCTGAGCGGATGCTGTTGTCGCGGATCGTCGCGCTCGTGTGATGCGCGTGATGATCATGCCCGAGCCGCTGATCGCGGCCGTGGTCGTGGTCGTGGTCGTGGTGGTGATGATCCACCGCGGCAGGTGTCCGGGGTCCGCGATCGTGCCCGCGATCGTGGTGGTCGTCATGATCGTGGCCATGGTCATGCTCGTGGTGGTCACCACTGAGCAGCCAGGCACTCACGATGTTGACGACGAGGCCCACGCAGGCGATCGGGATGGCCTCGCGAAACCTGATCGGGACGGGCTCGAGCAGGCGGCTGATGGCCTCGTAACCGATGAGCAGGGCCATCATTGCCAGCACGATCGCGCTGCTGAAACCAGCCAGATCACCCAGTTTGCCGGTGCCGAACACGAAGCGCCTATCGGAGACGTGCCGGCGTGCGTAGGTGTAAGCCAGCGCGGCGATCAACATGGCGCCGGAGTGAGTGGACATGTGCAGGCCGTCGGCGACCAGGGCGAGTGAACCGAACAGTCCGCCGCCGACGATCTCCACCACCATCATGATTCCGCACAGGATGATGACCGCCCAGGTCTTGCGCTCGTTGCGCTCGTGGCCCGCGCCGAGAAACTCGTGGCTGTGGTGATATTCCATGCGCGCAGGGTCGGGCTGTTGCATCGCTATCGTCCTGTTTGAGTACTCACGTCCTCAGCCGGCGGCCGCCGATTGGCTCCCGTCGAATCCAGGTCCGCGGAGGCCAGTATGCGTCCGGTCATCCCCTGGGGATGCACAGTGATGAAGGGACCCTTCTGCGCCTTGGGCACCGGCCGGCGGCGGATCTTGCGCCACAGATCGTAGATGGTGAGAGCACCGGTCAATGTGGCCAGGGTCGCGAAGTAGGCCTTGGGCCCATAGGCCGCCATGAGGCTGCCGGCGAGCACGGGACCGACGGCAGCGGCCGTTCCGTTCAGCAGCAGCAGTGCGCTGCTGGCCGCCACCATCTGAGCCGGCTCGAGCTTGTCGTTGACATGCGAGACGGCGAGTGAGTACAGCGTCAGGGCGAATCCACTGAAGAGCGCCGCCAGAACCAGGAACACCGGGTGCGGAAGACGTGGAAAGATCACGATGCTGACGGCTGCCGAGGTCGCGATGGTGCACACGATGGCAATCACGGTCCGGCGGTCCATGCGATCGGACAGACGTCCTACCGGGTACTGCGTCAGCACCGCCGTCAGGATGCTGACCGCCATGAAGGTCGCCACACCCGAGGTCCCCAGTCCACTGAGCCGCGTGTAGACGGGACCCATGCCGAAGATGATCGAGGAGATCATGCCTGACATCGTCACGGCGACCACACCCAACGGGGAGTTGCGGTACAGGTCCCGATAGCGGACCGGACGCGGCACGGCGCGCTCGGGCGTCTGATGCGCCGAAACGACGATCGGCACCATGGCCAGCGAGATGAGCACCGCAACCAGCATGAAGGGCGTCGGTGTGGACGGGTTGGCCAGAACAAGCAGAAACTGCGACGAGCCCAGCCCGATGTACAGCACCGCCATGTAGATGGCCAGCAGTGTGCCACGGTTGGTACGGCTGGCCCGGTCGTTGAGCCAGCTCTCGGCCACGACATAGATGCCGGCGAAGCACAATCCGGACATCAGGCGCATGAGCGCCCAGGGAACCGGATGGATGAACGACCCCTGCACCAGAATGGCCGCGCCGGCGATGGCGGCCAGCGCGGCAAAGACCCGGATATGGCCGATGCGCACCACGAGCCGGGGGGCGGCCCGTGTGCCGATCAGGTAGCCGACGTAGTAGCTGGACATGATCACGCCGATGACCGGCGTGGGGAATCCCTCCTGGGTCGCGCGCAGACCGAGCAGCGTGCCCTGGAGGCCGGCGCCCAGCATCAGCACGCCCATTCCCAGAAGCAGCGGCCACGTGGCAGCGATCATACGCAGGAGGAAGGAGATCTTGCGGTTACGGTGGCCGCGGACCGCGGCGGCACATGATAGCCCGAATGCTCCCCGATCGGGGCTCTCCACGGCGTGCGGCGGTTCGCTACACTGTCGCCAAAAGGATTCGGTTCCGGCGTGGGGCGCGCGACGGTGGGGAGATTCACATTCGACTGGCGTGCACCGCCCGACTGGCTCTGGCGGGTGGCGGTATTTCTGCTGGCGCTCGGCGTGCTGCTGCTCATCACGACACGCTGGAACCGCTGGGAGAGCGATGCCCATCGACAGACCACCGACGATGCCTATCTGCAGTCGGATCTGACGCCGATCGCCGCCAAAGTCGCCGGCTACGTGAGGAACATGCCGGTCCAGGACTACGAGCGCGTCAAGGCGGGCCAGCTCATCGCGCAGATCGTGGACGATGACTATCGCGCCAGCGTCGATCAGCTGACGGCGAGCGTGGTCGCCGCGGGCGCCCAGGTCGAAGCGCTCAAGGCGCAACAGGCCCTGCAGGAGGCGAACGTGCAGGCCGCGCGCGCTTCCGTGGCGGCGATCAGCGCCAACCTCGAACAGAACGCCCGCGACACGGCGCGGCAGCACAAACTGTTCGAAACCGGCTCATCCTCAACCGAGGCGGCGGAGAAGCTGCAGACGGCCCACGCGCAACTTGCCGCGCAGCTCGAGCAGGCCCGCGCCCAGGCGAGCGCCGCCAGCCGCCAGCTCAGCGTGCTCGCCGCCCAGGAAGCGCAGGCCGAGGCGACCCGTGCGGCCCAGGAGGCCAGCCTGCAGATCGCCCGTATCAATCTCGGCTACACGCGCATCGTTGCGCCGCAGGATGGCGTGCTCGGGCAAAGGCAGGTCAAACCCGGCCAGTTCGTCAGCGTGGGCGGCCAGGTTACGACCCTCACCCCGCTGCCCAACGTGTGGGTGATCGCCAACTACAAGGAGACCCAACTCACCCACATGGCTGTCGGGGAGCGCGCGCAGATCAAGGTCGACACCTTTCCCGGACGGACCCTGCGTGGCCACGTCCTGGCGTTCGCACCCGGGGCCGGCTCGCAGTTCGCCCTGCTGCCTCCCGACAATGCGACGGGTAACTTCACCAAGGTCGTCCAGCGGGTGGCGGTCAAGATAGCGATAGATGATGCTGATGGGTTGGCGGACCGGCTGCGCCCGGGCATGTCGGTCGTTGCGACGGTTGAAACCCGCGACACCGGACGATGAGCCCGGAAGCTCCTGGTCCCGGCGCCCCGCTGCCACCGCCTCACTCGCCTGCAGCGCCAGCGATGAGCGAATCGACAACGCCGCCCGTCCTGCCGGCGCCACCACCCGCCGGCCTGCCGGTACCGCCCGCTGTGGTTCCGTGGCTTGGACTGGCGGCGGTGCTGCTCGGCACGTTCATCTCGACGGTCAACACGCGTCTGTCCAGCCTTGGTCTTGCGGACATCCGCGGCGCAGTGCACGCCGGATTCGACGAAGGCGCGTGGATCTCCACGGCGCAGACCGTCGCGCAGATGCTCATAGCGCCGATCGCGGTCTGGACTGGTGGCGTATTCGGTCCGCGTCGCATGTTGATCGATGCCGCGGCAGCGTTCGCGTTCGTCTCCCTGCTCGAACCCTTCTCACCCAATCTGCAGACGCTGCTCGCGCTGCAGTTCGTGGGAGGCCTGGCATCCGGTTTCTTCGTTCCGCTGACCCTGAGTTTCGTGCTGCGTAACATGCCGCCCAGAGTGTGGGCTTACGGCATTGCGCTCTACGCGCTCAACCTCGAGGTCTCCCTCAACATCTCCGCCTCGCTCGAGGGGTGGTACATCGATCACCTCAGCTGGCGCTGGATCTTCTGGCAGAACGTGCCGCTGGCCGTGGGGATGGTGGCGTGCCTGCGCTTCGGCATCAAACCCGAGCCGATCAACCCGCAGCGTCCCCCGCCGGATCTGTACGGCTTCGCCACAGGCGGACTGGGGCTCGCCCTCGTGTACGCCGCGCTCGATCAGGGCAATCGGCTCGACTGGGCCAACTCCTCGCTGGTGTGGGCACTCATGTTGTCAGGATGCGTCCTGCTGGTCGGATTCTTCGTGCACGAGACTCACACTCCGCACCCGGGCGTCAACCTCAAGGTCATCTTCGAGGCGCCGCTCCCCCGGTTGCTGCTGTTGATCTCATTCCTGCGCCTGACCATCCTCTCCACGGCGTATGTCATTCCGCAGTTCCTGCAGACCGTGCGCGGCTTCCGGGCGCTGGAAGTGGGGCAGACGCTCGTGTGGATCGCCGCGCCCCAACTGGCCGTGTGCCTGCTGGCGGGATACATCCTGCGCAGGATGGATCCGCGCATCGTGGCCTCGTTCGGATTCCTGTGCATCAGCGCAGCATGTCTGATGGTCGCCTACGGTCTGACCCCGCTATGGGGATCGGACCAGTTCATGCCCTCGGCGCTCGTACAGGCGCTCGGACAGAGTTTCGCGCTCTCGGGCACCATCTTCTTCGCGGTGCTGCACCTGCGCCCGCAGGATGCGCTGACTTTCGGCGCCGGCACGCAGATCGCGCGCCTGATGGGCGGAGAAATCGGCCAGGCCTTCATCGCCACCTTCCTGCGGATGCGCAGCCAGATTGCCTCCAATCTCCTCGGTCAGCACGTGCAGATCGGTGACGGTCGCGTGATCCAGCGACTGCAGGCATACGGGGCGGCCACGGCGCGAGCAGGCGACCCCTCCTCCGCAACCACACGTGGCGCGGCGGTACTCAACAATATTGTGCATAGCGCGGCGGTCACGCAGGGAGTGATCGATGCCTTCGTGGTGATCGCGGCCCTGACCGCGATCACACTGATTGTCGTGGTCACACGCCGGGCTGCGCCACCCGGCCCTGCCACTCACGTCTCGATCTTCGCGCGCCGTGCCGCGCGGATGTCATGATGCGCAGAGCGATTCCCCGGCGGACGCTATCGGGCCTTCGGAAGGGATCGGCCGGGCGGACGCTATCGGCCCTGCGGACGGCATCCCTCCGGGATGCGGTATCGGCCCGACTGGCGGCAATCGCCCTGTGCCTGTTGGGATGCGCATGCTCGGTCGGCCCCGACTATCATCCCCCGGCCGCGGCGCCCGGTTCGCAATCGGCACTGGTCTCGGCGCGCCCGACAGTGGAGAGCACGGCTGAGCCGCCGGATGACTGGTGGCATCTCTACCATGACGAGCGGCTCGACCAGTACCTGCAGGAAGCCTTCAGGGCCAACACGGATCTACGCATCGCAACGGCCAATCTTTCGGCGTCGCGCGCGGTGCTCGAAGCAGCACGCTCGGGTCGATACCCGCAGACCAGCGCGAATATCGGCGCCCTCTACGGTCGCGACGCTGTAACCGACGAGATCCTGGAGATCGTCGGCCATCCCCCGCAAAACATCTGGATCTACGATGCGCTGCTGGATGTGTCCTACGAGGTTGATCTGCTCGGCCGCGTGCGCCGATCCATCGAAGCGGCGCAGGCCGACTCGGAGGCGGCGGCGGCGGCGCGCGATACGGTCAAGATCACCGTAGCGGCCGAGACTGCGCGGGCTTACGCACAGGTGTGCGCACTGGGCGAGCAGCTCGAAGTGGCGCATCACTCGCTGGACATCGTGAGTCACGAAGAGCAGATCACGCTTGCACGCAACGAAGCCGGGGCCAATTCGCGTTTCGATGTCGTACGGGCCCAGGGTCTGGTCGCCCAGATCCGGGCCAGCATCCCGCCACTCGAGGGTCAAAGGCGCTCCGCCCTATTCCAACTGGCGGTACTGCTCGGTCGTGCGCCCTCCATGGCTCCGGGCGATGCGCAGAACTGCGTCACACCTCCACGGCTCAGCGACCTGATTCCCGTGGGCGATGGCGCGACACTGCTCAAGCGTCGCCCCGACGTCCGACAGGCGGATCGGCGCCTGGCGGCAGCCACGGCGCGCATCGGAGTCGCCACCGCGGATCTGTACCCCCGGATCGTGCTGCGCGGTCTGTATGGAGGCGTCAGTTCGAAGTTGAGCGAGCTGACCGGCTCCGACGCCCGAACCTGGGGAATCGGACCGAGCATCTCCTGGACCTTTCCCAATGAGGCCGGGCCGCGCGCCCGGGTGCGACAGGCCAAGGCGGCTGCGGCAGCCTCCCTCGCGGGATTCGATGCCGTGGTCCTGCAGGCCCTGAAGGAAACCGAGCAGTCCCTGGCGGCCTATGGATCCGAGCTCGACCGGCGCGCCTCCCTGGCGGAAGCGCAAAGTCGCGCCCGGGAGGCCTTCGACATGGCGCACGACCAGTTCCTGGCCGGCTCACTGAGCAACCTGGAACTGCTGAGCACCGAGCAGTCGCTGGTGGCGGCGGATGCGGCCGTGGCCAGCTCGGATGCGGCCCTCATCCAGGACCAGATCGCCGTCTTCAAGGCCCTGGGCGGGGGCTGGCGGGGTGGCGGTTAGCACCCCGCCGGCGCTGCGGCGCGGCAGGTTTCCACCCCCGATCACATTTTCCCGGGCTGAAAGTCCGTAAGGTGGGCGGATGCGCATGGCCTCAAGACCCAATCCGGCGGCCTTTCCGGACTCCCCGTATGCCGCAGAGCTGCGGCGCGGCAGGCTGGACTGCCCGAAGGATGCCGAGCCGGAGCCGGGCGGGCCGTCGGACCTGCGCTTCAGCCCGACGCTCGAGGCCGAATTCCGCCGCGCGCGGCTGATCGAAGGCCGCACGCTCATCCGCTGGGCCAGTGCCCTGGCGGCTCTGGTGAGCATCGCGCGGGCCCTGGAGCAGAGTCTGCGGGGGACCTGGAACAACTACCTCGTCGCAGACTTCACCGTCGTCATCGTCGGCTCGATCATCCTCGCAGCGATCGCGTGGGGGCCGCTCTTCGAGCGGTGGTATCTGCCCTGGGCGCGCATCGTCGTCCCCGTGCGCAACGTACTCGTGGCGGGACACATCGCGGAAGCTGCCGCTCATGGCCAGCCGGAATTGCTGATGGGCCTGCCCATCATGCTGTTTGGTCCGTTCTTCTTTTTCGGGCTGCGCTATCGCACCTCGCTGGTGACCGGCGTACTGACCATGGCGTCCTTCGCGGCCGGCTGTATCTACTTCAGCATGCCGTGGCCCGTGGCGGTGCGCTCGCTCGGCTTCCTGCTGCTGGCGGTCACCGCCTGCGCGGTCGCCACTCACCACCTCGAGCGCTGGTCGCGAACCAACTTCCTGGAAGAGCGCCTGATCGCCGAGCTGGCCGAGCATGACGCGCTCACCGGCACCAAGAACCGCCGGGTGTTCGATGAATACCTGACACGACTATGGGAGCAGGCCAGCGTCGATGGCCGCACCATCGCCATCCTGTTGCTCGACGTGGACCACTTCAAAGCCTACAACGACCGCTACGGACACCAGGCCGGCGACCAGACCCTGCGGCGCGTGGCACAGACGGCCCAGCGCTTCGTGCGGCGCCCGCTGGACATCCTGGCCCGGTACGGCGGTGAGGAATTCGCGGCAATCCTCTACGACGTCGATGGCGATCAGGCGCGGGAACTGGCTGATCGGATCTGCCTCGCCATCGCGCAGCTCGGCATCGAACACAAGGACTCCCGGACGGCGCCCACGGTTACCGTCAGTGCCGGGGTTGCCGCCATCACGCCCACGGTCGAACGCAACCCGCGCGGTGCTCTGCAGCTCGCCGATCAGGCGCTGTACGAAGCCAAGCAGGGCGGCCGTAATCGCGTCAGCTTCATGGAAGACGAGGAGTACCGCATGCTCGTCACCGGCGTGTTCGCGACGCCTTCAGGAGTCGGCCGCTAGGCTGAACGCCTGCTCAGGCTCGCACGGGGCTCGCACGCTGGCTCGCACCGCTCAACCGAGCTCGATCTCCAGCAAATTGCGCTCGCCGGTCAGCCGTTCGCTGACCGCGGCGAGACTCGCCATCGCAGCCCCGCGCCGATGCGGGTTCGGTTGGGTGTGGAAGGGCAGTGCCTGCTGGTTCAGCACGAGGCGATTCACGCCGCAGCCGCCCTTGCCTACCCGATACCGCACTTCCAGAGTGTGTCCGAGCAGCTGGGTATCGGCCCGCATTCCATCCAGCGATGCCGGCATGACCGGGTCCACCCGCAAGGAGCCGGACTCGCAGCTCAGCCCCAGGAAGCGACGCATGATCAGGCCGAGAGCGATGCCCGCGCCGCTCGAATACACGCGCCAGCCGCCATCCAGCGCAATCGTTCCGCGGGCCACGCGCGCGTACTCGGCACTCGCCTGATAGCGGTCATCGAAGGCCGCATCCGAGCTGGAGTAATAGCAGTTCGACTGCCGCAGGGTCGCACCCGGCACGACGGCGCGGATGCCGATCGGATTTGCCTGGCACAGCGCATGGAAGAACCGGTCGGCCTCGCCGAGATGCGCCAGAGCCTGTGCATAGCGCAGGTGCGCGTGCGTATACATCAACCCGATCTCGCGCCCGAAGTAGGTCGCACTCTCCGCTCTCTGGAAATGGATCTGCGTACCGCCGTGATAGTCCATCGGCCGGTCGAACAGCCGCAGGCCATCCGGCGCGCTCAGGTGCGACTCCATCAGCAGCAGGTGCTGGCGGGCCTGCTCCGGGGTGAACAGATCCTCGATGATGGCGTGGATCATGGCGAGGGAGCTGTAGCGCACGCTGCTCGAGTCATCGCTCGGATGCAGCAGGTAACGGATCCGGTTTCCCTCCTCGAACAGCGCGTATCCGGCCAGCACCCCATCGACCACGAGGATGCGCTGGAAGTCATTCCTGACGGCCTCGGCCTTGCGCTCCAGCTCGCCAACCTGATCCGCGAAGCCGATCGCGCGCAGCGCGCGGGCTAGCGTCACCAGCGTCTGATAGTGCAACGTCACGGTCCAGGCGCTGCACATGTGCTCGCGCATGCGGGGATTGGCCGGCTGCAGCGCATCGTTCCAGTCGCCATGCCCGTAGGCTGCCAGGGAGGTGCCGCCCACGACACGCCGGTCGATCAGGGCCAGCGCCCTTTGCACGTGCCGCCAGACACTGGCGCGCTCACCCCGGTCCGGGCCGCGCGGATCGAAGAACGGGACGGTCTTTTCCAGCACGCTGGCATCCCCGGAGGCGAGCAGGTACTGCCCGAGGACCACCAGCGGCCAGAAGACGATGTCCCCGTGGGAATCGGCTGCGCGAATGCCGCGCTCGCGGTCGAAGAACATGAACCACTGGGGCCAGTCGCCATCCGGGTTCTGTGCCGCCATCACTCGCAGCAGCAGATCGCGGATGGCATCGAAGCGACCCAGTGCGAGCAGCAGTTCCACCGGCCCCTGACAGACATCGCGCGTGCCCCAGCCTCCGCCGGAGAATTGTTCCAGCCCGCGCGGGGAGAGGTAGTGCACGAAGGCGTTCTGCGCAAACCACGGTGCGATCTCACCCAGGCGCGCCAATGAGCCCGCCAGCGCGCTGGAGGCGCGAACGTTCAGGGCCAGTCGTGGAGTCAGGTCATCCGCGGAGCGGGCCCGCAGGCCCGCAGTCGCCGGATCCTGGATGAGGTTTCCGCGGATGAACAGCCCGGCCGACCGACTCGGCGCCGTGACGATGCACACGTAGGGCTGCAGTCGGCTGCGACCGTCCTTGAACAGCAGTTCGTCGGCGCCGACGCGCTCGAACTGTGTACCAGGCAGCGGCCCGATCCGGAAATCGCCTTGCGGAAAGCGCTGGCCGATCTCGCCTCCGGCCACCGGCGCGACGATCACCTCCTCGGCCTCGCGGCGCCAGAGAGCGGCACCGGGTGCGCTGCCATCGTCACCGTTGAGAGCGATGTGATGCGAGATCAGGAACCGGGCTGGCTCACCCGCGGTGACCTCGAAAGACAGCGTCAATTGCTGCGGATCCGTGTGGGCCTGCGCTCTGACCTGCACCTCCCCGCCGGCGTGCGGGTAGATCCATCTGCAGGCATTCGGGGTCATCTCGAAGGCCGAAGGCAGGTCCAGAAGCAGCCAGGTGGTGCCCTGCTGGATGAAGACACGCTGCCCATGCGACCGGAACAGACCCAGGTAGCTGCGGACCGTGGACATCATCCGATTGATGTTGACGTGGCCTTCCGTGACCATCGAATGGAAGACGCCGTTCATCCACGCGGTGGATGTCAGGCTCGACTCATCGGGTACCGTATGCCGACCCGTGCGCAGAAGGTGACCGTGCGGGCGCAGCACGGCCAGCTCCTTCGCCCGCAGGACAACATGGGCGTCCTTGCCATGGAAGAACGACAACAGATTGCCACCTTCATCCTTCTCCTCGTGACGCCATGTTGATGGGAACAACTTGCGCAGTGCGGCCGTGTCGAGGTCCGTGGCGCGCAGGGATTCGCTGGCCGTAAACAGGGTGGCGGATACAGCTGCTTGTGAGGCGCTCGGGACAGCTGGGCGGGCGGGAGGCGCGTCCTCAGGCGATGTCACTCCCCGCGCCTCCGGGAGCGCCAGCACGGGATCGACGCGCTCCAGGTCCGCCAGCGCCGTGGCGGTGGGATGATCTTGCATGAGCGAGCCGAAGAAGCCCGTCATGGCCGGGTTCGCTGGTTGCAGTCGCAGCGGTGCATCGCGAATCACGACCATCGAGTGCTCGTGCTGCAGGCGACGGTTTGGCAGATCCCCTTCGAGGCCCACGGGTTGCAGGCCCGCACGCGCCGCCAATCCGAAAAATTGCCGCGCATCGGTGGCGAATGAGACGGCCCTGCGCAGCGAGCCAATGAGGGACCAGGGTATGCGGCCGTCCACGGCCTGATTCTGTCGGGAGGCCAGAACCCAGCCGCGCTGCGGAGATTCAAGCGGCGTGTGGTCCACGTACTGGCTGACGTAGAACTCGTTCATCCGCACGCCGCCGTAGGCTGCGAGTGCGAGATCCTGAACGTAGGTCAGGTCGATATCCAGCGCCTCACCCGTTCGGTTTTGCAGCTGGACGTGCCAGAACCACGCCTGCAGCGTACGCGCCAGTACGAACGACACGGTGTAGTCAATTCCGTGCCAGGAGCCCGTCCCGCGCAAAACAGCTTGAGCGGGATCCGCGCTGAATCGGGTCGGGCTGTGCGGCCCGAGCAGTGGTGTTGCCTGGCCGCCCTCGCGCAGGCGCAGATACAGATTGGCCGGGCCGCCTTCGATCTCGTTACCGACGAACAGGTTCAGCGTGATCGGGCCGCCATCCAGCCGGCGCAGCGCGCCGTTGTGGTTGAACTCGGCGCGCATCCCGGAGGGGCTCGCCAGAACCGGAGCGGGGAACGACTCATCGGACATGCCGCGGATGGCCTCGTGTCAGCGCCTTGGGGGGCGCGGACACAATAGCGCATCGGTGCACCGGAGCCGTAGTCCGTCGGCCGAATCGGATGTGCGGCCCGAGCTTCAGCGGTTCAGGGAAAGCTCGTGACCGGCCACGCGGTAGTGGAGTACTGGCTTGTAATCGTCTGACCACCGTTCAAGTCGCAGACGCCGCCCGCCGCATCGCCTGAACCCGTCGCCGTGGGTCCGTGGTTCGTGCCCCAATAATTGAATGCCGCCACGATGATCTGGGCCGGTGGCGGTGATACGGCTTCCGGACCTACGAGAGCGGCGGTTCCGCCCACGTTGAGCACACCGCAATGAGCACTCGACCCTGGAAACCCGGCGGGCAGACTGAAAGGAGCGGTGATTTGCACCAGGAACGCCAGTGCCGCCGGCCTGGCGCGGTCATTGCCAAAGAAGTTGTTGCGCGTGAAGTGACTGAAGAAGCCCACGGATATCACGGTGGCATCGGTGGAGAAATCCACGAGCACTCCGGGACCCGAATTGCCGATGGCGGAATTGTTCTGAAAGGCCTGCCCGCGACTGGGCACGAGCACGAAACCCGACTGTGCGTTGTAGGCGGCCGTATTGCCGTAGAGCGTACCCGGCAACAGCGTGTTGAAACCCACGCCGCAATGACTGGCGACGTTGCCGGTGAGTTGCACAATGCCGGCCGAGTCGGGATCGATATTCCCCTCGCCCTGGTCTCCCGTGTTCACCAGATAACCCGTGCCGCAGCCGCTGGCCAGATTCTGCTGGAAGATCACCCGGCCGGGACCGAAATCCCGGTTTGCGGTGGCCATGAAGCCCACCCCCGGATTGGCAGTGGCCACATCGTTCGTGAACAGCACCTGGCTCGTCGGCAGACACTCCGGCCCGGGCGGACAGCCGAATACGCCCACGACCGACCCTCGGAACACGAAACCGTTCTGATCGCCCACGTCAACGTCACTGTCGATGCGGATGTTCTTCTTCGGTACCCCGTCCGCATTGAAATCCACCAGCACGCCGATCTCGTTGCCACCGGCAAGCGTGAAGCCGTGCCCCGGCGAGCCAAACACCACGTCATCCGCGAGGATGGCCACGGTCGCGTTGTACGCAGTCGCAGGATTGCCGTCGATCAGCGTCACCGCCGCGCCGGACACCGAATAGATCGTGATGGGCTTGTCGATGCACACCACGCATCCGCCGCCGATCAATATCTTGAGGGACGCATGTTCGTCCCCCGGCCCGGTGTACGTTCCCGTACCGCTGAGATCGCCGTAGTGTCCGGGACCCACCCAGATCACATCGCCGGCGACGGCATTCTCGATGGCCTGGCTGATCGATCGACAGGGTTTGCCGCTCGCGCCGCAGCTGCTGCTGTCAGTTCCATCCGTGCCGACCCAGACACGGTTATCGGCCCAGGCGCCCCCGGCGGCGCAATACAGCCATAGCCCGACCACCCATCCGCCGAGCCGCGGGAGATTCGTTGCGCGCATGTTGCACCGCCTGCGCCCCGCTATGGAATTGAATTGTGTCGGGGCCCGGCCAACATACGCCCGACGTTCAGGGGCCGCAATGTTGCAGCGCGCCTCCCCGGCGACTCAGCGGCCGGCATGTCAGCACACGCCGGCCGCTGATGACGTGGGATCGACGTGGACCGTTTCCCGCGATTCCCAGTGATGCAACGTCAGTTGACAACAACGGGTGTCAGGCAAAGACGCCGTATTCGACCTGCAGGATCTCGCCGGTGTTGGTGTCGACGAGCAGTGCGTCGGTGTCATCCCGAACCCACTCGTACCCGGGCGGCGGCACCTCGAGTGCGAACAGCCAGTAATCGCCGATCAGGTACTGTGGCCCCCAGTAAACGCGCGGCAGGATCTCGCCATAGCCCCAGTGATGCGCGACCCAGCCCGGCGGCCGGTGATAGGGGCCGATGTGGAAGCTGCGCGCGGCCTGGAAGTTATGCCGATACGTGGCGCGATCGAATTTCTCGGGGCGGGCATTCCAGCCGTGCGGCTCGGTAACCCGCTGATAGCCATGAGGGCCGGGATGCGGCTCGCCCGGATGCCCCGCCGCACGTGGTGGTGCACCGTGTTCCCTCTCCGGCTCCGCGGCGCTCGTCGCGGTGGCGGCGAGGCCCAGAAGTGCCAGGGTCATCATCATCCTCACTGAATGTCTCACGTCGTTACCTCGTATTGTTGATTGGACGCTGTCGCGAGCCGCGAGTAGCGGGTTTCGTGCCCGAAGCGGTCCGACTTCGCGCAGGTGTCATCCAACAGCCGGAGGCGTTCGCCCGCAATGCATTCACTTGCAAGTAAATATGAATAAACGTTGACTCAAGGTAAGTGCGTGTAACTTTGTGTGCAGTGCAATGGGACGGCGCGAGGTGTCTTCGTCCCGCACTGCAGCGCGGCTGCAGCGCCTGAATCAGTGGGAAATGCAGGCTCTCAGAAAGCAGACGGTGAGGCGTACAGCCGGCGCGGATCGTCGCAGCAATCCAGAAGCGACTGAAGCATGAGCGGAAGCTTCGGATGGTCCGCGCGGTGGAAAAGCAGGCACCCGGTCATCTCCGCGTCAGCGCTCGGTGCCAGGCGTCCCACGAACTCAGGCAATCGTCCGAGATACAGACCGGTCAGACGATATCGCCACGCGGAGCGGATGAACGTCGCGTCCTCGACGCAGGTCAGGATCACTACGTCATAACCACGGGCCGCCATCTTCGCGATGGCACCCTCAATTGCCGACGCGGACTGAGGCAGCCGATGCGCGCCGAACTGGACCAGCACCAGTTCCGGCGCGGCGTCCCCTGGCGCAGCGCGCTCGAGATCGGGAGCATCCAGTGCCTCGAAGTGATCACCGGGTGTGTCGATTTTATGGAAGCCGGGGCGCGCGGCGGGTGCGTTGGCGGCGAGCGCGTCGGCTGCGGCGGGCGCGTCGGCTGCGACAGGCGCGTTGGCTGCGACAGGCGCGTTGGCTGATGCAGACTCATCGGATCCGGAAACCGAGCATCCGAAATAGGGTTCCACGAGCAAACGGACGACTCCGGCCCCCGTCAGCGCGTTCAGCTCGAGGCGCGCGCCGATGAGGCGCCGCGCCGCTTCCTCGATCGCCGCACGCAGTGACGCCGGATCAGCCGCAAGTCTGGTGTAGCGGTCGCGGCTCTGCCGGCAGAGGCGCTCGAGTGCCGCACCCACGCGTGACGCGAACAGAGGCATGTCATAGTAGACGGGAACCGGTGCACGCGAGAGTTCCAGCAGATGTTCGCGAATGCGCTGCCGTTCCGCTGGATTGCCCGCAAGCTCGATCACCTTTGCAACATACCGGTCGTCGCTGTCGCAGATGAGTTCCTCGAGCCCGACCATTCGCAGGAGCGCGGCTCCCCGGTTGCTGCGCGCGGCGGGGCCACGCCTGGTCACAGCCGGGATCCCCACCTGTATGGGGTCAAGCATCGAACAGCCGCCGGCGAACGGATATGCGTCCAGGTAGATATCGGCCAGGCCAACGACCTTCTGGACATCAGCCCGGCTCGGCACGGTATCGAAGATGCGCAGACGCTCGGGGGTGACTCCGTGGGCACGCAGCTGCTCGTGGACGCGGGCCAGAAAGGGCATGCGCGCGAACGGGCTGCCCCAGTTCGGGTTGAACGGCATGAGCAGCATGATGCTGCCCGGAACCGCCGCCAGTATCCGTGCCCAGCTCCCGGACTGCTCGGGAATGATCTTGTGGAAGGCGGCACCGGAGAAGAAGACCACCGCGTCCGCTGCGATTCCCAGCCGCTCCCGTGACACTTCCACCGTGGCGGGATCCGGATCGTGCTGGCAGGCGAAGTAATCGATGGTTCCGGGAAGCTGTTCGAGATGCTCGGTGTAGGCCTCCTGCGCGTGCGCCTCGGGCTCGTTCCATTGCCCCGAGAGCATGACATCCACGTGCGTCCCGCCGCTGGTCACGGGTGAATTTCCCGTCGCCACCTGGATTCGTGCCAGGCGGACCGCCCCAAGCAGGCACGATGCCATCGGCAGTGTCGTCATGTTGCTGCTGAGCAGGAGGACGTCGAGCCTGTCGGAGCGGATCCGTTCCACCTGGCTGGCGAAGTCGGTGGGATGCAGCTCCACGAACCGGTCGGCGCGCGACGCGCAGTATTGCTCGAGCGGATGCTCGCCTTTGCCGAGTGCGTACAGCGTGATGTCGAATTTCTCCCGATCCAGGTGTTCGAAATAGGACAGCGTGTGCCAGGTCTCCCTGCCGGGGCCGAAGCGGTGGGCAAACACGCCCAGGCGGATCTTGCGGTCGGACCCGCTCACCTGCGGTACGAGCGTGTTCAGCGTCGGGACGTTCTGCGAGGCCAGGAAGGCCGAGATGATCTGGCCACGCTTCTCGCACAAGTTACGCAGGTTGCGTGACGTGAATTGCGCCTGCAGGTAGTTCGAGCGCAGTGCGACCAGAATCCCCAGCTCACGCACCACGGGATCCACCGCAACAGCCGGTGCCGACGTGAAGCGGCGATGGACCAGATCGACCAGGCGCTCCAGGTAATCCGCATACTGATTCGCCTCGCCGGGGCGATTGAACACGGCCGGACTCTCGAGCACCAGGGCGAAGTACACCGGCCGCAGCCAGTCCGGCAGCCGTTCAAAATCGGCTATCAGCGGGAGCTCGTAATTGCGCGCGAGCAGGATCGCAGCCAACAGAGCCGCGGGGGATGTCGATTCGGCGGTCTCACTGAGCTGCGGGGCTAGACGGGCCAGCACGTCGTCCTCGCTGGGAGCGCGCACGAAGTCGCGCAGTCCTGATGTCATCAGGCGCGCATAGGGTCGGGAAATCAGCGTCCAGCTTCCAGGTAACGATCCGGGCTGCAGGGCCACCAGTGCCGCCGCCATTTGCAGGCGAATATTCAGCAGCCGACCTGCCGTTTCCGCGCCGGGAGTGGCCGCGAAGGCGTCGCACTCCCTGCTCACCGTGGCGAGCAGCTGATCCGCGAAGGAGCGGCACTCGGTCTGGCCGGGATTGCGGCGGTAGGCCGGCTCGCAACGCATGATGGCCGCGGCCAGCCGGCCGGCGCCCAGATCCGTGAGCGCGGGCGAATACCAGGGCGGGCCCACCGCGGTCAGCACTCCGGCCGTCGTCCCTGGTGCCGCTGCCTTGTTCCCGCAACAGAGCTTGTATTTGCGCCCGCTGCCGCAGGGACAGGGATCGTTTCGACCGGGTTTCACGCTCATTTCAACTCAAGGATACCGTAGGCCGGAGGCGATTCGTGACGGCGTTCACAATCCGCCGCGGCCCCGATCGCGAATCTGCGACGGAAGTTCCGGTGACCCCTGGCCTGCCCGAAGTACCCTCGCTCCGCAATAAGTCAAAGGGTATCGCGTGCCTTCCAGCCTCTTTTCAGCCGGACGCCCGGGATGAATTTCTTCTCCCGCGCGGGTCAGGACCAGTTCCTGTTCGAGAACTACTTTCGCGGCCGGCGCAACGGAACCTTCGTCGACGTGGGCGCCGGCGATGGCGAGACCGGCAACAACACGTTGTTCTTCGAACGCTTCATGGATTGGCGCGGCGTGTGTGTTGAACCGCGCGCGGAGGTGTTCGCGAAGCTCGCCGCCCGACGCCGGGTAACCTGTGAACAATCCCCGGCCAATCAGCTCGGGGCGCTGCTCGACAGGCATGGCCTCTCGCAGGTGGATTTCTGCTCCATCGAGGCGCCAGGCGCCGAACTGGACGTGCTGTCCCGTCTCGATTTCAACCGGATCCACATCGGACTGCTTGCGGTAGCGACCCAGGATTCCGATGGTGTGATCCGCGGACTGCTGAGTTCCAGGGGTTACACGCTCGCGGCGCAGTTGGGCACCAGCCTCATATTCCAGCGCAGCGATATCAAGCGCCAACCCCGCACCAGTGTGATCTGCGCCGTCTGGCACGGTGATGCGAATCGCCATCGTCTGCTCGAGGGGCACGCTGCGACCCTCGCCCGCCAGAGCGTTCCCGTGGAGCCGATCTACATCTTCGATGGCAGGGACGAACCTCCTGCCTCGCTCCCCGGCCACAAGATCGTGGCGCACGACAAACTGAGCATCTACCAGGCGTGGAACCTGGGCCTGTCCCTGGTCGGGACTCCCTTCGTCATGAATCTCAATCTCGACGATCGCCTGGCGCCCAATGCCGTCGAAGTCCTCGAGAATGTTCTGATCCGCGAGAACGCCGCGCTCGTGGGTGGCGAGTGGAAGATCTGCTACTCCCAGGCGGAAACCGATGCGACCGTGCCCTGCTTCCCGGGAACTGATCTGCCCTTCGTTGCGGCATGGCCGCCACCCGCGGGCAGCCAGACTCGCCTCGGCAGCGGCACTGGTGAGCGCGGCACGCTTGGCCCGGCGACCTTGTGGCGCATGGATTCGCACATCGGCATCCCGCGTTATCCCTGGCGCTTCCCGGACGGTACGCTGATCAAGGTGATCGCCGACAGTTGCTGGTGGACGCTGCTGATGCAGCATCTCAAGAAGAAGGTCGTGCGTCTGACCGACGTCATTGGCCACTATCACAGCCATCCCGGCGAACAGGCGGAGTTCAGGGGCCCGTCCAACGAGACGGCGCTGATGAACTCCCTGGGCCTGAGTCTGTACTGAGGTGCGGCGCGGCGATGGGTAAGCGTGGATCCCGTACCGCTCCCGGCGCCCGTCCCGGCGGACCACCTCGTGTTTCGATGGGCGCCGTTCAGGACGCGCTGACCCAGGCGATGCGTCAGGCCCTCGCATGGTATTCCGGACGCGACTGGGCGAAGGCCGAACAGGCGTGCCGCATGGTCCTGGCGGCGCACTCGACGAACTTCGACGCCCTGAATCTGCTGGGAATCATCGCAGCGCAGACCCAGCGCCCGCAGCAAGCAGCCGAATTCCTTGGCCAGGCGGTCAAGGTACGGCGTAACGAACCCAGCGCGCACAACAACTACGGTAACGTGTTGCGGGAGCTGGCTCGCTTCGAGGAGGCCCTCCCCTGCTACGAGCGAGCGATCGCTCTGAAGTCCGACTTCGCCGAAGCCCACTACAACCGCGGACTGACTCTGCATGGTCTGGGCCGCTTTGCGGAGGCGGTCGCCAGCTACGACAAGGCCCTGAAACTCAATCCGCAATACGCCTCGGCCCACAACAATCGCGGCGTGGCACTGCGTGAGCTACAACGTCACGAGGAGGCGCTGAGGAGTTACGACCGCGCCATCGCCCTGAAGGGTGACTATGCAACCGCGTTCAATAACCGTGGTGTCGTCCTGCAGGAATTGAAGCGCCCCGCAGAGGCTTTGGATAGCTACGCGCGTGCGCTGGCAATCAACGTCAATTACGCCGAGGCGTGGCACAACCAGGGCAATGCTCTGCGCGAGCTGCATAGGTTCGATGAGGCGCTGCAGAGCTTTGCGCGTTCGCTGCAGATCAATCCGAACTCGGCTGATGTGTACAACAGCCGCGGCACGACTTTGCAGCACCTGGGTCGCCACCAGGAGGCGCTCGAGAGCCTCGATCGCGCGATCACACTCGATCCGCGCCGGGCCGAGGCTCACTACAACCGCGGCAACACGCTGCGGGCCCTCGATCTGCATGATCTGGCCCTGGACAGCTATGAGCGCGCGCTCGAACTCAAGCCCGGCTACGCCGACGATCACTACAACCGCGGAGCCATCCTGCACGAGCTGAGGCGCTTCGACGAGGCTCTGCGCAGCTACGAGCGGGCTCTAGAGGTCAATCCGCGGCAGCCGTGGCTGCGCGGCATCCTGCTGCATGCCCGGGCGCGCCTGTGCGACTGGAACGATTTTGCACCGCGCATCGCCGATCTGTGCGCCCGGGTCGAGCGCGGTGAGGCAGCAACTCCGCCCTGGGCACTGGTCACCCTGACGGACTCACCGAGCCTGCACCGGCGAGCCGCCGAGATCTGGGTGAGGCAGACCTGCCCTCATGAATCCAGATTGCCACCCATTGCCAGGCGAGCGCGCCGCGAGCGGACCCGGGTGGGCTACTTCTCGGCCGATCTGCACAACCATGCCACCGCACTCCTGGCAGCCGGCCTGTTCGAGCGGCACGACAGGCAGCACTTCGAAATCCTCGGTTTCAATTTCGGGCGCGCACCCCGCGATGAGATGACCGAGCGGCTGGTCGCCGCGTTCGATTCCTTCTTCGAGGTACGCGCACAGTCGGATCTTCAGATCGCGCAGCTCGCCCGTGAGCGCGAGATTGACATCGCCGTGGATCTGAAGGGTTACACGCTGCACCAGCGGCCGGGCATCTTCGCCCATCGGGCCGCGCCCATCCAGATCAACTATCTGGGCTACCCCGGCACCATGGGGGCACCGTTCATCGATTACATCGTCGCGGACAAGACGCTGATTCCGCCCGAATCGCGAGTTCATTACACGGAGAAGGTGATCAGTCTCCCGGGCAGCTATCAGGTCAACGACCGCACGCGTCCGATCGCCGACCGCCAGTACGTTCGTGCGGACTTTGGCCTGCCCGATGGCGCATTCGTGTTCTGCAGCTTCAACAGCGTCTACAAGATTACCCCGGAGATCTTCCACTGCTGGATGCGGATGCTCGGGGCAATCGACGGCAGTGTCCTGTGGCTCCTCGCCGAGGACGCCACGGCATCCGCCAATCTTCGCAAGGCGGCCAGCGAGGCTGGGGTAGACGCACAGCGACTGATCTTCGGAGATCGGTTGCCGGCGCCCGAGCACCTGGCGCGACACAGGCTGGCCGACCTGTTCATCGACACCTTTCCGTGCAACGCACACACCACCGCCAGCGATGCGCTGTGGGCTGGGTTGCCGCTGCTGACCTGCGCCGGAGAGGCGTTCGCGTCCCGGGTTGCCGCCAGTCTCCTCAATGCAGTCGGTCTGCCTGAGCTGATCGCAACATCGCTGGGCCAGTACGAGGCGCTCGCTATCCGATTGGCCCGTGAGCCCTCTCAACTGGCAGAACTGCGGGCGCGGCTGCAGCGCAATCGTCTGACCTCGACGCTGTTCGATACCTCGAGCTATACGCGGTATCTCGAGGACGCTTACCGACAGATGTACGACCGTTACCAGGCTGATCTGGACCCCGACCACATCCAGGTGACCGGGCCAGGCGGATGATTACGATCTGGCTCATCGCCCTGGGTCTGGCAGGCTTCGTGGCCGGATTCTTCGGCCCCATCGCACTCAACCCAGACGCCAATCAGGGACCCCTGCTGGGCATCTTCCTGACGGGACCTGGAGGGGCAGTCGCCGGTCTCTTGCTGGGAACCCTGTGCCGCACGATGTCGGTGTCGCCGCGCGCTCAGCTGAAAGCCCTGACAGGTGCCTGCATCGTGCTGGCAGTGGGCACCCTCTTCTACTGCCTGCCGGCTCCCGAGGTCATCGGGCACGTCATCGATGCCCAGCCGGAGAGCTGCAACGCGGCCACTGAAGAGCTGGATGCTGCGATTGCGGACTGGCAGAAGCAGGTGAACCGGGTGACATGGGCCAACCCCGCGCCCGACTGGAAGAGCACCGCCCAACGCGCCGTCGAGGCCGACCAGGCCGTGGTCGTCACCCTGCACGTGTACCGGCAAGCGACGGTCTACGAACATCGGAAGCCGTGGAATCGCGGCAGGAAATCCGTTTCCGCCTGGCAGACCATGGAAGCCACTCAACGCTTCTACGTGCGCGGTCCAGAGCATTCCTGCGCGAGCCTGCTGGCGAGCGAGCGCAGTCAGTACCTGCCATTCAGCCACGTCACCTACCGGTCCCCTTCCAGCACCTGGCCTCCGGCTGATCCGGCCGCCTTTCTGTCTCTGACCGAGTTGGGACCCGTGCCGCAGGAGGTGGCCCGGCTGATCCGCAGCGGCACTTAATCCTGTCCCTGATACGAAAGCCCCCTTCCTGACACTGCCCTGCGAGAGGGTCCGGGTTATGCCCGCAGACACCAGGAGCATGAACGACAGATGCTCGTGATCGATCAGCCCATGCTGCACTCACGCTGGATCATGGCGCTGCTCTACCGATTGTGCTGAAACAGGGCTCCGGAGCGCAGCCACGCGCCAGCACGACGGCCGAGCCCGCACTCATGAAGGCTAGTAGAAGCCGCGTCGGCAACGGCGGTGGTGCAAAGATGCTAAGAGCAGACCGTGACCGCTCGCTGCGGATCCAGGCGCTCGAACTTCGACCTGCTCCGCACCCTCTGCCACGAAAGAGCGATGTCGACCGCTTCTTCCAGCGAGCCTGCCGCGGTTCCAGAATCAGCTTCCTCGGCGCGCGCGGCCGGTGGCGCCACTCCGGGACTGCACACCCGTATGATGGTCGCGCGGGGAAAAAGCTCCTGCAGTTGCCGGCTGACGGGATCGGCGCGCTTGCGTTCAACACTGGGGAAAGCGCTGACGACAAAAACCATAGCGACACCATCAGGATCGGCACCCGGAGGCAGCCCGACCTCGATGTCTGCCGGTGAGAAATGCCGGGCGTCGATCCCCTCTTTTCGCAGCAGACGCACGAGCACCTCGGTGGTGAGATCATCGGCCGGCGAGCCCAGGCCCACCCCGATCACGATGGAGCCTGGAGGCACTCCAAGAGGCCCCTGCCATCTGCCGCTCAACTCCTCGCGCTGCTTACGCAACCAGCGTCCGGCATTCACCTCCTCGAGCACCGCCCCGCGATGGCGCTGCTTCACGAGTTTCAGGCTGTCGCCACTCAAGGCTGCCGCCACATCGAGAATGACCCGGCGGATCTTCTGCTGCTGCGCCTCGGTGGTCGCTCCGGCTTCCGCGTCGAGTCGTGCGAGGTGCAGTGCGGGAATCATGACCTGATCGGCATAGGCCGCGAGCGAGTCGTGCTTCAGAAACTCGCGTGCATTGACCATGATCTCGTGCGGATCTCCGCAGAGCGCACGTTGATAGAACCGCTGCGGCAGGGTGAGCGGCTGCGCGTTGCCGAGGAGCAGCTCGAGCACCCCCAGCCCTTGCATATGGCGGCCCGCCACCAGCAGGCACAGGGTGAGGGGCGTGGACAGAATGAGGCCGGCAGGTCCCCAGAGCCAGCTCCAGAAGATGGCGGACACCACAACCGACAGCGGGGAGAGTCCCGTCGCGTGACCGTAGAGGTGCGGCTCCACGAGCTGCCCGACGACGACGTCGAGGAGGATGAACAGGCACACGGTGGTGATCGCCAGTGACCACCCCGGATCCACGGCCAGCGCCAGCACGGCCGCGAACACCGCCGCCAGTCCAACCCCGGCGTAGGGCACGAACCGCAGCACACCGGCCAGCATCCCGCACAGCAGCGCCTGCGGCAAACGCAGCAGGCTCAAGCCGATGCAGATTGAGACACCGAAAGCGAGATTGACCACGAATTGCGACACGAAGTATCTGGACAGACGTTCGCTCGCGTCATTGAGCGCAAGCGTCGCCATGCGGATGTCGGTGGCGCCGGCGATACGGATGAAGCGATCTCGCAGCGACTCGTGCTCGAGCAACACGAAGATGAGGACCAGAAACACGATACCGGCAAATTGCAGCGGGCCCCAGATGTTGGTCGCGAGCTTGCGCATGAGCTGCAGCGGCTGTGTGCGTGCCGGCGTCAAATCGGCCGCGGTACCGGTCGGCGCGATGGCCGGCTTCGAGGGTTCACTGTCGTGAAGTTGCGCAGGGACCTGGTCCGCCACGTCGCGGAGCTGGACCAGATGGCTCGCTTCGCTCGCCACCGGGCGCAGACGTTCGACCGTGACCTCGTTCAGGGTATTGAGCTTTCCCTGGATGTTGGATTCGTACTGGGGAAGGCTCTCCGCGATACGCAGCATCTGGGTGCCGAGCGCAACGGCAATGGCGATAAACGAGAACGTCAACACCCCGATGGCGACGAACACCGAGGCGGTCCTGCCGACGCCGACACGTCTCACGGCGCGAACCAGCGGCGCGACCAGGAGACTCAGCATGATGGCGAGCGCGAGCGGTATCAGCACCGAGCGCCCGAGATACAGGAGTGCGAGCACGATAGCGGCCGTGACGATGCGGCTGCTGTGGTCACGCAGCCAGCCAGGCACCGCTTCCATGCGCACGCTTTCTTTCCTGACGCCCATTTCAGTTGGCACCCTGCTGCTCATGTGTGTCTCCTTAGCTAAGCTCGGGACGCCAGCTCTGACGCCCGATGCAGCCCGGCCCGGCGAATCCAGTGGATTTCCACGCCGCTGTGATCGGCGCGCTGCGGCCACAGCCCCTCGAACCATCCCTGGTCGGCATGCGTATTCAGGCTGTAAAACCCGCGATCCTGCTGCCAGCGCCTCGCAATGACCTCGGCGAGAAATGTGGGGTCGAATCGTAGCGGCTCGTTCATCGGCCTCAGTGTCCGACCGAAGCTGCGTCCACCGTGCGCGCCGCCTTCGGCGCCAGCACGATACCCACGGACGCGATGACGAAGATCGTGGCGAGGACCATCATCAGCCCGTTGGTGGCCAGCATCAGACTCTGGCTGGTCACGAGATTGTTGAACATCTCCCGCACCATCTGCGAACTGACGCCCGGGGGCAGCATCGAGGCGCCGGCGCCGGAGGGGCCGACGATCTGCGCGATCTGACCTGTCGGGTCAGCGACGTCGGCGAGCTTGGCGTGCGCGATGATGCTGCGGTTCTGCCACGAGGTGGTGACGAGTGAGGTCGCCACCGCACCGGACATGGTGCGTACGAAATTCATCAGTCCCGCGGCTGACGCGGTCTCCTCTTCATTGACCGAGCCCATGGCAAGTCCCGTGAGCGGCACGTAGTACATGGGCATGCCGACTCCCATGAAGAACATCGGTATGCAGATCAGCAGGTAGCTCATGTCGGGGGTGGCGTAGGCGCGCCAGAAGGTGTCGAGGCCGAGCCACAGGCAGCCGACAAAGATGAGGATGCGCGGGTCGACCCGGTTGGCGAGCTTGGCTGCGATGGGCGAGAAGACCACCGACAGCAGGCCTCCCCAGGCGACCACCATGCCGGCCCAGGTGGTCGTGTAGCCCAGGTTGTACTGCAGCCATTGCGGAGTCAGCACGTTGAGCCCAAAGAACGCGCCGAACGCCAGCGCCAGGACCAGCATGCAGGAGCTGAATCCGCGGTGACGGAACACGCGCAGGTCCACGATCGGATCCTTCTCCGTCAGTTCCCAGATGAGGAAGGAGAGAAAGCCCACCACGGCAACGGCCGCGAGCACCCGGATCTCCATCGAGGAGAACCAGTCCTTGTCCTTGCCCTCATCCAGCATGATCTGCAGCGCACCGACCCAGATGACGAGCAGCACGATGCCGATCCGGTCGATGGGCTTTCGGACGGTCGGGTCCTGATGGCTCTTGAGCAAAGACCAGCCGATCACACCGAAAGCGAGCGCCATGGGCACGTTGATGAAGAACACCCAGGACCAGGTGTAGTTATCGCACAGCCAGCCACCGAGCACCGGACCCACCACGGGGGCGAGCAGCGTCGTCATGGCCCACAGGCCCATGGCCTGCATGGACTGCTGCTTCGGGAATATGCGCAGCAACAGGGTCTGGGAGAGGGCCATCAGCGGACCGCCCGCCATGCCCTGCAGCACGCGCATGCCGAGCAGCATGAAGAGCGAGGTGGACATGCCACACAGGAACGAAAAGACTCCGAAGAGCACCACGGAGAGACAAAAGAGTCTCACCGCTCCGAAGCGGGCCGAGAGCCATCCGGTCAGGGGCACCGTGATGGCCTCGGCGACTGCGTAGGAGGTGATCACCCAGGTGCCCTGGCTCGAACCTGCACCGAGCGCGCCGGCGATGTTCGGCACCGTGACGTTCGCAATCGTCATATTGAGCACCGCGACGAAGTTCGCGAGTGCCAGCACCGTGGCGGCCACCCAGAGCAGCGCGCCCTCGAGCGGGGGTGCGTGCTTTACGTCCATGGCATCTGTCGACATGATCTGTCCCCTCAGAAGTGGTTAGCGCAGCGATCGATCAGGAACTGCTGCTTGCGAGTTGCTGCGCGGCGGGATCGCTGCGCAGGTCGACCTTGGCCTTCATGGACAGGCCCACCCGCAGCGGGTGAGCCGCCAACTCATCCTCGTTGAGGCGGATGCGTACCGGCAGGCGCTGCACCACCTTGATCCAGTTGCCGGTCGCATTCTGCGCCGGGATCACGGCGAACGCGGCGCCGGTGCCGCCATCGAATCCTTCGATCACTCCATGGAAGGCGACCTTCTTGCCGTAGAGATCGCACTCCAGGTCAACGCTCTGCCCCGGGCGCACCTTCTTCAGCTGCACTTCCTTGAAGTTGGCTTTCACGTACATCTGGTTCACCGGCACCACCGAGAGCAGTGGCGTCGAGGGCTGCACGCGCTGGCCGAGCTGCACGTTGCGGCGCGCGACGACACCGTCCACCGGCGAGCGGATGACCGTGCGCCCGAGGTCCACCTGGGCTTTTTCGACACGCGCCTGAGCCTGGGCGACTGCAGCGCGCGCGGCATTGAGTGAAGCCGCCGAATTGCTCGACTCGTTGATGACCTTCGTCAGCTCATCGCCGGAGACCGAACCTGACTCGACCAGGGCCTGGCGTCGCTTCAGGTCGATAGCCGCCTTTTCGACATCGGCAGTCGCGGACACCACCTGCGCGCGCGCATGAGCAAGGTCGGCCTCGGCCTGGCGCAGAGCGAGCTTGGCGTCGGTGTCATCGATCAGGACCAGGACATCGCCGCGTTTAACGAACTGGCTGTCGACGACATTCACCGCGGCGACAGGGCCCGCGATCTGTGCGCTCACGTCGGCAATTTCAGCCGCGGTATAGGCATCATCGGTCGAGACATAGCGGGAAGCGACGAGCTTCCAGTAGGTATAGCCGCCTCCTCCCGCGGCCACGATGGCGGCCGCCAGGAGGGAAAAGCCCAGGGCGCGTTGGCGCCGGCGCTTGGCGTCGGCCTCTTGCGAGGCCGCAGCCGCGGCGGGTGTATCGGCAACTTTAGTGGACTCGCTCATTGCAATCTCCTCAAGAGTGCTTGGGTTCTACAGTGGGGGTATTCGATTTGGCGCCGACGCTCTCGGGCGAGTAACCGCCGCCGAGCGCGCGCACCAGCGCCACATCCAGAATCAGGGCGCGCGTCTCGAGCTCCGCGTCGGCCCGCTGAGCCACGATCAGCTGATCTTCTGCGGTCAGCACATCGAGGTAGGTCGCGAGCGCACCCTGATATCGCCGGCTGACGATGTCGTGGGCTTCGGCGGCCGCAGCCACCGCGGCGCGCGATGCGGCGAGCTCGCCATCGAGTGCCCTGCGGCTGGTCGCGGCGTCCGCCACCTCCCGCAGCGCGTTCGTGAGCGTCGCGTTGTAGGTGGCGACGGCGGCGTCGTAATCCGCATGGGCGCCGCGCAACTGGCCCTGCAGACGCTCCGTGTTGAAGATCGGCAGCGAAATCGCCGGTCCGGCGCCACCGAGGTCGGAACCCGACTTGACGAGATTCTCGATTCCGAGCGACTGGACGCCAATCAAGGCGATCAGGTTCACGCTCGGGTAAAAGCCCGCTTTAGCCTGATCGATGCGCCGCGCAGCAGCCTCGGTGCGCAGACGCGCTGCCAGGATGTCGGGCCGCCGTCCGAGCAGGTCCAGCGCCAGATTCGGGGGCAACCCCTGCGAGCCGGCAAACTGCGCGGTGGGGCGCGCGATGGCGAGGCCGCGATCGGGACCGGCGCCGAGCAGCGCGGCAATGGCGTTGCGTTGCAGCCCGATGCTCTCATCGAGCGTCAGAACGTCGGCCTGGGCTCCGGCCTGCCGCGCTTCCACCTCACGCACACTGGATAAGGTCTCGAGCCCGAACCTATGCCGCTGGCGAAACAGCTCCACCGTCTTGGTGCGCAGGTTGAGGGTCGCCACCGCGTTATCGCGCAGCGTGTAGAGATTGACCAGGCCGGCGTACGCGGAGGCAATCGACGTCGAGATGATGAGACGCGCCTCGTCGACTTCGACCTCGGCCGCGCGTTGTTCGGACAGGGCCGCGGCAAGCGCCGCGCGGTTCTTACCCCAGAAATCCAACTCATACGTCAAGTTCAGGGTCGCCAGACCGTAGTCCCGCCAGCCCTGCGGCAGCGCGTCCTTGGGGATGATGTTGTTGTAGCTCTGCTTCTGCTCGGTGAAGCTCGCGCTGCCGGTGACCTCCGGCATCCGCGCGGCGTGCGCGCTCTTGACCATCGCCGAGGCCGACAGCAGGCGTGCCCTGGCAAGATCGAGGTTGGGAGAGCCGCGCAGCCCCTCATCGATCAGTCCATCGAGCTGCGAGTCGCCATAGGCGTGCCACCAGCCATCGCCCGGCCAGGCGGCGATCGGCGCGGTGAAGGAATCGGCACTGCCGAGCTGCTCCACCTTCTTGACGGCCGGGGCGGACCCGGTCCGGGGTAGCGGTGCGCAGCCCGCGGCGGCGATCAGACTGCTGGCGAGCAGCAGCTTGACGATGAGCGCGCAACGGTGTGCGGGGCGGGTCGTGTTTGGCATTGCAGTCATCTCCAGTACCGTACGGTTCGGTACACTTTACTTCACCCGGGAAAACGTGTCAACGGTACGGGCGGCGCGTTTTCATGCAGGTTTCCTGAAAGTGAATCAGCGCTGCGCTGGCCGGCGAACGGGACCTGCGACTTGCCGCGGCGTGCCCGCACCCGAAGCGGCCGGGCGGGGATGGAGCTGCTGCCGTCTTGGCAGTCTTGATCGGGCGGCGGCCGGTTGGCATAAACTGTACCGTATGGTACCGTTTTACAGCACCCCCTTACGGCAAACGGAACTGACGCACACGTGAAGAAGAGCGACTCCAAGCGGCAAGCCATCCTGGGCTCGGCCTACCGGCTGTTTCGCACGCGGGGATTCGAGCGCACCTCGATGGGCGAGATCACCGCCGCGGTCGGTGGCTCCAAGGCCACCCTCTACAGCCACTTCCGCTGCAAGGAAGAGTTGTTCGTCGAGTGCATGATGGCGGCTGCCGAGAACTACATGGCGGGGACCCTGCAGCACCTGGATGCATCCCGGCCCGATGCCGGGGCGGCGCTCCTTGAATTTGGCAGGAGCTTCCTGGCGTTCGTGTGCTCGCCTGAGCAACTCGAGGTTCGGCGCCTCATGATCGCGGAGGCTGCGCGCTCCGGCACCGGCAAGCTGTTCTTCGACAAGATCAGCGTGCTGCGCAGTCACCTTTCCAAGTTCATGGCGGGGTGCATGGCTGTCGGCACGCTGCGACGGGACGACCCGTTGCGCGCGGCCGATCACCTTGGCGCGCTGCTCGAAGCGGAGATTCTCGAGCCCCTGCTGTTACAGGTGCGGGAAGGTCCGCCTACCGAGAAGGAGGTCGAGGCGGCCGCGCGCCACGCAGTCGCGGCGTTCCTCAGGGCCTATGCACCCACTGCGGAGCCGATACTGCCCATCCCCGCCCGCTCGAAGCGGCGGCGGGCGGCCTGACGCCTGCCCGGAGCGGCGGATGCTCGCAGGCCCGCGGCTTGCGAGTGGCGGGGGCCGACCGATAAACTGTACCGCTCAGTTTAGCAGTGAGCGGCAGCCAGTGAAGACCAAAACCGAAGCGAAACGTCAGGCCATCGTGCAGGCAGCCGCCGAAGTGTTCCGGGAAGTCGGCTTCGAACGCGCCTCCATGTCGGAGATCCGCGCGCGTGTCGGCGGCTCCAAAGCGACCCTTTACAACTACTTTCCCTCGAAGGAGAAGTTGTTCTTCGAGGTGATGTATCAGGCGACGGAGACGGAGCTCGGCGCGATCACCGCCACCCTCGATCCTGACGCTGCGGATGTGACGCAGGAACTGCTGCGCTTCGGACAGAAGCTGCTGCCGGTGCTCTACTCTCCGGAGGCCATCGCGCTGCGCCGCCTCGCTATCGCCGAATCAGCCCAGTCCGACATTGGCAAGCTCGTGTTCGAGGGATCGGCGCTGCCCATCGAAAAGCGGCTGACCGAGTTCCTGAGGCGCGCCATGAAGCGTGGCAGCTTGCGCAGTGCCGATGCCAAAATCGCGGCGATGCAGCTGCTCAGCCTCCTCGAGTCCGAGCTGCTGCAACGCATGCTCTTCGGAGTCGAGATTTCCGTGAAACCCGACGCCCTGAGGGCCAGCGTGCGGCGCGCCGTCGAAGCGTTTCTGTCTGGTTACCAGCGGGGCTAGTGGGCCGCGACCGCGATGGCCGCATCCGCCATGGTCCAACAGCGCCTGGCGTTTTGCGGTGAGATCTGCACGCGGCCCTCCGGACCCAAGGACTGCGCGGCGCCGCTGGTAACAAAGTACCGCATCCCGCGGTCAGAGACTGACGCTTGCGTGCAGACCTGGTATCTGCACATCGCCACCCTTCAGTTTGCCCGCGAGGGCATGCATTACTCCCACCTCGCCATGCACGAGGAAGGTGCGTCGCGCGCGTGTCTGTCCATGCCACTTCAGCAACTCCCCCTGATCCGCGTGGGCGGAGAAGCCGTTGATGGTATGGACCCGCGCCCGCACTGGCACCTCTTCCCCGAGGATTCTGACACTCGGGGCGCCATCTATGATCCGTCGCGCCAGCGTCCCATGGCCTGCATATCCCACGAAGATGACGGTGCACTGGTTACGCGCGAGATTGTGCTTGAGGTGATGGCGAATGCGCCCGCCGCTGCACATTCCCGAACCTGCCATGATCACCGCACCACCGCTGATGCGGTTGAGAGCTTCCGACTCGGACCTCTCGCGCGTGAAGTGCAGACCCGGCAACGAGAACGGATCACCGCCTCTGCTCAGGATACGGGTTGCTTCGGGACTGTAACAATCGGGGTAGTGCCCATAGATGTCCGTCGCCGAGATGGCCATGGGCGAGTCGAGAAACACCTGCATATGGCGCGGCAGGCGGCCGGCTTCCGCGGCCATGCGAAGCGCGAACAGAAGCTCCTGCGTACGTTCGAGGGCGAAAGTCGGGATCACCACGTTGCCACCGCGCTGAAATGTCAGATCGATGGCTGAATAGAGCTCTTCCACCGATGCGCCGAACGGTCTGTGGTGACGGTCACCGTAGGTGCTTTCCATGACCACGACATCCGCCTCAGGAGGTTCTGCGGGCATGCGCAGCAGCGGGCGGCCGGCATTGCCGAGGTCGCCGGAGAAAAGCACTCGATGCCGCACTTCAGACTCGGACAGTTCAAGCAGGATACTGGCCGAACCGAGGATGTGTCCCGCATCGAGAAAGGTCGCGACGATGCCGGGCGCCAGATGCAGTTGAGTTGCGTATGGAGCATCGCGCCAGCGGAGATTCATGGTCGCGACGGCGTCCTTGACCGTGTACAGAGGTTTGACGGTGGAGGCTCTGCTCCCCGGTGTGTGGCGCGCGGCGCGCGCGGCGTCTTCCTCGTGCACATGTGCCGCATCTGCAAGGACCAGGCGCATGAGTTCGCGTGAAGCCTGGGTGCACACGATTTCGCCCCGGAAATCCGCTTTGACCATCAGCGGCAGGCGCCCGCAGTGATCGAGGTGCGCATGCGTCAGCAGGATGAAATCGATGCTGCCCGGCTCGAAGCCGAACGGCTGGGCGTTCTCCTCAACGAGCTCGCGTCCTCCCTGGAAAAGACCGCAATCCACCAGGATGCGCCTGCCAGCGCATTCGATCAGAAAACAGGAGCCGGTAACGCCCTCAGCAGCCCCGTGGAATGCGATTTTCACGGGCCGGCGCCGCGCTTCTTGCAGTCCGCCGCGCCGAGGCCGTACCTCATTTGACCGAGTACCCGCGTCCTTGCAGGCAAGCCGACTGCGGGCGGAAGTAGTCATCGCGCCTCGCCTGAGGTTGGCTGCCTGCATCAGCGGAGGTCGGGTCGTAGCCGCTTTGCTCGAGAGCCCATCGGTGGCACTCGTACCGATCCTGCGACTGCTGCCCGGATGATTGGCCCTTGAGCGGGTACACGAAGAGCTGATCGCGCGCACCCTCCACCACAGGCGCCGGATTCGCTCCGGCCGCATCGAGCCCTTCCGGTGGATCCACTACTTCATATTGGTTCTGGGCGGCATCCCATGCGTAGTAGGTGTCGTTGGCATAGTAATAGGGAATGCCACCCCACCAGATCGTCGTGTAGTACGGCG
>DATKLO010000110.1:0-21410 GCA_035542375.1 Steroidobacteraceae bacterium | reverse complement strand
CCTGGAGGAGGAGGGCCTCACCCTCATTGCCCGCCGGCAGCCGGTCGCGAGCGACCTGCGCGCCACGGTCGGGATGTCCAGGGTCGTCGCCGAACTGGAACGCGCCGGCGATGAAGCCAAGAAGATCGCGCGCACCGTGCTCGGACACGGACTGCGACCCGGGCCCGCCACCACGCGGGATGCCCGGCACCTGGGACAACTCGCGGTCAGTCTCCTGCGCCTGTCCCTCGAAGCCTTCGATCGGCTCGACAGCTCGGTCGCCACCGAGGTCATTGCGCGCGACCACGAACTCGACGCGGAATACGCGGCAGGCCTGCGGCGCCTGATGACACGCGCCATGGAAGACCCGCGTCATGTCGGCATTGCGCTGGAAGCGGCCTTCGTACTGAAGTCACTGGAACGGATCGGCGATCACGCGCGCAATCTCGCGCGCCAGGTGCTGAGCATCGCCGGGGAGCCTCGGGTAGCGGAGCCGGCACCGCTGGAGTCGGACAGCACGCCCGGCTGAGCGGGCGATCACGCCTGGCAATTGTCGCCACCCCGCGCGGTCCGGATCCGCGCGGCACGCGGACCCGGACCCTGGGGCGCACTACTTCTGGTAGGGGTAGTAGCGGAACGAGATCAGCAGGATGTTGATGTCGGTGTTGGGGTCACCGCCCTTGAGGCTGCCGAAGATCTGCCGCTGGACATAGGTGTCCGACAGGCCGATCTGCGCATTGCCGAGACTGCCCTGGTAGAACTTGTACCAGCCGCCCAGCGTAGCGCTCGCGATGCGCGCGGTATTGGCGGCACAGGCAGTCCCACCCTCCTGCTCGCATCCGGAGTTGTCGAACAACACGTTGCCGTAGCCGTACCCGTAGGTCTTGCCGGCCTTGTTCACGAAGTAGCTCTGGCTGCTGACCTGTTCCTGGCCCGCATAGGCGTAGAACGTCAGGTCGGGCTGCGCACGCAGCGTGAGGCCCACCAGAGCCTGGAAGCCACGCAGCGGCTCGAGACCCAGATCCGTGGGATTGACCGTCGCATCCGGCAGCTGTGCCGAGCCGTAGCGGCCCACTCCGCGGCCAGCCAGGAAGCTGGCCTGGAAGTCCAGCTTCTTGGGCACCAGCGGCAGGATCATGTTGCCGCCGAAGCCCGTGCCGGAGTGGTATACATTGCCCTGTGCGAACGGTGTGATGTTGCGGGCCCGGAAGAAACGCTGGGTTCCAATCACTTCGTAATGACCCCAACCCGGGTCGAAGGCCGCCTTCACCACGAAGTCCGGCAGGTAGTCGGTCGTGACATTGACCGTGGGAGCATAGGAATTGCCCGCACCCACCGTGTTGAACATGGAGTTGAGCGCCGGGGCGCCGCTCGAGGCGCCGCTGGTCACCAGCGCCGCCGGGTTCTCGGCGGACAGAGCCACCGTCACCATGTCGTTGAACTTCTCTGTCAGGCGTACCTGCGGTACGCGCAGCCAGTCGAAGCCCGGCACGTATTGACCGTCGATGGTGAGCGGGATGTTCTCGCCGCGGGCCACGATGCCCTGCTTGTTGCCCGTCACCAGGCTCCAGGTCTGTCCGAACAGCAGGTTGAACCCGCTCGGCTTGTAGGTCACATCCGCGTAGAAGTGACGCACGCGCGGCGAGAAGCTCGTGCTCTCGTTGTTGTTGCCGGTGCTCGGAGCTGCACCGAAGTCGCTCTCGACGTACGCCTCGGTCGCGAATGACTCGCTGTCCGGTCCCTGTGCGAGGGCCTGCAGGCGGCTCTGCCGCTCGGTCAGGTGGAACTCGTTCAGGTCGTAGTTGTGCGAGTTCGGGTACGGGATCGAGGTGTTGAAGTTCGAGGCCCAGTCCGCGGCCTCGTTGCGATTGCGGTTCACCACCATCAGTTCGACGAAGCCGCCGAGCGTCACTTTCACCGGGCCGGCCATGAAGAACGGTCCGGAGCTCGGGGCCGCGGCCGGTGCCGCGGGCGCTGGCGCGGGTGCCGTCTGGGCCTGCGCACGCGCTTGCGCCTCCTGTTGCCGCTGCAGCTCGTCGATCTTTCGCTGCAGCGCCTGTACCTGGTCCTTCAATGTCTGCAGGTCACTCGCCGAAGCGGTCTGGGACAGCGCATCCGGAGCGACGAACACGCCCAGTGCCGTCGCCACTGCGGCGGCTACCGCGCTGCTACGGGCGCGGCCCGTGAGGCCGGCCGTGGAACGGTGCCGTGGGAATGGATTTGAGGTCATCTTCGGTTTTCCTGTGGTGTTTTTACCAAGAAATGGCGTCGTGCGGAAACAACGGACACCGCCTGGACGATGCCGCGTCCGCGCCCGCGCCTCCGTTTCCAAGCGAGGCCATCAGTACGTACTGTGCTTTACTTGTATGACGAATCGACTGCAGCCTGATGACAGAATTGTTTCAGTTGCGCACAGCGGCCTGTTGCTTTTTGGCAAACGGCGCTATGTATACCCCCATACAGCGCGTGCGGCAACGGCCGCAAGGCCCGCCGGAGCGTGATAAATCCTTAAAGATTCTTAATGACGCATTTGCCACCGCTTAATCCGCCGTGCTTACCTTTGCGGCGGACGTGAAGGCCATGCGAATCCTCATCGTCGAAGACGAGAAGAAGCTCTGCGAGCTGATCGAGCGGGCGCTGAAGGCCGAGCGCTATGCCGTGGATGCGGCCCCCGACGGGAGCGCCGGATGGGGCCTGGCCGAAAGCTACGACTACGACCTGATCATCCTGGACCTGATGCTCCCCGGCCTGAGCGGCACTGAATTGCTGCGGCGCATCCGGCGGCGCAATCATCAGGTGCCCATCCTCATCCTCACGGCAAAGGATGCCACCGAGGAGAAGGTGCAGAACTTCGAGGCCGGCGCCGATGACTATCTCACCAAGCCGTTCGCCTTCGCGGAGCTGCTGATCCGCGTCAAGGCGCTGCTGCGGCGCGGCTCCGTCAGCCGCGCCAGCGTGCTGCGTGTGGGCGATCTGGAGGTGGACCGGCTCTCGCAGCACGTCAAGCGGGCCGGCAAGCGGATCGAGCTCACGCCCAAGGAATATGCGCTGCTGGAATACCTGGCCGCCAATCCCGGTCGTGTGTTCTCCCGCACCATGATCATCGAGCACGTCTGGGACCAGAGCTTCGAGGGATTGACCAACATCGTTGATGTCTACGTGCGTCATCTGCGTGGCAAGATCGACGATCCGTTCCCTACCAAGCTGATCAGGACCGTGCGGGGCGTCGGCTACGGACTGGGCGAGAACCCGGACGCATGAATACCCGATCCCTGAGTTTCCGGCTGGTGGCCTGGTACGCAGGGCTGCTCACCATTGTGTTCGTGGCGCTGGGAGGACTGACGCTCATCCTCCTGCGTCACTACCTCGAATCGGCCCTGCTGGACACGCAAGTGCGCCGTGCCCGACAGATCGCGGACACCCTGATGGCCGCGGTCGCGCGCACCGGCGAGGCGGCCGTCCCGGGCGAGATCGAGGATCTCTACTCTCCGGAGGCCAACGACCGGTTCATCCGCATCGCGCGCGCGGACGGCACCGTGATCTATGTCTCCGGCAAACCCAGGGATGGCAGTTTCGAGCCCGCCGCTGTGCCGGCCGCTCCAGCGAGTCGTGACCCCATCCTGGTGCGCAAGGAAAATCTGCGCACGGGCTCGCTGCTGATCGGTGCGGTGACGTATCCGGCAGGGGACAGCTCCCGCTACAGGGTGGAGGTCGGTGTTTCCACCGAGCGGACCGATCAGACGGTGCAGCAGGTTCTGCTGCTCCTCGCGATCGCACTCCCGATTGCCGTGTGCGTGGCCGTCAGCGGCGGGTTCGTCCTCGTGCGGCGCGCGCTCAAGCCCGTTGATGCGCTCTCGGCGAAGGCGGCTCAGATCACGCAGCTCAACCCGAGCGAGCGATTGCCGGTCTCGCGGACGGGAGACGAGCTCGAGCGCCTGTCTGTCGCGTTGAACCAGATGATCACGCGCCTCGAGGAGGCCATCCAGTCATCCAAGCGTTTCGTGGCCGATGCCTCGCACGAGTTGCGCACGCCGCTGACCGTGCTGCGGGGCGAGCTGGAGGAGCTGGCGCAGGATGCCCAGTTGCGGGAGCACACACGCGAAAGCCTCGGCAGCATGCTCGAGGAGGTGGATCGCCTTTCCGAGGTCGTCGAGAGCCTGCTGGCCCTCTCGAAGCTGGATGCGGGCGAGGCGAATGCCGAGTGGGTGCGGTTCGACCTGGCGGAACTGGTCGCCAGCACGGCCGGTCAGATAAGTCTGCTGGCCGAGGACAAGGCGATTGCCGTGGTGTGCGAGGCGCCGCAGCCGGTGCCGGTAGAAGGCGACCGCGCGCGGATGAAGCAGGTCGTGGTGAACCTCCTCGACAACGCCATCAAGTACACGCCGCGGGGCGGGCGGGTACTTCTCCGAATCACCCGTGATGGCGCGCAGGCCGTGCTTGAGGTGGTGGACAACGGTGTCGGCATCCCTGCCGAAGCGCTGCCCCACATGTTCAAGCGATTCTTTCGCGTCGATAATTCCCGCTCCCGCGACCAGGGTGGGGCGGGACTGGGACTGTCCATCGTGAAGTCCATCTGCGCAGCACACGGGGCGCAGGTCGACGTCACCAGCATACCCGGTGAGGGCAGCTGCTTCCGGGTTCGCCAGCCGCTGGCGCGCGGCACTTCCGCGGATGTAATCGCGGATAGCTGACACCGCGGCAGGGTCCAACGCCCTTCATTGCAAGTGAACCGATCGCCGCCCATGAGCTGGCGGAACTCGCTGCGTTCCATCTCGTGATGGGTGCGGCCGAGGTGGATCAAGCAAGGAGCCGATGTGGATTCTGAAAGGATTTTAATTCTCCATTTGCTGCTTCTTAACCTGGATCTGCTTCCCTGTCGGTCACGGTCGAGCAATGCGAATCCTCCTGGTCGAAGACGAGAAGAAGTTGTGCGAGCTGATCGCGCGTGCGCTCAGGGCGGAACGGTACGCGGTGGATGTCGCCTTCGACGGTCAGCAGGGTTGGGACATGGCCGATGCCTTCGAATACGATCTCATCATTCTGGATCTGATGCTGCCGGTCCTGACCGGCACGCAGATCCTGCGACGTGTCCGGCACACCCATCAGGAAGTACCGATCCTCATTCTCACGGCACGCGATGCCACCACGGAGAAGGCAGAAAACTTCGAGGCAGGCGCCGACGACTATCTGACCAAGCCGTTTTCCTTCGCCGAGCTCATCACGCGGGTCAAGGTGTTGTTACGGCGTGGCCCGATGAGCCGAGACACGGTGCTGCGCATCGGCGATCTGGAGATGGACCGCCTCACTCAGCAGGTGAAGCGCGGCGGCCGGCGCATCGAGCTCACGCCGAAGGAATACTCGTTGCTGGAGTACTTCGCGACGAATCCAGGTCGCGTGTTTTCGCGAACGATGATCATCGAGCACGTGTGGGACCAAAGCTTCGAAGGACTGAACAACATCGTTGACGTGTACGTGCGCCACCTGAGGCGCAAGTTGGACGACCCCTTCCCGATCAAGCTGATCCGGACGGTGCGAGGCGTCGGCTACGGCCTGGGCGAGAGGGCAGAGCCATGAATATGCACGGATGCGCTTCGCTCTCCGGGAGCCGGCCGCGCCGCTCGCGTATCGGTTCAGCTTGCCGGCGCGGGACAAGAACAACGCCCCGGCCTCCCGCTGCAGCGTACCCGCATGTCTTCCGTCGGTTCCAACGGCCGGTCTCGATCTCAGGGTCTTCATGAATACCAATGCAGACTTTCCTTCCGCCACGGGGTATCGGCCGCTGCGGCGACGGCTCGCGTGGAGCGTGTGTGTGGTCGTCCTGATTCTCGTTGCCGTCGTGCTGCGTCCGTGGCGAGGCCGGGCCAGTGGCGCTCAAATGCCAGTCTCGGGTGGCGTGCCCGCGGTGGCCGTCGTCAGGGTCGACCGGGAGGATCTGTTCAAGGAGATCACGATTCCGGCTGAATTCCGCCCCTACAACGAAGTCGATGTGCATGCCAAGGTGTCCGGCTACGTGCGGAAGATGAACGTGGACATCGGCGACAAGGTCAAGGCGGGTGAACTGCTGGCGGTCCTGGAGATCCCCGAGCTCGGCGACGAGCTGGACCATGCCATCGCCACGCGCCAGCGCGCCGCGGCTGACTACAAGGACGCGCACCTCGCCTACACCCGCCTGGTCGAGGTCAACAGGGAGCATCCCAATCTCATCGCCCAGCAGGACCTCGATACCGCCGAAGCCAGGGACGGCACGGCAGAGGGCGCCCTCGCGGCGGCGAAATCAGATGTCGAGAAGTACCAGACTCTCGTGAGCTATACGCGGATCACGGCTCCGTTCCCGGGCGTGGTCACCAAGCGCTATGCCGATCCGGGGGCGTTGATCCAGGCTGGTACCGCCTCGCAGACCCAGGCCATGCCACTGGTGCGCCTGTCGGATAACACACTGCTGCGACTGGATTTCCCGGTGACAGTTGACTATGTCCGGGGCATCCGCTTGGGCGCTCCGGTCAGTGCCAGGGTCGACTCCCTCGGCGGGCGGGCTTTCGAGGGCAGGATCGCGCGGTTCACGGACAAGATCGACGACAGCACGCGCACCATGATCGTGGAGATGGAGGTGCCCAATCCGACCCTTGAGCTGGTTCCAGGCATGTACGCCAATGTCACGCTCAGAGTCGATCAGCGTCCGGGCGCCCTTGCCATCCCGATCGAGGCGGTGCCACCGGGGGCGAAGACCGTCCTTGTGGTCAACTCTACCCGGCAGCTCGAGGAGCGGCCGGTGAAACTCGGCCTGGAGACTCCGGCGAAGTACGAAGTCATCTCCGGACTGCGGGAGGGCGATCTGGTCATGGTCGCGAATCCGGGCCAGCTCACCCCCGGACAGAAGGTCGATCCACACATCACGGCGCCCCTGGCACGCCAATGAAACCGACGCTTTCCGACGCAGCGCTGCAGGCCCTGCGCAGGCTCGACGCCTGCACCCTGGCCAATACAATCGAGACGTTCAACGCGCGTCTGCGCAACGAGGGCTTCGTCGATGGCACCGTACGGAGCCTGTTCCCCGAGTTCGCGCCCATGCTGGGTTACGCGGCGACCGTGAAGATCCGCGGTTCCGCGCCGCCAACCACCGACGGCCCCTATCCCGACCGCACCGACTGGTGGGACTACATCGAGTCCTTGCCCGCGCCGCGCGTCGTAGTCGTCGAGGATACCGCGAGCAAGCCGGGCTTGTGCTCTCTGGTCGGAGAGGTGCACATGAGCATCCTGCGCGCGCTGCATTGCGTCGGCGTGGTGACCAACGGCGCGGTGCGCGATGTTCCGTCGGCCCGCAGCGCCGGCTTTCATTACTTCGCGGGCAACGTCTCGGTCTCCCACGGCTATGTCCACATCGTGGACTTCGGGCAAGCGGTCAGGATCGGTGGCCTGAGCATCCGGTCCGGGGAGCTGCTGCACGGCGACCTGCATGGAGTGCAGTCGATACCGGCTGCCATTGCAGCGCGGATACCAGCGGCGGCCGCCCGGATCGTGGCGCGCGACCAGGCGCTGATCGCCCTGTGCCGATCACCGGATTTCACTCTCGAGAGGCTGCGTGCATTTCTGGCCCAGGCCCCGAAATACGGACTCAGGCGTCCCTGATCGTGTCGCGCTTCGCCATCCGCTTTCCCTATCTGATCATCGTCATCTGCCTGATCACCTGCGTGGTCGGGGTGACGAGCGTGGTCAAGATGCCCGTGGACCTGTTTCCGGCCATCCGAATTCCGGTGGTCGTGGTCGCCACATTCTTCAATGGCATGCCCCCCGAGCAGATCGAGACGGACATCACGGGCCGATTCGAACGCTTCTTCACTCTGGCCAGTGGTGTCGATCACATGGAGTCGCGCTCGCTGCCGGGCGTCAGCCTGATCAAGATCTATTTCCAGCCCGGTTTCGACGCCGATTCCGCCGTGACCAGCATCGCGAATCTCGCCATGGCGGACCTGCGCAAGCTGCCGCCGGGCACGTTGCCGCCGGTGGTATTGAAGTTTGATGCCTCGAGTCTGCCGGTCTGCCTCGTCACTCTGAAAGGCGCCGGCCTCAGCGAGGCCAGGCTGCGCGATGTCGGCCAGTACGACGTGCGCAACCAGATTGCCAATACCCCGGGAGCCTCGGTGCCGCAACCCTTTGGCGGCAAGTACCGGCAGATCATGGTGTACGTCGATCCGCTCAAGCTGCAGGCGCATCAGCTCAGCGTGATGGATGTCGTGCGCACCGTGAACGAAGCGAACCTCATCCTGCCGGCGGGAGACGTGAAGATCGGGCCGTACGACTACAACCTGTATGCGAACAGCCAGATCAACTCGATGTCCGACATCGACCGACTTCCGCTCAAGACGGTGGGCAACGCCTCGGTGCTCGTCGCGGATGTTGGCAGGGCGGAGGACGCCGCGCAGATCCAGAACAACATCGTGCGGGTGGACGGCCAGCCGTCGGTCTACCTTCCGGTTCTGAAGCAGGGTGGCGACGCCAATACCATCGCGGTCGTGGATGGAATCCGCGCGGGCGTCGCACATCTGCTCGACGTGCCAAGACAGCTCATCGCAGACGTGGTCTTCGATCAGTCGAAATTCGTCCGCAGCGCCATTGAGAATCTGATTCATGAGGGGGTCATCGGGCTGGTGCTGACCGGAGTGATGATCCTGATCTTCCTCGGCAGCATGCGTGCCACGGCTGCGGTATTTCTGTCCATCCCGCTGTCGGCCCTCGCGGCGTTCATCGCCCTCTCGTTGGGCGATAACACCGTCAATGCGATGATCCTCGGCGGGCTTGCACTGGCGTTCTCGCGGCTCATCGACAACTCCGTCGTCGTGCTGGAGAACATCTTCCGCCACATGGAGCTCGGCGAATCTCCGGAGGTTGCGGCCGAAAGGGGCGGAAATGAAGTGGCTCTGCCGGTCCTCGCGGCCACGCTCACCACCGCAGTCGTGTTCTTCCCCGTGACCTTCCTGTACGGCGTCAGCCGTTTCCTGTTCACCGCTCTGGCGGTCTCGGTGGTCCTGTCGCTGTTCGCTTCGTATTTCGTGGCGATGACCGTGGTACCGCTGTTCTGCGCGAAGCTGATCAGGAATCCGCACGGTGAAGGCGCCGAAGCTCGGCAGGGGGGCGACGCTCACGCCGGGCCTGCCGCCCGCACGTCCTGGGGGCATCGCTTCAATGTCTGGTTCAACCGCCGCTTCAGCGGCATGCTGGATCGTTACGAGGGGACCCTCGCGCGCGCGCTGCTGCGCCCAGCGGCCACGGTGCTGGGAATCACGGGCATCTTCGTCTTGAGCCTCGGACTGTATCCGCTCGTGGGCAAGTCCTATTTCCCCCGCACCGATCCGGGCCAGTTCGTCATCAACCTGAAGGCCCCGACCGGAACGCGTCTGGAGATCACCGCTCAGCTCGTCAGCGAAGTCGAGCAGACGGTGCGCGCCATCGTTCCTCGCAAGGAGCTCAAGATCATCGTGTCAAACATCGGCACGACGCCCGGCTTCTCCTCCATGTATACCTCCAATTCAGGCCCGCACACCGCGTTCGTGCAGGTCGGTCTCGAGGACAATCGCAGCCGCAGCAGCTTTCAGTACATGGACCTTGTGCGGCAGCGACTGCGGGAGCGCCTGCCGCAGGTAGCCACGTACTTCCAGACAGGTGGCCTCGTCGATGCGGTGCTCAATCTCGGGCTGCCGGCGCCCCTGGACATCCAGGTAAGTGGCAATAACGTCGAGCTGGCGCATCGCACGGCCGCGCAAATTGCGCAACGGGTCCGCAAGCTTCTCACCGTGAGTGATGTACTCGTGCCGCAGGATGTCGACTACCCGTCGTTGAAGCTCGACATCGACCGGGTACGGGCCAGTGAGCTGGGCCTGAACGAGAAGGAAGTGGTGGGCAACGTCATCACCGCGCTCACCTCGAACCAGATGATCGCTCCGAGCTACTGGGTGGATCCGAAGACGGGCAATGACTACATGCTCACCGTGCAGTATCCGGAGGATTTCATCCGCAACTTCGCGGATCTTTCGGCCGTGCCGCTACGCGGCGCTCAATCTGCGCAGGCGACGCAACTCGATACCGTGAGCAGCCTGCGCCACATCGAGACTCCCACGGAAGTCGATCACTATCAGTTGCGCCGCGAGATGGATATCTATGTCTCGCCCGCGGGCGAAGACCTGAGCGGTGTGCTGAAGAGTGTCGAGGGCATCATTCATGCCACCAGTCTCCCGGAGGGCGTGCGCGTCACCATTCGCGGCTCGGCGCAGGCGATGCAGACCTCCTTCAGGGCCTTCGGTTTCGGACTGATTCTCGCGACCCTCCTCGTCTATCTGATCCTCGTCGCGCAATTCAAATCCTTCGTCGATCCACTGCTCATTCTGCTTGCAGTGCCGACCGGGCTGACGGGCGTCCTGGTGATCCTGTGCCTCACCGGGACGACGCTGAACGTGATGTCGCTGATGGGTGTGGTGATGATGGTGGGCATCGTCGTCTCGAACAGCATACTCATCGTGGATTTCACGAATCGCCTGAGAGCGGAGGGTCGCTCGCTGCGCGAGGCGGTGTCGCTCGCCTGTCGTGTACGCCTGCGTCCGGTCCTGATGACCTCGCTTGCGACGCTGATCGGCCTTATCCCGATGGCGATGAAGTTCGGCACCGGCAGCGAAGCGTACGCGCCCCTGGCTCAGGCCATCATCGGCGGACTCGCGGTGTCGGTCGTATTGACCGTTTTCATCGTGCCCGCCGCCTATTACATCGTCCATCGCCGCCATGGGGGTCCGACTGGATCAGCCGGCGATCGTGATCCGAACGCGGCTGCGCCCGGTGCGGGTGTGGCGGCCTGATCGCAAGGCGGCGCCTGTGTCTCCACCGACGGCTGCACACGAAAGATGAAGCGCCACTATCCGATCATCTTCGCCATCGTTGCATCGGCGGGTCTTTTCCGGGCTGACCGGGTGAACGGTGCCGGGGCAGAGTTGGTTCCGAAGCCTGATTTCATGGAGGACATTCCCGTTGCTGCGCAAGCTGTCACGCAGGCTGAGGCGCCCGCTGCGACCGGGCCGACGCCGACTCCGGGCGGAGCGCCGAACGCCGGGCTGGATGGGCTGCTCACGCTCGAGCAGGCGCATGCCGTCGCGTTGAAGAACCATCCTGACATCGCCGCTGCGGATTATCGCGCGCTCGCTGCGATGGAAGTGTTCAAGCAGGCTCGCTCGGGTCTGCTGCCGCAGGCGAATCTTTATGGCTCGCTGGTCCAGGCGGAATCGGCGAATACCCGCATCATGGCCGGAGGACTCAACAATCCCAGCGTATTCAACCGGGCCGCCGTCGGCGCGGGACTCAGCCAGCTCATCACCGACTTCGGGCGCACCACGAATCTCGCGGCGAGCACCAGGCTGCAGGCGAGCGCCGCGAATCGAAGTGCGCAGACCACGCGCGAACAGGTGCTGCTGGACGTCGACCGAAACTACTTTGCAGTGCTGCAGGCGCAGGCCATCGAGGACGTCGCGCAGCAGACAGTGGACACGCGACAGCTGCTCCTCGATCGCGTCACGGTCCTTGCACAGAACAAGCTCAAGTCGGATCTCGACGTCAGCTTTGCCAGCGTGGCGCTCCAGGACGCGAAACTCCTGCTGCAAAAGGCGCAGAACGACCTGGAGTCATCGATGGCGTCGTTGTCCACGGTGCTGGGGTTCCGCGATCAGCAGCACTTCACACTGAAGGAGGAGTCGCCTGCGCCGCTGGCTGCCGAGAGCGATGTCGCGGCGTTGACCGACAGGGCCTTAAAGGATCGGCCCGAGCTCGCCAGCCTGCGCGATCAGCGCGACGCCGCGGCTCGTCTGGCGCGGTCCTTGCGCGATTCGCGCCTGCCGACGATCGCGGCGGTGATCGCAGCGGGCGATGCCCCTTCCCACGATGCCCGCCTTCCGGACAGCTACAGCGCCGGCGGAATACTGGTCAGCGTGCCGCTGTTTGCCGGCGGTTTCTATCTGGCCCGGCAACACGAGGCGGAATTGCGTGCGAGGGCGGCGGGGGAGTCGCTGCGCACGGCCGAGGACGAGATAACGCGCGACGTGCGCATCGCCTGGCTGAACCTCAATAACGCACGGGAGCAGCTGCGCACGAGTCAGGTGCTCAGTCACTATGCCGCCAATGCATATCAGCTGGCCGATGCCCGTTACCGGGCGGGCAGCAGCTCCATCGTGGAGTTGAGTCAGGCGCAGCTCGAACTGACATCGGCGCAGATCGGCGAGACCACTGCCCGGTACGATGTGCTGATCCGGCGGTCCGCCCTGAACTATGAAACGGGCGCGGCGCCGGGGACGTCCGCCGCACTCTCGAATTGACCGTGAGTTCACGGGTGGCATCGATGACAGCTGGCCGCACCCTTGTCGGACCCGTTGGCTCGTTGTGCCTCGTATTGCTCGCGGCTTGCGCTACCCCCGCGCCGATCGTACTGCGCGAACCTGTTGGACCATTGCGTACACGGGCAGCGACTGGCGATTCAGACGGTGCGCTTCTCGTCTACTCCGCAACGCGTGTCACGACCTCGGATGACTCGGAGTATCCGGTGCACACGCCGTACACAATTTTCGGCAAAGGGGACGAGGTCGTCCGCAACGTCGAGAACACATCGGGCCTGTTCAGCAAAGACCCGGAGGCCGTCTGGCTGCATCCGGGCGAGTACCACGTCAAGGCTCTGGCGACCGGAGCCGGGTATGTGGTCATTCCCGTGGTCATCGAGTCACAACGCACGACGGTCGTGGATCTCGACGGCTCAGCGCTGCCCCAGGGTTCCCGCTCCGGCAGGGACGGCGACGGGGGCGCAGGCTGGGTGCGCCTGCCCGACGGTCACGTCGTCGGCTCCACCGTGACCGGCGCCGATCACAACTGACGGCCCCGGCACGGGCCTAATACACGAGTGAGAATCGGGTCAGCAGCGCGTTCTCGTCGGGGCGATCGCCGCCGGTTTTGGACCCTCCGTCGAACCGCGTCCGCTCGTAATCGAGCATCCACTTTACGTTCTGGTTCAGGTACCAGTTGAGACCCACCCCGTAGGCGATCGCACGCCGCGGGGAGACGGTCGGGTCAGCGAACGACGAGCCGCCGCCCGCGAATGCCGCGTCGTCGATTTGCAGCTGATGGAATCGCGCGGCAATTTCCCACGCGCCCCAGCCACTCTTGCCGGGCTCGAATGTGGACAGGGGTGTGTAGCTGTTGTACGCGGCTTTCTCGCCCGTGAGGAAGTAAGACAGCGAGATCTGCCAGGCCGTATTGTCCAGCGTGGCCGAGCGCTTCAGGGTCTGCGTGACGTGCCGGCTGACATCCTGCCGTGAGTCCACGTACTCACCGATCGCTCCAAAGGGACCGGCGTAGTAGTAGAACTGTGGTGTCCAGCGCTCGCGCTTGCCGTCGGCGTAGGTGGCCGTAGCCCCGGTGCGATACGTGAAGAACGTCTGCTGGCCCGGCGTCTTGTAGCTTGCCAGCAGCGTATTCGTGGCGCTGCCGGTGCTGTTGACGTAGGTCCCACCCACGCCGAGTCCGAAGCCACGCAGCCAGGGATTGTCCGACTTCACGAACGGTTGCGAGAACAAGCGACCTTCTATGTCCTTCTTGCCGTCGTTGTCGACATCGGGAGAGGTGTTGGCGTCCGTGCTGTTTCCATCCGTCGTGCCGTCGAAGTAGCCCACCGCATAGCCCAGAATGCCGCCGCCGATGTCGCCGCCAATCTGCACGCCGAGGTCGCGATTGGGTACCAGGGACGAGGGCAGGCCGAGCTCCATGAAGCGGTTGAACTGGTCGGGCTGCAGGCGCTCCAGGCCGACCGGGCCCTTGAACTTGCCGGCCTGGACCACGAACCAGGGCTGGAAGCGGCCGGTCACGAATGCATCGACGATGATGGACTTGCCGTTGCCGAAATCCGGCATGAAGCGGAAGTCATAGATCCGGTCGAGAGTGCCTTCGAAGTAGGGCCGAACGCGCCGAAACAGCCAGGTGTCGGCGGTTTCCGGCGTCACATGATCCGAGTACCACCGCCCATCGACCGCGAGGTTGCCGCGGAAGCGGATGACGTTCGCTCCATCGTTACTCTGGATGAACAGTCCCGACGGGCCGGCAATGACCGTGCCCGCGGCGGCCTGTGTGGTGTTGGTCGCGGAGATGGCGGCCTGGCCTGCGACTGCCGCCGTCGCTCCGGCCGTCGACGTCGAAGCAGGTGTGGGCGTCGCGGCACGTTCCGCCGCGGATTTCTGCGAGGCCTCGGCCTCGAGTTCCTCCTGGTGCTGCAGCTTGTGCTCCAGGGCCTCGATGCGCCTTTCCTGATCCTCGATCTTCCTGAGCAGGGCGGCCGTGTCGGTGGGCGTGCCGGGTACGGAGGCCGGTGTGGGGGCCGGCGCGTTCTGTGCCACGACCGGACCGATGGGCAATGACAGGGCGGCCAGGGCCACCAGCCGTTTGCGAAGGATCATGACTCTCCCGGGACCTCTGACTTGTTGTTGATCGCGTGCGGCGCGCGTCGACTCCGACGCGCCGCGCGGGGCGCACGTCGGGCACTGGCACGCGGGTGCGCCGAATCAGGATGCTAGAGAGGCACCGGTTATGAAGTCAGTCGGAGAGAAGTGACAGAGCGGTTATAAATGTCGCCCGCAGCACCTGACACGCGCCGGCCCCGCATGGATCGGTGCGACGGCCGGCGGCGGAGTCAGTCGGCGCGCAGCAGTTCGTTGATGGACGTCTTGGCGCGGGTTTGCGCATCCACCCGCTTGACGATGACGGCGCAATACAGCCCGTACTTGCCGTCAGAAGAGGGCAGTGTGCCCGGCACCACCACGGATCCAGCGGGTACCCGACCCTGCAGGATCTGCCCGGTGGTCCGGTCGTAGATCCGCGTGCTCTGGCCGATGAACACCCCCATGGAGATCACCGAGCCTGCTTCCACGATCACGCCTTCGACCACCTCCGAACGCGCCCCGATGAAGCAATCGTCCTCGATGATGGTCGGGCTTGCCTGCAGCGGCTCCAGCACTCCCCCGATACCGACTCCGCCGGACAAGTGCACGTTGCTGCCGATCTGGGCGCAGGACCCCACCGTCGCCCACGTATCCACCATCGTTCCCGCCCCAACATACGCCCCGATGTTGACGTAGCTGGGCATCAGCACGACGTTCGGCGCTATGTGGGCGCCTTTGCGAACCACGGCATGAGGCACAACCCGCGCCCCACCGGCCAGCAGGTCGGCCTCGGACGCCTGGGCGTACTTCAGAGGAACCTTGTCGTAGAAACGCGTGAAGCCGGCATCCATCACCGTGTTGTCGTGCGAGCGGAAATAGAGCAGCACCGCCTTTTTGAGCCACTCGTTCACCACCCAACGGCCGTCGCGCCGCTCGGCAACGCGCGCCTGACCGCTGTCGAGCAGATTGATGGCCGCATCGATGGCGGCGGACACCTCGGGAGGTGTATTCCTGGCTGACAACTGCGCGCGTTTCTCGAACGCGGCATCGATCAGGGTCTGCAGGTTGCGAAGATCATTCATGGTGAATCGTTCATGGATGGCTGGGCCGATGGATGGCTGCGGCGCGCACGAAGGCGCAGATTCGTTCGGCGGCTTCGACGCAGTGTTGCACGTCTGGCACGAGCGAGATCCGCACATGGCCGGTACCAGGGTTGACGCGCCCCTCCCCACGAGCCAGGTAGCTGCCCGGCAGCACCGTCATGTTCTGCGCGGCGAACAAGTCGCGCGTGAATCGCTCGTCATCGCCCCCCACATCGGTCCAGAGATAGAACGCGCCGTCCGGACGCTCGACCGGCAAGTGCGGCGCGAGCAACGGAATCACCCGGTCGAATTTTTCCTGATACAGACGGCGGTTCGCCGCGGCATGCGCATCATCATCCCATGCCGCGATGCTCGCGAGTTGAGTGGGGACCGGCATGGCGCTGCCGTGATAGGTCCGATAGAGCAGGTAGCGCGAGATGACGGCCGGGTCACCGGCGACGAAGCCCGACCGCAGACCCGGCACGCTCGAGCGCTTCGACAGACTGTGGAATACGACGCATCGCTGGAACCGATCGCGACCGTCAGCCAATGCTGCCTGCAGCAGTCCCGGCGGTGGTGCGTGCTCGTCCAGGTAGATCTCGGTGTAACACTCGTCCGCGGCCACCAGGAAGTCGTACTGCTCCGCGAGCGCCAGCGCGTGACGCAACAATGGCAGTGACAGCACCGCGCCGGTGGGATTACCTGGACTGCACAGGAACAGGACCTGGCAGCGGCGCCAGATCGCCGCATCCACCGCGTCCAGATCAGGGATGTGGCCGTTGGCGGTGGTCGTGTCCAGGAAGTGAGGCTCGGCACCCGCCAGCAGCGCCGCCCCCTCGTAGATCTGATAGAACGGATTGGGCATGGCGACCAGTGGCGTGCGCGAATCATCGACCACGGCCTGCACGAACGAAAATAGCGCCTCGCGCGTGCCGTTGACTGGCAGCACCATGGTGTCGGGGTCGATTGCCTGCGCCGGCAGGCGGAAACGCCGCTCCAGCCAGCGTGCGGCGGAGGCACGCAGCTCGGGCAATCCGGCGGTGGCCGGATAGCTTCCAAGGCGATGCAGGTGGCTGCGCAGGGCGGCGAGCACGAACTCGGGAGGCGCGTGCTGCGGCTCGCCGATCGACAGGGCGATATGGGCCAGGTTCGCGGGCGGCGTGAGGCCCGCCTTGAGCCGCGCCAGACGTTCGAAAGGGTAGGCGTGCAGCCGGTCCAGCCGCGGGTTCACGCCGCCCGCCGCCGGTCGAGAGCCTGCATGAGTTGTTCGCGCAGGCGTTGCGCCGCTTCCCCGCTCAGCGGCCTCTGCTCGAAGTCGGTGATGTAGAACACGTCCTCGGCGCGTTCACCCACGGTCATGATCTTGGCGTCGTGGAGTTGCATGTGCTCCTCCATCAGCACCTTGCCGATGTCGCTCAACAGACCCGGGCGGTCTCCCGCGGTCAGTTCCAGGACCGATCGCCGGTTGCGTTCATCGACGCTGAGGCTGATCTGCGTCGGCGTGTTGAACATGCGCGCCTGCCGCGGCGCACGTCGTGAGACGGCGAACGAATCGCCCTGTCGCTGCAGCGAAAGCCAGATCGCATGCTCGATCTCGATCTTGCGGTCATCGTCCGTGATCGGTGCGCCATCATCCTCGAGCACGTGATACAGGTCGAGGCTGAAGCCATCGCCGGTGGGCGTGATCCGGGCGTCCACGATGTTGAGACCGAGCTGGTCCAGCACGGCGGTGGTACGGGCGAAGCCGTGCCGGTGCGGGCGGGCGAAGATCATGACGGAGGTCGTGCCGCGCACGCCGCGCGGATCCAGCGCGACGAGCGGCTCATCGGATCCCGGCTCGCGCTCCGCGAGCAGCCGCGTGTGCCAGGCCACTTCGTCGGGCGTGTGCCGCAGGAAGTAGGGCGCCGCGAACCGGGCCCAGACCCGCTGCACGTCGGCCTCGGCCACTCCATGCTCGATGAGCAGACGTCGTGCGGTTTCCTGGGTCTCCTGAACCAGCTGTTCCTGATCGATGGGGCTTTCCAGGCCACGCCGCAGGGCGCGTTTCACGCGGTCATAGAACTCGTGAAACAGCGAGGCCTTCCAGGAATTCCACAGCTTCGGGTTGGTACCGCGGACGTCCGCGCAGGTGAGCACGTAGAGGTAGTCGAGGTGGCTTTCGTCACCCACACGGCGCGCGAAGGCGTTGATGACTTCCGGATCGGCGATGTCCTGCTTCTGCGCCGTGATGGACAGCTCGAGGTGATTGCGCACCAGCCACGCAACCAGTCGGGCGTCGTAGGGCGACAGGCCCTGCTCCAGGCAGAACGCCTCCGCATCCACGGCACCCAGCTCCGAGTGATCTCCGCCTCGGCCCTTGGCGATGTCGTGGAAGAGCGCCGCGAGATAGGCGATCTCGGTTTTCGGCAGCTGCTGCATGATGCGCGAGGCTTCCGGCAACTCGTGGTCATAGCGCGCAATGGCGAAGCGTCGCAGGTTGCTCACCACGAATAGCGTGTGAGCATCCACCGTGTAGGCGTGGAACAAGTCGTACTGCATCCGACCAACGATGCGACCGAATGCAGGAATGTAACGGCCCAGCACTCCGTAGGTGTTCATTCGCCGCAGCTCGTGGGTCACACCGACGGGCGCACGCACGATCTCCAGGAAGAGCCGGTGATTGCGCGGATTCTGGCGGAATTCTTCATCGATCAGCCAGAGATTGCGCGCGACGGCGCGCATGGTGGAGGCCCGTACTCCGTTGATGCCCGGGTTCTGTTGCAACAGGACGAACATCTCCAGCAACGCCGAAGGCGTCCGGGCGAACACATCGCTGCTCACCGCCTCGAGAGATCCATTGCGCACCTGGAAGCGCGGATTGAGCGGCCGGGGCGGCTCGCTCTCGCTGAGGGTGGCCTCGCGAAACAGCTGCAGGAGCAGTTCATTCAGCAGGCTGACGTCCATGACCGTCCGGTAGTACCGCTGCATGAACTGTTCGACTGCCAGAGTGTAGGAGGCGTCCTCGTACCCGAACGTCTGAGCCAGGCGGATCTGGTGGTCGAACAGCAGCCGGTCCTCGCGTCTGCCGGTGAGGACATGCAGCCCGAAACGCACCTTCCAGAGAAAAGCCTGTGCCTGTTTGAGCCGACGCAATTCCGCGCCGGACAGGAACCCGCGCGTGGCCAGTCCATCGAGTGTGTCCGAGCCGAAGTGTCGCTTGGCCACCCACGCGATGGTCTGAATGTCGCGCAGGCCACCCGGGCCCGTCTTGACGTTGGGTTCGAGGTTGTAGGCCGTGTCGTTGGCCTTGAGATGCCGGTCGGCCTGCTCGCGCACCTTGGCCTCGAAGAACTCCTTCACCGGCCAGACGTGCTCCGGCGAGAGCGCCTCGCGCATGCGCTCCACGAGGGCCGTGCTCCCGGCCAGGTATCGGGCTTCGAGAAGTGTCGTCATGACACTCACGTCGGCCGTGCTTTCCTGAACGCACTCCTCGACTGTCCGCACGCTGTGTCCCACTTCGAGACCGATGTCCCAGAGGAAGGCGACGAATTTCTCGACAGAGCTTCGGCCCTGAGCGTCCGGGGGCTCGGGCACCAGCATCATGATGTCGATGTCGGAACAAGGGTGCAGCTCGCCTCGGCCGTAGCCACCAACAGCCACGAGTGCGCAGGCTTCCGCGTTCGCGACGTGCTGCATCTGCCAGGCGGCGCGCAGCACGGTATCGACGACCAGAGCGCGTGCGTGGACCAGATCCTCGATGGGCTCTTCGGCCAGGAACCGCGCCTTCAGCTCTTCATGGCACTGGCGCAACAGTTCGCGATACGCCGTGGCCTCGCCCCGCGCTTCCTCGATCAGGGCGGGCAGACGGGTCAGCAACGGCCAGGGGGCGGCGCTCCGCGCGGACGTCGGCAGCGCTTCCTCGAGAATGTCTACGTCAACACCCGGCATGACCCCATTATGCCGCGCCCGTTCCCAGGGCGACGGGCGCCTGTTGGCGGTCGGCGGCTCCGAGGGTCAGAACTTCCACGCCCGTGTCGGTGACCAGCACGGTGTGCTCCCACTGCGCCGAGAGGGAGTGGTCCTTGGTGATGACGGTCCACCCATCGGGCAGCAGGCGGACGTGGCGCTTGCCGGCGTTGACCATGGGTTCCACCGTGAAAGTCATGCCGGTGCGAAGCACCAGACCCGTCCCCGGTTCACCGTAGTGCAGCACCTGGGGGTCCTCGTGGTACACCCGGCCGATGCCGTGGCCGCAATATTCCCGGACCACCGAGTAATCGCGGGCTTCCACGAACGTCTGGATGGCATGCCCGATGTCACCCAGATGGGCCCCGGGGCGCACGGTCTGGATACCCCGCCACATGGCCTCGAAACAGGTCTCGGCCAGCCGCTGGGCATGGGTCGGCGGCTTGCCGACGAAATACATCCGGCTGGTATCACCGTGATAACCGTCACGGATCACGGTCACATCTATATTGACGATGTCCCCGGCCTTCAGTCGCTTGTCGTTCGGGATTCCGTGGCAGACCACGTGGTTCACCGACGTGCAGATGGTCTTGGGGAAGCCCCGATAATTGAGATTGGCCGGGATGGAGCGCTGCACCTCGACGATATAGTCGTGGCAGAGCTTGTCCAGCTCCTCGGTGGTCACCCCCGGCACCACGTGCTCCCCGATCATGTCGAGCACGTCGGCGGCCAGGCGGCCGGCGATGCGCATTTTGTCCTGCTCTTCCGGGGTTTTGATGGTCACGTGCATAGGGGGTGGGACGGGCTCCGCGGCGAGCGCGTAAGGCATTGTTCAGACGGGATGTTCATGGTATAAAGCGCCGCCTTTTTTGGCAACGCAACCCCACACGCGCATCACATACCAGGCGAGCTGGGTGCCCGAAGACATGGTGGCCGCAAGGTCCCGCGTCAAGGGTGGCCGCCCGGGATGCGCGGAGGCCCAACCCGAACAGGAGCTTTTCATGCCCGGCGTGTCCATGCGACAGATGCTGGAGGCGGGAGTCCATTTTGGACATCAGACCCGCTTCTGGAACCCGAAGATGGCCCCCTACATCTTCGGTGAGCGAAACAAGATCCACATCATCAACCTCGAGAAGACCCAGCCTCTGTATGCCGAGGCGGCGTCGTTCGTCAAAGGTGTGATTTCCGACGGCGGCACGGTGCTGTTCGTGGGCACCAAGCGCTCGGCACGCGAGGCCGTGCAGCGCGAGGCGATCCGCGCCGGCCAGCCGTTCGTGAACCAGCGCTGGTTGGGCGGCATGCTCACCAACTTCAAGACCATCCGCCAGTCGATCAAGCGGCTGGGCGAGATCAGCGAGCTGGCCAGCTCCGGCGCGCTGGACAAGCGCGGCAAGAAGGAAGCCACGCAGCTGCGCCGCGAGATGGACAAGCTCGAGAGGAGCCTCGGCGGCATCAAGAACATGGAGTCCCTGCCGGATGCCATGTTCGTGGTGGACGTGGGCCACGAGAAGATTGCCATCCATGAGGCGAAGAAACTGGGAATTCCGGTCGTCGCCATCGTCGATACGAACTGCTCGCCGGATGGCATCGACTATGTCATCCCTGGCAATGACGACGCCATGCGCGCCATCCAGCTGTATGCGACTGGCATGGCTGACGCGGTGATCGAGGGCAAGGAATCAGTGCCCACGGTCGCTGTCGGAGAAGATGAGTTCGTGGAGCTGGACGAGTCTGGCAATCCGCGAAAGAAAACAGCGCGGGGCAAGCCGCGTCCCCAGGCCGCCGTGCGCAAGAAGGCTCCGGCCCGACGCCGCGTGCCCCCCGTGCAGGTGCCGGCTGGTGCCACGACCGAGGCGCCGACGGAGGCCGAGGACGAAGATTTCGACTCGGAAGAGGTAGCCGATGTCGTCGCTGTAGGTGGACAGAACGCACCCCCGGGCAGCACCGAGCGTCGTCC
>DATKLO010000109.1:0-7130 GCA_035542375.1 Steroidobacteraceae bacterium | reverse complement strand
GTCCCCGCCGCGAAGTCCGCCACCTTCAACCGGCTGAACCCGATCTCGGGCGACGTGGCGACCCGGGCCGCTGCGGCATCGGTGCAGGATGCGCGAGCCGCAGCAGACGCTGCCGCCGCGGCATTCCCCAACTGGTCCGCTCTCGGTCCGAGCGAGCGGCGCGCCCGGCTCAACGAGGCAGCGCAGCTGCTCGAAGCGCGCTCCGCGCAGTTTGCCGCCATCCTGACCACGGAGACCGGAGCGACCGCCGGCTGGGGTCACTTCAACGTGCACCTGGCCGCCAACATGCTGCGCGAGGCGGCGGCCCTCACCACCCAGATCGGTGGTGAGGTCGTACCTTCCGACGTTCCGGGCAGCCTGGCGATGGCCATCCGCCAGCCTGTCGGTGTCGTGTTGGGTATAGCCCCGTGGAACGCACCCGTCATCCTGGGTGTGCGCGCGATCGCCGTGCCTCTGGCTTGTGGCAACACGGTGATCCTCAAAGCCTCCGAAGTCTGTCCCGCCACGCACCGGCTCATCGGCACAGTGCTGAACGAAGCCGGACTCGGCGAGGGTGTCGTCAACGTCATCACGCACGATGCGAAGGATGCCGAAGCTGTTGCGGAAGCGCTGGTGTCGCATCCTGCCGTGAAGCGAGTCAACTTCACCGGCTCGACGCGCGTCGGCCGGATCATTGCGCTGCTGGCTGCGAAATATCTGAAGCCCGTGCTGCTGGAGCTGGGTGGCAAGGCGCCGCTCATCGTCCTCGAGGATGCGGACCTCGATGCCGCCGTCGATGCGACCGTCTTCGGCGCGTACGCCAACTCGGGACAGATCTGCATGTCCACCGAGCGTGTCATCGTTGATGAGAAGGTGGCTGATGAGTTCGCGGCGAAGCTCGCGAAGCGCGTTGCCGCGCTGCCGACGGGTGACCCGCGCAAGGGTGATTTCGTGCTGGGTTCGGTTGTCGGCAAGCCAACGGTTGAGCGGGTACAGCGACTGGTGAACGACGCCGTCGCCCAGGGCGCGAAGCTGCTGTGCGGCGGGCAGAGCGACGGCACCATCATGCAGGGCATCGTGGTCGATCGGGTGACGCCGGAAATGGCCCTGTTCCGTGAAGAGTCGTTCGGTCCCCAGGTGTCCATCACCCGGGTGAAGTCCGCGGATGAGGCCGTGAGGCTCGCCAATGACACTGAATACGGCCTGTCGGCGGCGCTGTTCACTCGGGACATCGCACGTGCGCTGGAGCTGGCACGGCGGATCGAGACCGGCATCTGCCATATCAATGGCCCCACGGTGCACGACGAGGCTCAGATGCCCTTCGGTGGGGTGAAGGCCTCGGGCTACGGGCGCTTCGGAGGCCGGGCTGGGATCAACGAGTTCACCGAGCTGCGCTGGATCACGGTGCAGACCACGCCGCGCCGCTATCCGTTCTGAGGAATCGGACCGGATCCATTGCAATCCGATCGGCTCCGTCCTATCGGGGCTGCGATGTGCGGCACGCACGGGGGCACTCCCCGATGCGAAGATGCGCACCATGAAGATCGCAGTACTGTTCGGGGGCACCAGCGAGGAGCGGGACGTCTCCATCGCAAGCGCAGCGCAGATCATTCCGGCGCTGCGCAGCCTGGGCCACGAGGTCACAGCCGTCGATACAGCCACGGGCCGGCTCGCTCCGAGCGCCGAACAGCGTCTGCTGACCAGCGGTGTGGGTCCGGAACCGCCGTCGAGTTCCGTGCTTGCCGGGATGCGCGAGACCGCCCTTCAGCTTACGAGCAGCGCCACCGATATCCGCGACGTGGACGTCGTGTTCCTGGCGCTGCACGGCGGCGCCGGCGAGGACGGGCGCATCCAGGCGGTGCTGGACCTGGCCGGCCTGGCGTACACCGGCAGCAATCACATTGCGAGCGCGACGGCGATGGACAAGGATCTGTCCAAGCGACTGTTTCGCGGCGCCGGGGTTCCGACCGCGGACTGGCTCATGTCACCGGTGACCCCGCGCGAGGTGGAAAGCGTTCTGGGCTGGCCGGTGGTCGTCAAACCCAACAAGCAGGGTTCGACGGTGGGCCTGAGCATCGTGCGTCAGCCGGAGGGACTGGCCGCCGCGCTGCAGGTGGCCGGTCGCTTTGACGATGAAGTCATGGTGGAGCGGTTCGTCCCGGGTCGCGAACTGACCGTGGGCGTGCTGGAGGGCACGGCGCTGCCCGTGGGCGAGATCATCACGCCCGGGGAGATCTTCGACTACCAGGCGAAGTACCAGAAGGGCGGGGCGCGCGAGGTGTTTCCGGCGGATCTGCCGCCCGCGACCGCGGCGCAGCTGCAGCAGCTCGCGCTCCGGGCGCATGCGGCCCTCAAACTCGGGTCCTACAGCCGCATCGATTTTCGCATGGACCCCACCGGTGGGTTGTGGTGCCTGGAGGCGAACTCGCTCCCGGGCATGACGGCGGCCAGCCTGCTGCCGCAGGCGGCGCGCGCGGCGGGCATCGATTTCCCGCAGCTGTGCGAGCGCATCTGTCGCGGCGCGGTCGGCCGGCGCTGACTTCGCGCTATCGGTCCGCCGCCCTCGGTCGTGCCCGGCCGGCAAACCGCTCGCCGCTGGCGGCGGTGGCCGGCCGCTTCAGGCCGCTTCAGGTCTGCGGCGGATTGAGGATGTTGAGCCGGTCCGCCGACTGCAGTTCCAGCATCCAGCCCGGATACTCCCGCGGCAACGCCGACACCTGATCCAGCGTCTCCAGTTCCGCCGCCGTCAGTTTCAGTCCGGTGGCGGCAATGTTGTCATGCAGCTGCGCTTCGTTGCGCGCGCCGATGATCACCGAGGTGACGGCGGGCCTCGCCAGCAGCCACGCAATCGCGACTCGCGCGATCGATACGTCGTGCGCATCCGCGATCGGCCGCATGGCGTCGATCACGTTGAAGGCGCGCTCCTTGTCCACGGGTGGAAAGTCGAACGTGGCGCGGCGCGCGCCTTCCGGTCCCTGCGCATCGCGCTTGAACTTGCCGCTCAGCAACCCGCCGGCCAGCGGACTCCACGGCAGAATGGCCAGCTGCTGGTCTTTCGCGAGCGGAACGACCTCGCGCTCGAGGTCGCGGCCGGCGATGGTGTAGTAGGCCTGGACGCTCTGGAAGCGTTCGAACCCGCGCCGCTCCGAGATCCACAGCGACTTGGCGATCTGCCATGCGCTCAGGTTGCACAGCCCGATATAACGCACCTTGCCCGCGCGCACGCAATCGTTGAGCGCGCTCAGCGTCTCCTCGATCGGCGTGACCGCATCCAGGCCGTGGATCTGGTACAGATCGATGTAATCCATATGCAGGCGCCGCAGGCTCTCATCCACCGCATGGAGGATATGGCCGCGGCTCAGGCCCGCATCATTCGGTCCGCGGCCCATGCGCCCGTGCACTTTGGTCGCCAGCACCACCTGCTGGCGCGGGATGCCCAGATTGCGCAGCGCCTGGCCGGTCAGCATTTCGGAGCGGCCGGCGTGGTAGACATCGGCTGTGTCGATGAAATTGATGCCGCCATCCAGGGCGGCGCGGATGACACCGTCGGTGGCGGCCTGGTCGAGCTGCCCGACGGCGCGCCACAGTCCTTCACCGTCGCCGAAGGTCATGGTGCCGAGGCACAGTTCCGAGACGATCAGGCCGGTATTGCCGAGTCGGCGCATGCGCATGGGGTTCTCCTCGAAGCCCCGGTGCACGCAAATCGTGACCGGGACGGCAAGACCTGCCGTATGAGCAGACTACCGCGACGCGTCCGTGCGCCGCCATCCTCCTTGGGGGAAGCGGCAGGCGAACGGCTCGCCACGGCCTGGCTGGAGGCAGCCAGGCCGGGCCTGCCCTTTATTTGCTCCCGCCCAGCGAAGGTCGATAGCGGAACGCGGCGAACCACTCGCGCGGCGGGTTGTAGGACGCATCGATGACAGCGACGCCGCCCTGGTTCTGGCCGCTGACGACGTAGCGCTTGTCGCCGATGTTGTTGCCCCCCACGGCGATCTCCCACTGCCGGCTCGGTGCCTTGTACGTGAGCGAGGCATTGATCAGGCTCATGTCAGGGCGGGCGAGCTGCCAGGTGTTGCCGATGTCGTTGTACTCCCTGGTGATGTAAGTCCAGTCGGCATTGAGCATGAGCGCGCCGCTATTGGGCAGATTGAACTCGTACTGCGGTCCCACATAGCCCTTGAACTTCGGTGTCTTGGGCAGCTGACACTGGCCGTTGCGGAACGACTGCGCCACCGCAGTCTGGCCGGCCAGGACGGCGGCGTTCGAGGATCCCGCCGGCGCGGAATAGGGCGCTGGGGCATTCGGACTGCTCTCCGGGCAGGAATAGCTCGTCAACAGGTAACCGTTGTCGATGACATCGTTCAGCCGGTCGTACGCGGCATGCGTATAGCCGGCCGAGGCATTCACCGAGAACCCGCCGCCCAGCACGGCCTCGGCCTCCACTTCGAAGCCATAGATCGTCGCATCCCCCGCGTTGACGATCGTTGGCGAGATGCCCTGTTGCGAGTTCAGCTGGATGTTGTCGTACTTGGTGTGGAAGCCGGCCAGGTTCAGCCGCAGCCGATGCTGCAGCAGCTCCGACTTGTAACCCACTTCCTCCGACTGAGCGAACTCGGGGTTGAAATGCAGCGTCGAGTCGTATGTCGGATGCGGGCTCGACAGGCGCGTGGTCCAGCTGCCCGTCTTGTAGCCCTTGGAGTAGGAGGCATAGAGCATCTGATCGCGGTCGATGTGGAACTCGAAGCCCGCGGTGGGGGAGAAGTTGTTGTAAACCTGCGTGAACGGACCCGTGGGGTAGTAGGTGTACGGGCTGCCCGTCACCGGGAATCCGAGGACCTCCTGACAGGTCAGGTTGGCGGGCGCGCCCAGCGTGTTGGGCGCACCCGGCGGGAAGCAGCCGGTGATCTTGTAGGACAGGCCGTTGTCGTCCGTCTGGTAGCCGGCGAACTCCTTGTGCTCGTGCGTCTCGCGGCCACCGAGGGTGAGACCCCACTGATCGGTGATCTTGAAGTTCAGGTGGGCGTAGATCGCCTCGGCCCTGGTGCTCAGGTCGTTGGGCCCGTCGATCATCAGGATGCCCATGGGGAAGGTCACATAGTCATGCAGGTGACCGGACTCCTCGAAGTAGTACGCGCCCACGGCGTAGTTCAGACGGTCATCGACCGCCACCCCGTTCAGCTGCAGCTCCTGCGAATTCTGATGCTGGATCATGTCGAACGAGGTCTGCAGCACCGCCTCCGGCGAGCCATCGAGGTCCATGCCCGCATCCCAGTGCATGTCGCGATAGGCGCTGATCAGCTTCAGGTTCATCCCGTGGCCGATCGACCAGTCGAACGTCGTGCCGACACCCCAGTTCTTCAGTTTGGAGAAGCTGTTGCCGGTGGCGTAGCTGGTGTCGATGTTGCCCGTCTCGAAGCGTGAGTCGTACGGGAGGTAGTTGTTGTATGGATTACCGTCCGCATTCGCACCATAGAGCGGCGGTGAGATGGGCATCGGCGTTGGCGTCGGGCTCAACCCGCCGCGAGGCTGCGTGCACAGTACACCGAACGCAATGGTGACCGGGACGGGGGAGGCCGGCCCGAGCAGGCACAGGTTGGAGATTCCGGACAGGCCGCTGGGTCCCAGCTGCGCGTTGTTGATGCCGATCACGGTGTTGGCCGAGGCCGGCTGGTCCACGTTGAGATAGTCACCGGTGGCGGTCAGCTTCAGGTCGTCGGTCAGGCGGAATACCACCTTGGCGCGGCCGCTCCACTTGTTCGTGCCGCCTTCATCGGAGGCCGTCTGGTATCCCGCGGCGGGAAAGGCCTGCGCGGCATCCACGACGTAGGGACAGGTCGCCGTGGTGCAGTCCGGAATCCCGGCGGACCCGCCGGCGTTGCCCTGCACGTACGGAATCCGGTGCTGGTAGCCGGTCTGTTTCTGCGAGGAGAAGGAGATCGTGCTGGTGATCCAGTCGTTGAACGGGACATCGAACGATACCTTGGCGTCCAGGCGCTGCCGCGAGCCGGTGGTGATGTCTCCCTTCACCATGAACTCGTTGCCGGGGTCGCGAGTGACGATCGAGATGGCGCCGCCGATGGAGTTGCGTCCGAACAGCGTGCCCTGTGGTCCCTTGAGGATCTCGACGCGATCCACGTCGAGCATCGTGGTGTTGGCGCCCACACTGCGTGCGAGATACACACCATCCACGTAAACACCGACGCCCGGATCCAGGTTGAAGGCGAAATCGTCCTGGCCGATGCCACGGATGTAGGCCGACAACACCGTGTCGGAGCCCGAGAAGGGCGTGCCCGCATCCAGATTGACGTTCGGTGCGAAGTTGCTGAGCTGTGAAACGTTGCTGATGCCCTTCTGCTCGAGCACCGCGGCGCCGATCGCCGTGATCGCGATCGGCACTTCCTGCACGTTCTCGGTGCGTTTCTGCGCCGTGACGATCACTTCCTCGATCTGGTCTTCCGCGAGCGCGGGCAGCGCCGCCACCGCGGCACACATTCCCGCCAGGATGACCCGCAGTGCACCACCCGACCGACCATGCGCCCGCGTTGGCGCGCCAGCAACACCTGCGCAGCGTTTCATAGACAACCCCCTTGAAGCATCACCGGTTGACACCGTCTGACCGAGCACATCCCGGTACGGTGACGAGCGACTGACAACCACGTTTCGTGGGCGCTGCAACGCCACCGTCTGATGTTGCAGATAAGGCGCCTGACCGCCCGTCTGGGGCTCTCCCCACAGAGCGGAGATTCTTTTCCCAGAGCGAATCGCGCCGCGGTTGTATCGGACGCGCAACATAACAGCCGGCCGGCGGTTGACGGCGCCGGCCCGCCGGCCAAAGATGCGGGCGTGGCGCTTCGCTCCCGCGAGCGCCGGCCCGGGAAGGTACCAGCATGAAAGCCTACGTCGTCCAGAAGGGTGCGCAGAGCCTCGAGGGCCTGCGCGCGGTGGAGTTACCCGAGCCGCGCGCCGGTGCGGGTCAGATCCTCGTGCGCATGCGCGCCGCCTCGCTCAACTCTCGCGACCAGCTGGTCGTGACCGGGCACTACTTCGGCGGCCCGGTGGCGCGCGACACGATTCCTCTTTCCGACGGCGCGGGTGAAGTCATCGAGGCGGGAGCCGGTGTCACGCGTTTCAAGAAGGGCGATCGCGTGACC
>DATKLO010000108.1:0-13624 GCA_035542375.1 Steroidobacteraceae bacterium | reverse complement strand
CGTCCTGCCTCTCGATGGTCGCGGCGGCCCGTTCACCGCGGCGCGTCGTGTTGGTTCTCCCTGGCTCGACGCGTGGCTGGAACACCAGACGGGCTCAGCCACCAAACGCTTCATGCCGCTGTTCGGCCTGTTCCTGGTCGCACTCGTCTTCATCGTGTACCGTTCCTGGCGCGCCCTCGCCGCAATCGTGGTGACCCTGGGTATCGTGGTCGCCATGGCCGTGGGGCTTGCAGCGATATTCGGGTGGTCCAACACGGTCGTGTCCACACTCGTGCCGTTGACGGTGATGGTCACGACCACCGCGACGCTCGTCTACATCCACTCGCGATTCATGGAACCGGATGACTCACCGACGCTGCTGGAGCATCACGCGCGAGCTCTGGCCAACAAATTTCTGCCTTGCACGGCCTCCATGTTCGCGACGGCGGTGGGCTTCGCGGCGCTTGCGGTTTCCGAGATCCGCCCCGTGCGCGAAATGGGTATCTGGACGGCTTGTGGCCTGGTCGTGGCATGGCTCGGCTGCTTCACGCTGTTTCCAGCCCTGCAGTCGCTGTTCCGCACCCCGTTGCGCGCGGAGCGTGCGGTAGCCGGCAAACGCTTCACCCGGTTCGTGGAGTGGCTAGTTCCCGCCAGCCGCCGCTACCGCTGGGTATTCGTCGTGGGCGCGCTGGTCCTGATGTTTGGTGGCGCCGCCTCGCTGTTCGGTATCCCGGGCCGGTTCGATCCGCTCCCGCTGGAGACCGATGCCCTGACGTACGTCAATCCGGGCGAGCGCATCGCCCAGGACACGCGCGAATTCCAGCAGACCAACGGTCTGGATGTCGTCGATCTGTGGGTACGGACACCCCCGGGTCACGCGCTGGACCCTGAGTTCCTGCATGCAATCGATCGTCTGGCGCAGCGCTTCGAAGCCGTGCCGGGCATCACCGCGGTCGACGGGCCGACCTCGGTGTTGAGATGGGCGCGCTACGTGGAATCCGGCTCCGACCGCTTGCCCGACACCCCCGGCGACTGGAACAAGCTGGCGGAGGACCTGGAGCAGATTCTGCTGACCGAACCCGGAGCACGCAGCTACGTCGACGTCGCGGACCTCGCCAGCGTGCGACTGGCCGTACGCGGGCAGGCAGAACGCTTCGGCCGGACCGGCATGATGCGCCGATTCGTGGAGAACACCTGGCGCGCCGCGCGGCAGTCCGACCCGGCGCTGCACCAGGCGCAAGGCCTGACGGTGGGCAAGGGAGTCCTCTCCACGGAAATCACCGAACGGCTGGTGCCAACACTGACCGAGAGCTTCGTTCTCACGGCCAGCGTGATCTTCATGGCCTTCCTGTTCGTGTTCCGCAGCCCGAGCGCGCGGCTGATGACGATGATACCGTCGCTATTCGCCATCCTGGCCGTGTTCCTCGTGATGCGCGCAGCGGACATTCCGCTGAACATCGCCACCATCCTGATCGGGTCCACCGTGCTCGGAGCCACCGAGAACGACCAGATCCACTTCTTCTATCACTACCAGGAAGGGCGCGGGGCCGGCACCCCTGGCGCACTGCAACATGCACTGTTGATTGCCGGCCGGCCCATCCTGTTCGCCACCCTGATCAACACCAGCGGTTTCCTCGCCCTGGCCCTGTCGGACCTGCCCCCCATGCGCCAGTTCGGCATCGTCTCATCCTCGGCATTCGTGCTGGCCCTGCTCGCCGACTTCACCGCGCTCCCCGGAGCCCTGTGGATCCTGAGCCGCTTCGAGCATCGCGACACCGTCCCAGGTTGATCCCGAACACCTGCCCCTGATCGCGGGTCAGGACGAATCTCCGGCGCGATGGGCCGCTGTGGAGGCCCGCCGGTGGGCGCCGACCGAAGGCCTATCATGGGACACGCAGGAGGTTGTACCCAGATGTCAAAGAGACAGAGGCGGCTGGCGGCCCTGGCCAGCCTGTTGTTGACGTTTCCGGTCCACGCACACGCGGCCACGAGTATCGCCAGGGACGCGTACCTGATCGCCAGGGGCGCGTACCTGATTCCCGGCTCGGCCAATGGCGAGTCCCAGCCCGACGGCAACAGCGTGATCTTCGAGGCTCCGCAGGGGCTGATCGTGTTCGATACCGGGCGGCACACCGAACACACCCGGAAGATCATCGACTTCGCGACCCAGGCGCACCGCCCGATCCGCGCCATCATCAATTCGCATTGGCATCTCGATCACGTGGGTGGCAACGTCCTGCTGCGTGCCCGCTACCCGGATGTCCGCATCTATGCCAGCTCGGCCATTTACGAGGCGCAGACGACGTTTCTCGCCCACTATCGCCAGCAGCTGGAAGCGGCGATCGCCACCCCGGATGGCTCGCAGGGTCCGCTGGCTTCACTGCGCGCCGAACTCGCACTGGTCGACGCCGGGCCGGCGCTGCTGCCTACCGATGTCATCAGCGCATCCGGAAGCCGGACCATCGCCGGGAAGCGCCTGCAGGTGAATCTCGAGCACGATGCCGTCACCGCCGGCGATGTCTGGATCGAGGATCCGCGCAGTGGCTTGCTGCTGGCGGGCGATCTCGTCACGCTGCCCGCACCATTCCTCGACACCGCATGCCCGAGGCGCTGGCAGGAATCGCTCGCACAGCTGAGCGGGCATCGATTCGGCCTGCTGGTGCCGGGGCATGGTCCGCCCCTGCATCGCGAGGAGTTTGAAATCTACCGCACGGCGTTCGAGCGCCTGCTCGCGTGTGGCCGCAGTGATCGACCCAAGTCGGATTGCATCGACGGTTGGCTGCACGATGGCGACAAGCTCATCGCCGCCACCGACCAGGCCTACGCCCGCGCCCTGATCGACTACTACGTGGAGCAGATCCTGCGGGGCGACCCGGCACGGGTGGCGCGACTGTGCGCGGCATAATTCAGGGCAGTGGCACGCTGTGCTCACCTTTTGGCGAGACGGGCACGCCGGTTCCGATGTCGTAGTAATCACCAGCTTCGCTCGCGAAGATATGCGCGACGATTGACAGTCCCTGTGGCTCGTCCAGCGTGCCAGCCGCGATCGATACACGTTCGCTGCCGTCCTCTTCGAAGAACAGGCTGGAACCGCAGGCGCCGCAGAATCCGCGGCGATAACCCGGCACCGCCACGTACCAGCGCAGCGTGTCTTCCTTGAGCAGTCTGAACGAGCTGCGGCGACAGGCGGTGGCCGCTACGAAGTGCCCGCTCGACTTGCGGCACTGCACGCAGTGGCAGGCGATGACGTCACGCAGTTTGCCGCGAACCTCGTACCGGATGCGGCCACACATGCATCCGCCAGTGGCGACCGTGTCGGCTGGAACCCTACGAGTGTCCGTCATCGGGCGCGGTCCTGGACCACAGAGCGTTGATCTCATCAGCCAGGCGAGGGAACTCCTCCTCGGCGTAACCTTCGTGGATGGCGGCCACCTTGCCGTCCCTGCCGATGATGACCATGTGTGGTATGGCTTTGACGTTGTATCGTGCACCCAGACGGCGCGACTCATCGCTGATCAGCGTCAGATCAACCTTGCTCAAGGTCTTGACGATCTGGCGGAACTGGTCGGTGTTCTGGCCCCAGTTCACCGCGAGCACCACCATGCGCTCGCGCGTGGCCTGCTGTTGCATGCCGGCCAGCACGGGCAGTTCCTTGCGGCAGGGAGTGCACCACGATGCCCAGAAGGAGATGATGACGATCTTGCCGCGATAGCTGGACAGGTGGACCGGATCGCCGGCGGCGGCCTTGCCCAGATCATCCGGCGGCACTTCACCCACCTTGATGGTGTGTCCGCTCGCCGGGCCAACCGCCAGCATCATGCAACACAACATGACGATGCAGCGGAACGCTCCTGCATTCCACCGCCGTGCGCCGAAGCGACCATCGGGTGCCCGTGAGCGCCTGTCCTGTGCCAATTGCATGGTTCCTCCCCTGCCGCGGTGAATCGTTGTGTGCCGCGGATGCATAGGATAGCGGCACTGCATCCCGGCGTGGTCCTACCAGGTGTGGCGGCCCTGGCCTGTATGCTGCTACGCTCCAGGCAGCGCTCGGCGGAACGGCCCAGTCGGCGACCCCGGGAAACTGCGACGTCCGGGGACTGCGCCGGGCGCCGGCAATTCCACCGTCAGCACCGGGTTGAAGGACTCGTTGAGTTCCATCGGCGAGTAACCGCGAGGATTGCATACAACGCGCGTGCCGCTCTCCACGTAGTCCGCCGACTCGTGAGTGTGCCCGTGCACCCACAGCGCGACGCAGGTACCAAACAGGCAGCCCAGGTCGGAGGCGAAGGCGGGATTCAGCCGCGAGCCGGCATATTTCGCGTGCACACTGCGCGGATGCGGCAGGTGGTGGGTCACGACGATCGTGGGTCCCGCGTGCGGCTCCCCAAGCTTCTCCCTGAGCCAGTCCAGTTGCTCCAGATGCAAGGCGCGCGTGTCCTGCGGGCACAACGGCGACCCGTCACCGCGGCGGATCACGCGGTAATCGTGCATCCAGCGGCGGGCGTCGGCCATGGCCCGGTCGATGTCCGCAGCCGTGGATCCATGCAGCGCGAAATCGGTCCACAGCGTCGCGCCCAGGAAACGCGCCCCACCGATCACCACCTCGCTCGCTTCCAACACGTCGACACCGAGCTGGCGCCCCCGGCGCAACAGATCCTGCCGCAGATCCTCGAGCCGCGCGCCGAAGTATTCGTGGTTACCCGCAACGTATACGACAGGAGTGTGCGGGAAGCGCCGCCGCCCCCATTCGACACCGCGCACACCGACATGGATGTCGCCCGCGAGAACAACGACATCCGCCTCCGCCGCCGGCGGGGTCCACTCGTCGAATTCGATGTGCAGGTCGGAAAGGATACGGACTCGCACGACTCAGATCCATCATGCCCTGGAGTTGAGATAGGTCTCCCGCAGGAACGGGATGAGGGCGTCAAAGTAGGCACGCTGGTCGTCATACATGGCCATGTGACTGCCGCCCTCGCAAACGACCACGCGCGAGCGGGGGATCAGCCTGCCCATGCGCTGGATCTGCTCGGGCGACATCTCGTCGTGACGCCCGGCGAGCAACAGCGCGGGCACCTTGATCTGCGGCAGGCGCTTCCAGATGTCCCAGTCCTTGAAGTTGCCCACGATGTTGAATTCGTCCGGGCCCTGCATGATGTTGTAGATCTTCGCGTTGATGGTGCGGAAACAGCGCTGCAACGGTTCCGGCCAGGGGCTCAGGCGGCACACATGCCGGCTGTACACCTCTTCCATCAGCACCTTCTGATACTCCGGCGAGTCGTAGTCGCCGCTGGCGCGGTGCTTCGCGATGACCTGCTGCGCGGCGGCGGGTAACTGCCCCACCAGCACGGCGGCGTACTTCACGTATTCCGCGACGCTGGCCGTCATGTTGGAGATGACGACTCCCGCAAGATGCTGCGGATACTTGAGCGCGTACTCCATCGTGAGCATGCCGCCCCACGAGTGCCCGTAGAGAATGAATTTCTCCAGTCCCAGCGCGCGCCGCACCTGCTCGACCTCCTCGCGGTAGCGCTCCACCGTCCACAACGAAGTGTCTTCCGGCACGTCGGAGAACCCACAGCCCAGCTGATCGTAGTACCAGTAACGGATACCGGCCTGGGGCAGGAAATCCTCGAAACATTCCAGATAGAAGTGGTTGAAGCCCGGGCCGCCATGCAGGGTGAGAACCGGAATCTCCCCGGTACCGACCTGCTTCACCCAGACGTCGTACTTGCCGTCGATGCGCACCGTACGAGCGCCTCCCGTATGCACGCCGTCGGGACGAGCGGAAGGAACGACGTTATGCGGCGCTCCACCCGACTCTGATCGCGTCTGCCCGCCCCGCGCGGACTGAGCGGCCTGCGCCCCCGAAGCCATGCCACCCAGCAGCGCCGAGGTGGCGCCGGTGATCAGCAGATTACGCCTGGATGCATCGATCATGCAGGTCCCCCACTCGCGAGTGGCGCACTGTAACTCGCGGGCCTGCCGGCTACCAGACGAGCATCAGGGGTGGCCCTTGACGGGTCAATTGCTTGCGGCCTAATGTATAGTAAAAGAACGATTACTCTACGGTCCGGTGAACGCCTTGCAAGGCGTCGGGGGGTCGCAGGCATGCTGTCGGCATGGCGCACGATATCGACATTGCTTGCCGCGCTCGTGCTCGCGGCGTGCTCAAAACACGAAGCACAGCCGTCGGGCACAGTGCTTGTGGCGATGGCGGACAACACTTTCACGCCCAGCATCGTGCACATCCCCGTGGGCGGATCGGTTGTGTTTCACAACGCGGGCCGCAACGCGCACAACGCGATTTCTGTCGATCACTCCTGGTCCAGCGAGAAGACCTACGGAAATATCAGCATCCCCCCCGATGAAATGACCGAGATGGTCTTTCCGACCGCGGGTGTCTATCCCTTCTACTGCACATTCCACGGAACACCGGACGGCAAAGCCGGCATGGTGGGCGTCATCATCGTGGGTGATGTGCAGTACACACCGCCAGCCGGTAACCGCGGCGTGCTGGCCGTGGTGGACAAGGCTTCGGGAGTTACGCGTAACGTCCCTGCCGACTATCCGAACATCCAGACCGCGGTGGATGCGTCCAATCCCGGAGATCTGGTTCTGGTGGACAAGGGGGTCTACATCGAGAGTGTGTTCGTCACGACACCCTCGATCACCATCCGGGGTGTGGATCGCAACGAGGTGATCCTGGACGGCAAGTTCGCGCTGGGCACGGGCATCATGGTGGGCGCCAACGCGGTCGCCGTCGAGAACATGACGGCCCGCAACTACACGCTGAACGGTTTCTATTGGACCGGCGTCACGGGATTCCGCGGCTCCTACCTGACCGCCTACAACAACGGCGATTACGGCATTTACGGCTTCGGCGCCACCAATGGCGTGTTTGAGCACTCCTATGCCAGCGGCTCGCCGGACTCCGCCTTCTATATAGGGCAGTGCTACCCCTGCAAGGTCGTGCTTGACGATGTGACCGGGGCTTACAGCGGCCTCGGTTATTCGGGCACCAACTCCGGTGGCGACATGTACGTCGTCAACTCGCGCTTCGTGCACAACCGTAGCGGCATGAGCACCACGACATTCGACATCGAGCTGTTCCCGCCGGGTCGCGACACGACGATCATCGGCAATCTGATCACTGACAGCGGCCTGGACAATGAGGCGGCCGGCTTCTACGCGACCGAGACGCTCGCCGGCACGGGAATCGGCCTCGTCGGCACCCATTCCAACCTCGTGGAGCGCAACTACGTCGCGCGCAGCCGCAACAACGGCATCGCGATCCTGCCGTTGCTCGACCGCCACTACTGGCCGGCGACGCGTCATGTGGTCCGCGATAACACCATCGTCTCCTCCGGGCGAGCAGACCTCGCCGCAAGTGGTCTTGGCACGCTCAACAACTGCTTCGAAGGCAACCGTTTCCGCACCTCGCTGCCGTGGGGACTGCAGGCCCTGAATGGCTGCGGGCGGGTGCGACTGCCCATCGCCTCGGATCTGTCCGGCAACCTGACCTTCTTCGGCTCGATCGCGCAGGTGTTCATGGGCCGGTTCTCGGTTCTGGACTACAAGGACCGGCCGGCGCCTCCGCCACAGGAGCAGATGCCGGGCGGCGCGCAGGCCCCGGTGGTGCCAGCGGCCCATCCCTTCGAGGACCACAAACTTGATCTTGCCTCCATCCATGAACCGCGGGAGACGACCTGATGCCCTCGCTCTTTTCCATGTCGGGTCCCGTGACGATGTTCCAGGTCTGGTTCATCGTGTACGTCTACATGCTGCCCATCCTCCTGTATGCGACATGGGCCGGCCTGTCCCTCATGGACATGGCCGAATCGAAGGAAGGCGGCCGCTGGGCGGCGGTGGCCGTGATCGTGTTGCCCCTCGTCGGCGGCGCCTGGTACCTGCTGGCGCGCGCCCGCACGCTGAGCCGCCCGGCACGCCTGGCTTCCGTCATTGCCGGCCTCATCGTCTGGTTCATTCCCCTGTTCATAGCGATCTGGCTGGTCGGACGACCGCTGGGCCCCAAAGCGCTCAGCTGAGCGCGTACCTTACGGAGACCTCCATGACCGGTACTTCCGTCACGATGCCCAGCACCGCGCAGATGCTGCTGGGTCTGTATGGGTATCTGCTGCCCGTGCTGCTCTACGTGCTGTGGTCCACCCTGGCCCTGTGGGACCTGGGACGCAGCGCCGGCCGCGGGAGCGGAGGAGTCTGGGGCTGGACACTCGCCATATTCCTCCTGCCATTCATCGGTCCGCTGGCCTACTTCGCCCTGGCCAGCGGACAGATCTCGCGCCAGGTGCGGCTCGTGGCCGTCGGCGGTGGGGCGGGCGCGTATGTGCTCGTCCTGTTGCTGGGTGCGATGACCGGTACGAGCTGATGCCGCTGGCACGGCGCGACCTGTTTCGTCTGGGTGCCGTCGGCAGCGGGTTCGGGGTGCTCGGCGCACTCGCGCATCCGGCCGCGAAATGGCTAGCGGCCCGGACGGCACCCCGCACTGCGGCCACCGCCGCGACTTTGCCTGTCGATTGCGCGGCCGATAGCGGCTCCGTCGGAGCGGCTGCAGCCTACGCGGCCCGATACGAACCTGCGCCCTACCTCAAGCCGGGAGCGCGCGATGCATTGCACTCGCCGCCGCCGCCTCGCCCGCTGTCCGATGACCCCCTGGAAGTTGATCTGCCTATCATCGAGACCACGCTGGATGTGGCAAACGGGCGCAACGTCCGCGTCTGGGCGTACGGCGGCACAGTGCCCGGCCCTGTCATCCGTGCAACGGCAGGACAACGCGTGCGCGTCAGGGTGGCCAACCACACTTCCTCCGCAGCGCACAGCGTGCATTTTCATGGCGCCCACGATGTCATGCAGGACGGCCTGGGAAGGATCGCCCCCGGTGAGCGCGAGACTCTGGAGTTCGTCGCGGGTCCCATCGGGTTCCATCCCTACCACTGTCACATCCCACCTTACGCCTGGCATGTAGGCAAGGGGATGTACGGGTCGCTGATCGTAGACCCCGTGGAAGCTCGCCCTGCGGCGCACGAGTTCGTGCTGTGCCTGTGTGGATTCGACGTGGACGGCACCGGCCGCAATGACACGTATGCATGGAATGGGGTTGCCGGCTACTACGACCGCTTTCCCCTCAAGGTGCCGGCGGGCGAACTGGTGCGGATCTACCTGATGAACATGGTCGAGAACGACTCGTTCGCCTCGTTCCACCTGCACGCGCACACTTTCGACCTGTACCGTTCAGGCACGTCGGTCACGCCCCACGAGCACACCGATATCGTCAGTCTGGGCCCGGCCGAGCGCGCCATCCTGGAATTCCGCCTGCCGCGGCGCGGACGCTACATGTTCCACCCGCACCAGAGTCATATGGCCGAACGCGGGGCCATGGGTTGGATCGTTGCCATTTGAAGACTTCAGCTCATCGACGGCCGGCGGCCACCCCACCCCGCGCAGCGAAGGGGGCCCGGTCCCGCAAGCCGCGCCCGGCGGACTCGCCGCGACAGCGGCAGAAGGATGCCCGGCGCGGCGCCATGCTGCGGGCCGCCGCGGGCCTGTTCGCGCAGAAGGGCTACGCCCGCACGACCTTCGAGGAGATCGCCGCGACGGCCGGATCGGGTGTCGCGACGGTATACAAGTACTTCCGTTCGAAGGAAGGCATAGTCATCGCGCTGCTGCAGGCGGACTGGGACCGTATGGAGGTGCGCGCGCGGCGCATCATCGAACAACCGCCCGCGGACCCGGGGACGGCAATGGTTCGCCTGATGTCGGTTTACCGGGACCTCGGCGGACACAACTGGGCGAGTCGGGAGCTGCTGCGCCTGATAATCTTCCCGGGGGTGGGCAACAGGGGTGCCCTCACCGCCTGGACCAAAGACTCGGACCGTCGCGCCCAGCAGCACATCCGCGCGCTGTTGCGCCGGCAACGCGATGCCGGACGGCTGGCGCCGCGACTGCCGCTGGACGATGCCACGGCGGTGATCTTCAGTCTGCTGAATCAGCATTTCGCTCAGTTCCTGACCCAACCGGGAGTGAGCTTTGGCAGCATGTACCGGCAGTTGTCACGCCGCATCCGGCTGGTGTTCGATGACTGGCGGCGTCCATGAACAATCCGGCCGCGGGAGCGGCCCATCGGGGAGTGTCATGTCCAGATCAATGAACAGGTCGCTGGCGTTTGCAATCGCATTGCTGGTGAGCACCGCGGGCGTACGCGCCGCGGACACGCCGCAGGGTGGCAGCGAAGGGGGCGGTGGACTCGAGGAGATCATCGTCACGGCGCAGAAGCGCGCCGAGAGTCAGCAGACGGTGCCGCTGTCGATTACCACCTTCGGTCAGGCGGCGCTCGAGGAGAAGGCCATTACCAACTTCTTCGACTACGCCACCAAGGTACCCAACCTCGGATTCGCCATGACGGGTGACGGCGTGGGAACTTCGCGCACCGTCTCGATCCGCGGCATCTCCGGTGACAACGTCACCGGCTTCTACGTGGATGAGACTCCGCTGCCCGATTCGATCGATCCGCGCGTACTGGACGTGGACCGCATCGAAGTGCTGCGCGGACCGCAGGGTACCCTGTACGGCGCGCGTTCGATGGGCGGCACGGTCCGCATCATCACCAGGACACCCGACCTGTCCAAGTTCTCCGCGGACGTGCATGTCGGCACCAGCAAGACCTGGAATACCGACCGCCCCAACTACGTGGGCGATGCGGTCGTCAACATCCCGATCATGGAAGACCGGATGGCGCTGCGCCTCTCCGGGTTCTACGACTACGAGGCGGGCTACTTCAAGCGCCGCTACTGCACGGATCCAAACACCACGGCGTTCAACCTGAATGCAGCGCCGACGTGCACGCCGCTCACCACGGATCCGTCACTGACCACGACTGTGGACAACGTCGCCGCCATCAAGACGTACGGTGGCGCTGCGGCACTCACCATCAAGGTCAATGACCAGGTCACCGTGACGCCGCGCGTGATGCTGCAGCGGGTCAGCTACAACGGATTCCCGATGGCCGACGTGCTATCGATGCCCGACAACGGCTACGGCTACCCCGTGCCATCAGGCCCCTACACACTGCCGAAACTCGAACCCGGGGATTTCGTGCAGGGACGCATGTTCAACATCCCGGAAGGCGGCACCGACAAGTGGGACCTGTACAGCGTCGGGGTGCACTGGAATCTCGGCGTCGGCGAGCTGGTCTCCTCCACGGCCTACTTCGACCGGAAAGTGGACGAGACCGAGGACCAGACCGACTTCATCTACGCCGCGCTGCTGGGCGGTTACCAGGCCCTGCCGTCCGGCATCACGGAGGAGAAGAACTACCAGCGCTTCGTGCAGGAAATCCGCTTCGCCTCCACGCTGCCCGGACCGCTGCAGTTCGTCGTCGGCGGGTTCTACTCGGACTTCCATGGCCGGTTGCCGTTCGCCGCGTCCTACCCTTCCTCCAACGCCCCGGGGTACGGCAACATCCTGATCAACGTGTTCGGCTCGTGCGCGCCGCCACCGGCCCCGGCGGGTACCTACCTGTGCCCGAACCCGAACAATCCGGACCAGATCTTCGGCTCCTACTACAACACCGACATCCGCGAGCCGGCCGTGTTCGGTGAACTGTCGTACGAGCTGACCTCGCAGTTCAAGGCGACGGCCGGATTGCGCTGGAGCCAGGTGAAGACCACTGCCGGCGGCTACCAGGAAGGCACCGTCACGCAGTCGAACACCGACTACTACTCCAACCCGCCGATCGGCCGCATCGTCGACCCGAACGTCACCACGACGGAGAACAGCACGACGCCGAAGGTGCAGCTCGACTACAAGATCACGCCCGATGCGATGGTCTACACCATGATCGCCAAGGGATTCCGGCCTGGCGGCCTGGTGCCTTCGGTGCCCGCGGCGCTTTGCGCCGGACAGCTCCCGACGGGCGTCACCGTCGATGAGACACGCTCGTTCAAGTCCGACTCGCTGTGGAACTACGAGCTGGGCACCAAGACGAGCTGGCTCGACAACCGCGTGACCTTCAATGCCGCGGGCTTCTACATCAAGTGGAAGAACATCCAGCAGAACATCCTGCTGGGCTGCGGGTTCCAGTACCGCGCCAACGCGGGTGCGGCCGAGAGCAAGGGTGGCGAAGCCGAACTGCGCGCCCGTCCCATCGATCCGCTGGAATTCTCCGTGGGCATCGGCTACCAGGACGCGAAGATCACCGAGTCGGGCGAACTGTCTCCGCAGCGTCCCGGCGATCCGGTGTTCCAGGTCCCGGACTGGACTGGCAACGCCGCCGCCACCTGGACGCAGTTCCTGACCGCCGACTGGAAGCTGGTCGGCACGATTGACTACTCGTATGTCGGACGCAGTTTCAGCGCCAACAACCTGATTCCGGACGCGAGCGGGGTTTTCCTGACACGTGAGCGGCCTGCTTACGACATCTGGGACATGCGCGTCGCCGTGGATCACGGCCAGTACGAAGTGGCGCTGGTGGCCAAGAACCTGGGCAACGATCACGCCAATCTGGGTGACAGCCGGTCAATCGCCGCCGAGACACCGGGCCGTCCGCGCTTGCTGGTCGATCAGCCGCGCACCATCGGCATCGAAGTCAGGGCGTCGTTCTGATGCGCAGACGCATAGCGATGCTGGGAGTCGTGGCGCTGGCCGTGGGTGGTGCCATCGCGCAGGAGTCGGGGTCCTTCACGCTGCTCAGCCCGGATCTGCAACCGGGCGGGCCGGTGCCGGACACCTTCGTGCTCAATGCCTACGGCTGCAAGGGCAGCAACCAGTCACCCGCGCTCGAATGGCACGGCGCACCGTCCGGCACCAAGAGCTTCGTAATCACCGTGTTCGATGGTGACGAGCGGAACTCAGGCTCAGGCTGGTGGCACTGGGTGGTGTACGACCTTCCTGCCTCGGCGACACAGCTTCCTCGCGGCGCCGGCGCCGAGCGCAGCAGGGCCCTCCCCACCGGTACGAAACAAGGGCGGACCGATCTGGGCACGGACGCGTATCACGGGCCCTGTCCCGATGTGGGTGACCCCCCTCATCACTACGTCTTCAGCATCTATGCGCTGAGTGCGGCCAAGCTGGATGTGCCGCCGGAGCCCAGCGGCGCCATGGTGACGGCGACGGCCAAACCGGCGGTACTTGCGAAGGCAACACTCACAGTGCGCTACGGCCGCTGATGTTGTCGATGCGCAGGGCAGCACCGCTCACCACGGTGCTGCCGTTACTCTGCCTGATCTCGTCGTGCGGCCGGGAGCATCCCGGGCCGGCTGCGCCGGCGAAATCCCCATCTGCCGCGGCTCACGTTGATCAGGCACGTATCGATGCGGCCGACAGCGAGCCGGGCCAGTGGCTGACGGCCGGGCGTGACGCGTCCGGTACCTATCACTCCGGGCTCCGGGACATCAACGAAACCAACGCCGCGCGTCTGGGCTTCGCGTGGGAGTACAAACTCTCCACCAACCGTGGACTGGAGGCCACGCCCGTTGTCGTTGATGGAGTCATGTACACGTCGGGCAATTTCGGCAAGGTCTATGCGCTCGATGCGGCGACCGGTGCCGAACGCTGGGTCTACGACCCACTCGGCGGTCAGGCTGGACGATTCGCCTGCTGTGACGCGGTCAATCGCGGCGTTGCGGTC
>DATKLO010000107.1:0-9011 GCA_035542375.1 Steroidobacteraceae bacterium | reverse complement strand
TACGCCATGAACTGTCCGCCATGCGTCTCGGCCATCACCTTCGTCAGCGCCGCCGTCAGCGTCGTCTTCCCATGGTCCACGTGTCCAATCGTCCCCACGTTCACGTGCGGCTTGCTGCGCTCGAATTTCTCTTTCGACATGGTGTGTATCCTCGAAGACTCACTGGACCTGGCGCCGTCCGCGCCCCAACCCATTCAACTTCCCAACCCTTGCGACCGGTGGGCTCACGGCGGCAATGGAGCCCACGACCGGAATCGAACCGGTGACCTCGTCCTTACCAAGGACGTGCTCTACCGACTGAGCTACGTGGGCGGACTGGCACTTGGAGCGGGTAGTGGGAATCGAACCCACGTCATCAGCTTGGAAGGCTGAGGTTCTACCATTGAACTACACCCGCTGATGGCGCCGTACCCGCCAGCCTCAACCCCTGCACAGCGGTCCGAAATCCGCCCCGACCGAATACGTGGTGGAGGGGGTAGGATTCGAACCTACGAAGGCGTAAGCCGGCAGATTTACAGTCTGCTCCCGTTGGCCGCTTGGGTACCCCTCCGCGAAAACGAGCCGCGTATTGTGATTTCGGGGCCGGAGGGTGTCAATGCGTGCTGGCGCGACTTTTGCTTGGCCGCCGGGGGCCCTTCTCTCTCTTTGGAGGTAGTCGGTCGGCCGGACCCGGACCGGGGTCGGTTTCGGGACCGGGGACAGCCTGGGCGAGACGGTTGATCAGGGCGGCCTCGGCCTGCCGCCATTGGCCGGGGCGCAGGTCGCGCGGCAGCTCGGCCGGGCCGTATCGCAGGCGCAGAAGCCGGCTGACCTCGAACCCCACCGCGCTCCAGATCCGCCGAACTTCCCGGTTGCGCCCCTCATGCAGCACGACGCGGAAGGTGGTGTGGCTGCCGTCCGTCTCCTCCTGGGTGATCCGGTCGAAGCGCGCCGGGCCGTCCGCCAGCAGCACGCCCTCCCGCAGCTGCCGCAGCGCTGCGTCCCCCGGCCGACCCCGGATACGGACGAGGTACTCCCGCTCGACCTCACTCGAAGGGTGCATGAGCCGGTGCGCAAGGGCCCCATCGGTCGTAAAAAGCAGCAGGCCCGAGGTGTTCACATCCAGCCGCCCGACGGCGATCCAGCGCCCGGCCCGGGGAGGGGGCAGCCGCTCGAACACGGTCGGCCGGCCCTGCGGGTCGCTGCGCGTGGTCATCTCGCCAACGGGCTTGTGATACAGCAGCAACTGCTGCGCCGCCTGTATGGACTCGATCTCAAGCCGACGCCCGTCCAGGCAGATCTCATCGTCAGGTCCGGCGCGGTCGCCAAGCTGGGCGGTGCGTCCCGATACCGTGACACGACCGTCCCGGATCCACTGTTCGATGTTCCGCCGTGAGCCCAAGCCGGCGGCCGCGAGGAGTTTCTGCAGTCTGGTCATGTGCGGGGCGCAACTTTAGTATAACGATCCCTCATCCATCGAGACTCGAGCGTTCCTCGCCGGCACCCGCCGCGAGCGCGTGAAAGAAGGTCCCATGATTTATGACAGCATTCTCGGGACGATCGGGCGAACCCCCATCGTCCGCATCCAGCGGCTTGCCCCGAAGCACGTGACGATGTACGTGAAATGCGAATTCTTCAATCCGCTGAGTTCCGTCAAGGACCGACTCGCGATCGCCATCATCGAAGACGCGGAGCGCTCCGGTGCCCTCAAGCCCGGTCAGACCGTTGTCGAAGCGACTTCCGGCAACACCGGAATTGCGCTGGCGATGGTGTGTGCGGCCAAGGGTTATCCGTTCGTCGCGACCATGGTGGAGACCTTCTCGGTCGAGCGCCGCAAGATCATGCGCATGCTGGGCGCCAAGGTCATCCTGACGCCGGCCGCCGAGCGCGGCACGGGCATGGTGCGCAAGGCCGAGGAGCTGGCCAGGAAACACGGCTGGTTCCTCGCCCGCCAGTTCGAGAACGAAGCCAACCCCGCCTATCACCGCAACACCACCGGACCGGAGATCCTCCAGGACTTCGCCGGGAAGCGCCTCGACTTCTTCGTGACCGGCTGGGGCACGGGCGGCACGCTGACGGGTGCCGGGCAGATGATTCGCCTTGCGCGCCCCGATGTGCAGATCGTCGCGACCGAGCCCGCGGGTGCGGCCATGCTGACGGGCAAACCGTTCGCGCCCCACAAGATCCAGGGCTGGACCCCGGATTTCATCCCCGCGGTGCTCAATCGCGATGTCCCACATCGCGTGCTGCCCGTGACGGACGTCGAGGCGATGGACGCGGCACGCTCGCTGGCGCGCAGCGAGGGTATCTTCTGTGGCATCTCCTCGGGTGGAACGTTCGCGGCCGCACAGAAGGTGGCCGCCGAAGCGCCCGCAGGGTCGGTGGTCCTGGCGATGCTTCCTGACACCGGCGAGCGGTATCTGTCCACCGCGCTCTTCGAAGGCATTGCCGAGGGCAGTGATCCGGAGCCGTGATCGCGGCCGCACCGTTATCGTGAACGAGCCCCAGTCCATGTCGGCGCGGCGTTTCGCCGCGCTGCCAGATCCGTTTCGCATGTGGCGCGGCGGCGAGCTGCATGGCGCGCGCATCGCCTACGAGACATGGGGTGAGCTCAGCGACGCGCGTGACAACGCCATTCTGATCTTTACCGGTCTCTCGCCATCCGCGCACGCGGCCGCCTCGCCCGCGGATCCGAGCGAAGGCTGGTGGGAAGGCATGATCGGGCCGGGGCTCGCCATCGACACGCGGCGCTTCTTCGTGATCTGCGTGAACTCGCTCGGCAGCTGCTTCGGCTCCACCGGCCCCGCCTCGATCAACCCCGCCACCGCAACGGCCTACCGGCTGTCCTTTCCCGACCTGTCGGTGGAGGACATCGCGCGCGCCGGCTACGAAGTGTTGCGCTCTCTCGGCGTGGACCAGGCAGACACGGTGTTGGGTCCGTCGCTCGGAGGCATGGTCGTGCTGGCCTTCGCCGCGCAGTTCCCCGGCAGTGCACGGCGCGTCGTGAGCATCTCCGGCACGGCCGCCGCATCACCCTTTGCCATCGCCCTGCGCTCCATCCAGCGGGAAGCCATCCTGCGCGACCCCGACTGGCGCGGTGGCGCCTATACGGACGAAAAGCCACCCGCCACGGGTATGCGCATCGCGCGCAAGCTCGGGATGATGACTTACCGCTCTGCCCACGAATGGCGCGAACGCTTTGGACGTCAGCGGGCTACCGAGGCCGCACTGCAGGATGGACCCTTCGCACCCGAGTTCGCCATCCAGAGTTACCTGGAAGCGCATGCACGCCGGTTCGTGCGCGCCTTCGATCCCAACTGTTATCTGTACATCTCCCGGGCGATGGATCGATTCGAGCTGGCCGCGCACGGCGGCTCGGACAGCACGGCGCTCGCGCGCTCCGGGGTCGCGCAGGCGCTGGTCATCGGGGTCGAATCCGACATGCTGTTCGCGATCGGCGAACAGCGCAGCGTGGCGAGCTCGTTCGAAGCGGCGGGCGTGCGGACGAGCTTCGTGCCCCTGCAGTGCATCCAGGGACACGATTCGTTCCTCATCGACCTCGACACCTTCGGCCGGGAAATTCGCGCCTTTCTCGAGCGTTGACCTGTCAGGTCTGCGCCGGACCGCCAAGCAGGGGCGGCAGCGGGCAATTCAACAGCGCGCAGACCGTGCGCAGCAGTTCCGACTCGGCCTCCGTCATGACATCGTCGCTGGAGATCGTCTTCACCAGACCGTCGATGACCACCTTCTTGGCGAACGGATGCAGTTTGCCGAGACGCGCCAGTGCATCGCTCAGCCGCCGCGGCCAGTCGGCAAGAGGGGTGTAAGGTGGACGCCGCATGGGCAGCACCCCCGACATGCCCGCCTCGTACGCCCGGCGCGCCGCAGGCTCGTCCGCGGATCCGAGCTGCGCCAATGTCGAGAAAAGAATGCCGAGCTCCTCCTGTGTGTCTTCCAGGGACAACGTGCCATGCGGCGAGCGCGCCTGCAGCTCATCGGTCAGCAGTGTTTCCAGAAGTTTCGCGAGACTGAACTCGAACGCGTCGATGCGCGCATCGGCGTGGATCAGGTCGGTCGCCAGCTGGCCGATCGCCTGACGCTGCGTGACCGGCGCACGCCGCAGAGCGGGAAACAACTGCTGCAGGGCCGGCAACCGCAGCAGAGGCTCGATTTCATCGGCAGTGGGTACCATCTGCTGGATGGCCGCGAAGTTGCTGACCGAGAGCTTCTCGCGCAGCAATGCGAGCTGCCGCTCGCGCACTGTCGGATCGCGACTGAGCAACTGGGCGAGCACGAACCCCTGCGCACGACCCGGTGACTGGAAGATCTCGCGCAGACTGTCGGGAAACGCCAGATGGATCGATCGTGCCTGCTGGATGTGGATCGCGTCGACACGCCCAACCGAGTCAACGACGGAACGCGCCGGAGCAGGAGCCGCCGCCGTGACCGCGCCGGCAGTCGCCGCGGCAGACGCTACGGCGGCCAGGGCTGCGACACCGGCAACGGGCGCGGCGCTGGCGCCAGGCAGCACGACGCCTTCCCCAGGCAGAGCGCTGGTCCCGGGCAGAGCGCCGGCCCCGGGCACGACGCCGGGCTTCAGCGGCACGCCGGCCGGCCTGGCTGCCGATGCCGGAGTCCGCAGATCGGCGTCGGTTTCGTCGGCCTGCGCCGCGATACGCGCCAGCTCGCTTTCGTCGAAGTGGGGATCGAGCTCGCGGATGCGCTCCATGAGCGGCGGATGCGTGGCGAAGAACCTGTCGAGACCTTCCGCGAAGAACATGTGCGCCGCCTGCTCGGCATGCGGTGTGGCGAGCTGCGATCCGTCGGGAAGCGCGGCGATTTTCATGAGCGCTTCCTTCAGACCCTGCGGATTGCGCGTGAACTGCACTCCGGAGGCATCCGCCAGCCGCTCGCGCTGCCGGGACACGGCGGCCTGCATCAAACGGCCGAGAAACAGCCCGACATAGCCGAGGACCAGCACGGCAAAACCCAGGGCGAGGATGCCGTTGTTGCCGCGGCGGTTGCGCGGACTGAAATTCAGGATCAGGCGGCCGATGAGTGCGATGACGAACAGCCCGAAGACCCATCCCATGAGCTGCACGTTCAGGCGCATGTCGCCATTCAGGATATGACTGAACTCATGACCGATCACGCCCTGCAGCTGATCGCGGTTGAGATGATCCAGCGCCCCCCGTGTAACGGTGATCGCCGCGTTGGCCGGCGCATGCCCGGCGGCGAAGGCATTGATCGCCGCCTCCTGTTCCAGGACATAGACCTCGGGCATCGGCACGCCGGAGGCAATCGCCATCTCCGCGACCACGTTCATCAGGCGCCGGAGTTTGAGATCCGTGGTGTCCTGACCGACCAGCACGCCCCCCAGGCTGCGCGCAACGACGCCGCCGCCGCCGCGCAGCTCCATCGACTTGTACAGGCTCGCCAGACCCAACACACCCATCACGATGAGGGTGGAGAACAGGGCCACGCCAGGATTGCGCGCCGCGAATTCCAGTGGCGCCACGACGGGGCGGTTGGCGGCGGCGGAGGTCATGAACGAGAACAGCACGATATCGAGCGCGAGCGCGACTGCGAGCAGACACAACACGAAGCTGAAAACGAGCCAGCGCGTCTGGCCGCGCGCGGCTGCCTGGCGTGCGTAGAAATCCACGCTCAGCTGAAGCTGACTTTGGGTGCTTCGCGCGCTTCGGGTTTGCCGATATCCAGGGGCTGCGCCGGCTGGAAGCCGAACATGCCGGCCACGATGCTGCTGGGGAACACCTCGCGGGCGTTGTTGTAACTCATCACCGCGTCGTTGTAAGCCTGCCGGGCGAAAGCCACCTTGTTCTCCGTCGAGGTGAGTTCTTCCGACAGCTGCATCATGTTCTGATTGGCCTTGAGGTCCGGATAGGCCTCGGCCACCGCCATCAGACGGCCCAGCGCGCCACCGAGCTGTTGATCCGCCCCGGCCAGCTGCTGCACGGCGGCGGCATTGCCCGGATCGGAAGCGGCGCTCTTCAGTCCCGCGTAGGCCGCGTTGCGCGCCTGGATGACCGCCTCGAGCGTCTCGCGTTCGTGCTTGATGTAACCCTTGACCGTCTCGACCAGATTCGGGATCAGGTCGTAACGGCGGGTGAGCTGCACATCGATCTGGGCGAAGGCGTTCTTGAAGGCGTTGCGTGCCGTGACCAGGCGGTTGTAGGTCGAGATGAAGACCAGTACGAGCCCGATGAGGACCAGCAGAACGATCCAGCCCATGACGACCCCTTCGCACGCGGCAGGCGCGGTGAGGTCACACTACCGGGTATGGAGATTAAGTCAATCTCCACACCCGGCACGCCGGACGGGGTCAGTTCCAGCAGGTGGAAGTCGAATCGGCGCCGCCCGAGTCGAGCGAACTCTGTTTGCCCGTCTGGTCCACGGTGAACGAGGCGCAGGAGGTATCGTTCACCTGGGTGCCCGTGGCGGTGGCCGTGACGGTGTAACCCGCCGGGACCGGTGGGGTCTGCGTCGGGTCTGCCGCGGTCACCGTCACATTCAGGTAGTAGTACCCACTGCCGATCGGGTTGGCGGCTCCCCAGCCCGGGTATCCCAGGTTGGCCGCCGAGTTCGTGTAGCTGTTCGCGGTACTGAAGTAGCGTTCCTGGCGCGTGGCGAGGTCGAGCACGGCCGTCCGGGCCTCCGTGCGCCGCGATTTGCGTATCTGCGACTGATAGCTCGGAACGGCAATCGCCAGCAGGATCGAGGCCACCACGATGGTGATCATGAGCTCGATCAGCGTGAAGCCGTCGGATCGCCAGGTTCTCGAAGTTCTGTACATGTCAGCGTTCCTTGATTAGCGCCGCTGCACCCAGGTCAGGCGCTTGCCCGTCGGCCCGATCGTAGCAGTCTGGGCACGGCAGTACAGTGAGCCCTTCGGGCACTGTACCGGGCCGGTCTGCGATCCGTTGCCGATCGACTGCGTCAGCAGGTAGGAGTTGCCGGCAGCCATGACCATGAACGGAGTACCCGTGCCGTTCGACTGGGAACCGGCGGCGTTGGCATCGTGATAGTTCTGGAAGAACCCGTTGAGCGAGCCGCCGGTACTCACGTTGACCGCGATGGTGTAGCCGGTGTCCGTGGGTGCCGCGCAGCTCGTGGGCGAGTTGTTCGCGGGGATCGTCGTGTTCACGATGAAGGCGTTCTGGTATAGCAGCGGGCTGAAGATCACCTGCTCCTGCGTGGCGGGCAGCGAGATCTGCCAGCCGAACTGCGTGTTGGCACCAGAGCCTCCCGAACACGTGGTGGAGCCCTTCCAGCAGACGTTGTTCGCGGTTACATCGCGCACGCCGGCCGTGGGTGTCGAGAAGGTCTGCGTCTGCAGGTTGGCAGTCGTGACCGTCTGCGGCGCCGCCAGACTCATGTACTGGCTGGAGCCGTTGGCAACCGAGTTCCAGCCCGCCATGTTCCAGTCCCACACGCCGTACAGCGCCTGCGCGCCGCTGGCGAAGTAGGCCGACGCCTGGTTGGTCTGCGGCACTTTGCGCCCCGTGCCGAAGTCCACCATCAGCCGCGGCGAGCCCTGGGCCTGGGGCACGATGGCCAGCAGCAGCTTGGTGGTGATCGGCTGGCCGCTGGGTGTCGTGAACAGCGGGGTGCTGCCGGCAGCCCAGTTGGCAGGATTGGAGCTGGTCAGATCAAAGCGCCAGACATTGCCCTGCAGATCGCCCGCATAGACGAAGTCGGTCACGTGATCGCCATCCAGGTCGGCCGGCGAGACGAACGAAATGCCGTTCGGCGAAGCCGCCGAACCCGTGCCGGTGCTCAGGTAGTAGAAAGTCTTGGTGATCGCCGAGGGCGATGTGCACGGTGTATTACAGGCGATCGTGATGATGAAGATGCCAGCGTCGCCCGTCGCGCTGCCGTAGCCGTTACCGAAAATGATGGCCCACAGTCCGTTGTGCAACCGGCGGACGACAGGTACGCCGTAGGTGTTACCCATGCTGTTGCCACAGTTGGACAGGTTCGCGCAGCCGCCCGGAATGCTGGAGGGCGTCCACTCGCCGATCACCAGGCTGGCCGCGTTGGATTCCGAGAACTGGGTCGGATCGGTGACGTCCAGGGCATAAATCGCCGCGCCGCCGGGTCCAAGACCGCCGACCAGCCAGGTATGCCACTGGCCGCCGTAGAAGAGCTCATCAGCTTCGGGCGTCGCATCGACGTAGAAGTTGTGTGAATACTGGCTGCCGGAGTAATCCAGTGTGCCATCCGTGGTGTTGTGGATGACCTGCAGCACGGCGTTCGGCATGTACGCCAGCACTTCCTGGCCGTCGTTCGGCGTGGTCGAGTTGTTCACGTAGTTGCCGCTACTGTCGTACGAACCGCTGCGGAAGCCGTGCAGCAACCCGTCGTTGGCACCGCTGTAGACGACGTTGAGCCGTGTCTGCGCCGTCGCGAGGTATTGCGTGTACGACTGCGTGCCGGAGTTCTCCTGCAGCGGATCGGACGAATTCAGCAGGTCCTTCCACGTCGCCGCGTAGGGCGAGGTCGGCGGACCGACCCAGGTCGGACTCGAATCGACGATGTCGGCGAGAACGCCGTCACGCGCCCGGAACTCGCCTTGAATGGCGCCGGTGCTGTCCGAGTAGAACTCATTTGTGCGGTCGCCACGCAGGTAGTTGAGGCGGTCGGCCGTGGGCGAGGCGTCTCCAGCCGTCAGCACGCCCTGCTGCTGCGTGGTGATGTTGCTCCATTCGAACGGAATGCCCTGCGAGCCATTCCAGGTGAGGATGGTACGGCTGCTGGGCGTCTGCGCCGCGATGGGGCCAGCCTGGCTCGTGTTCAGACAGGTCTTGCCGGAAGCGACACCCGTCAGGTTGCACGAGGCATCCCAGTTGGCAGGGCTCTGGATGTCGATGGTCTGCGTGCTGGAGGTGTAGACCAGGTTGCTGGCAGTCAAGGCACCCGTCCAGTTCGTCGGATAGTAGAAGGCCAGGTACGCCTGGGTACCCGTGGCGATCTTGGTGGCTTCCTTTTCGTTCACGCCGATCGAGGTTCCG
>DATKLO010000106.1:0-2970 GCA_035542375.1 Steroidobacteraceae bacterium | reverse complement strand
CGTGGTGCCTGCGACCAGCAGCTTCACCGCGCGCGGCTTTTTCCCTTCCGGCAATCGCACCGCGACCTCCTGTGCCGGCAGCGGGATGAACTCGCGCAGCGGTCCCTTCATCATCATCGGATTGGTCAGATTCACCAGGTGGACCGTCAGCGAATCCTTCTGCCGCCACAGCGTCACGTCGAGCACTCCCCGACCGGTCACCGTCACCGGGCGCGGCTCGTTCGCCGTCCAATCCACGGCGTTGCGCAGCAGCTTGCCGTGATCCACCGCCAGCACCTCCCAGAAGGTGCGGTCGATGTCCCAGGGAAAATACACCACGCGCCCGCCGCCGGTCTCGCGCGCGTAAGCCTCAGGCTGATCGGTGTGATCCACGCGGGGGAACACCTCTTCCATCGGCAGGTCGGGATAGGAGGGAATCAGGGTCAGCGGAGGATTCGGGTACGGGGCATTCGGCCGCGTGTGGACGCGCGAGACGCCGTTGATGATGCGGTCGGCGTTCTCCAGTCCGCGGAGCAGCGGGTGGCGGGCTTCGAGCCGCAGGTACGAGTTCATCATCCGCGCATCCATCCCGCCCGCATACGATGCGCCGAACAGATCGCTCAATCCGAAGTTCTCGCGCCGCAGGCCACGCTCGTCGTACAGCGACGTCTCGAAGGTAGCCACCACTCCGCCGCCGCGCTTCACGAAATCCCGGATCTGCCCGCACTGGCGGGTGCTCATCGCCGCGATATTCGGCAGTACGAGCACCTTCAACCCAGCGATACGGTCCGCTTCCAGCAGCTCGTCGTGCACCATCTCGAACGGAATCCGCGCCTCGATCATGGCCTGGTAGTAGCCGAGCGTGTGATCCTCCACCTTTGCCCGCGCGCGATCGCCGCCGTAGTAATGCGCCGTCTGCTGCGAGAAGACCATGCCGACGCGCGCCAGCGGTGCCGTATTGCGCAGGTACCGCTCGTTGCGCCAGTGCCACGTGTACACGTCCTCGACGACCGGCAGCCAGCGCTTGTCGCGCAGCACGCCGCCGAACTTGGTGAACCACGGCCGCAGACCGTTGGCGATGCCGTCCAGCGCCCACAGCCGGATCTCGGGCTCGCTCTGCACCGAGTCTTTCCAGCGATACGCCTCTTCGACGCCGACGCTGAAGATTCCGCCGATCGGCTTGTTGCCCAACCCGGCGCGATACTCTTTGCCATTCTTGCCGTTGGCCCACGAAGGCGTGAGCCCGCTGCGCGCCTGACGGTCGGCGAACAGGATGGACGCTTTCTCGCCGACGGTCTTCATATTGAGCTCGCTGAGGGCCCCGCCGCCCGAGTTGGCCACGAAGCGCGCCTTCGGGTTGGCCTCGCGGATCGCCTTGTCCCACACGTCCCAGAGCTCGAACAGCCGCTGCTCGTGCCAGGCAATGTATGCCCGCCGGCTCGAGTTCTGCGGATCGAGCGTGCGCGGCAAATCCAGGCCGGTGGCCTGCTTGAAGTTGCGTGTGCAGTGCTCGCAGTAGCACATCCCGCTGCCTGCCCAGCGATTGCTGAACACGCCGTCCACCTGGTACAGCGTGACGATCTCGCGCGTCACCCCGGTCATGAACTCGAAGTTGTACGGGCCCAGCGCGCAGGTGACCCAGAGATCGGGGGACGCCCAGTGGCGGCGCTTCCTGCCCTCAGCGTCAACCGCGATCCAATCCGGGTGCGCATCGTAGACGTCCTGGTGCACGGCGTGGGGATCGGTGCGGGCCAGCACGGTCATCCCGAGCTTGCGGCATCCGCGCACCAGGTCGCCGAAGGGGTCTGTGTCTTTCATCCAGGCGCTGCGATAGTGCAGCGGGATCCTGGTCGGGTAGTAGGCCACGCAGCCGCCGGCGCTCAGGCAGGCGGCGTCCGAGTGCGTGCGCTTGAAGTAATCGAGCCAGAACCCGAGGTCGTAGCTCCCCGGATCGTTCTCCACCAGCGTGAGCTGTGCCCAACGCATCGGCCGGTCGAAGAGCGGATCGGGCTCGGCGGCGGGCGCATCCTCGGCGGAGGTAGCAAGCGCGGCGAGCGCGGCGGTTTTCAGGAAGTCGCGGCGTGTCTCCATGCCAGACATTGTACGCGCGCTACAATGCCAGCCATGAACCGCCGTACCATCCTGCAATCCGCCCCGCTTTTGTTGAGTCCCGCAACCGTCTTCGGTTCGCAGGCCAACTCGACTATCGAACTCGGCCTCGTCGGCTGCGGCGGACGCGGCAACTGGATCGCCCCGCTGTTCACGGAGTACGCTCCCACCCGCTGGGTGGCCGTTGCGGACGTTGTCCGCGCCAAGCTCGATTCCACGCGCGACAAGTTGAAAGTTGCTCCCTCGCGCGCCTACTACGGCCCCGACGCCTACCGCGAGCTGGCCCACTCCGCCGTGGATGCCGTCGTGATCGAGACTCCCACTTACTATCACCCTACGCACGCCGCCGGGGCCGTGGAAGCCGGCAAGCACGTCTACTGCGCCAAGCCCATCGCGGGGGACGTGCCCTCCAGCAAGGACTTTCTTGCCGCCGGCCAGCGCGCCCAATCCAAGGGCCTCAGCTTCTGGGTCGACTTTCAGAGCCGCGCCCGGCCTGTCTTCCAGGAACTGGTGCAGCGCATCCGCCGCGGCGATATCGGCAAGCCGGCACTCGCCCAGGTCTTCTACTATGCCGGCCGTCCCTGGAAGGACCCTGCCCCCGACATGGACGCGAGCCTGCGCCGCATGGTCACCTGGTTCGGCGACCGTGCCCTCAGCGGCGACATCATCGTCGAGCAGAACATCCACGTCATCGACATGGCCAACTGGTATCTCGGCGCACACCCGCTGAAGGCGACCGGGTCCGGCGGCCGCACCGACTGGTCCGGCACGCAGAACAACACGGGCGATGCCTACGATCACTTTACGGTGACCTACTGGTACCCCAACGACGTGCACGCCAGCTTCAGCTCCCACCAGCTCAACGGGGCTTTCAGCGATCTC
>DATKLO010000105.1:0-75969 GCA_035542375.1 Steroidobacteraceae bacterium | reverse complement strand
CCACATCATCTTCGTCGTCACCTGGTTCGCCGGGCTGTTCTACCTGCCGCGGCTGTTCGTCTATCACGCGGTGACGACGGATGCGCCCGGGCTGGAGCGCTTCGCGGTCATGGAGCGGCGGCTGTTCGCGATCATGACTCTCGGTGCCACGCTTGCGGTGCTGTTCGGGGTCGCAATGATCGTGGCATCGCCCGCTTATCTGCAGTTCGGCTGGCTGCACCTCAAGCTGCTGCTGGTCGCCGCCCTCATCGGCTATCACTTATGGTGCCACGCGTTGATGACCAGTCTGCAAGCCGATCGCAACAGCCGCTCCCAGCGCTGGTTCCGCCTCTTCAACGAGGTTCCGGCATTACTCCTGATCGCGATCGTGATCCTCGCCGTCGTGAAACCGTGAGTCTGCGCTCCCGCCTGTATGCCTCACTGCCCGACTCCTGGCGCACCTCCTCTACGCTCGCGCCATTCAAGTCACGGATCTTCGCGAGTATCTGGAGCGCCAGCCTCATCTCGAATTTCGGCAGCCTGATCCAGGCGGTGGGCGCATCGTGGCTGATGACCTCGATCGCTCCGACGGCCGACATGGTTGCGCTCGTCCAGGCCTCCACGACCTTGCCCATCATGCTGCTGTCATTGCCGGCGGGCGCCAGCGCCGACATCTGGGACCGCAGGCTGGTGATGGTGATAGCCCAGGCGATGATGCTCTCGGTGGCGGTGGTGCTGACGGTATGCGCCTACAGCGGACTGGTCACCCCCTGGGTGCTTCTGTCGCTGACATTCCTGCTCGGATGCGGTGTGGCCGTGTACGGCCCGGCGTGGCAATCCTCCGTGGGTGAGCAGGTCCCGCGCGCGGATCTCGCACCGGCGGTTGCGCTGAACAGCCTGGCGTTCAATCTCGCACGCACGGCAGGTCCGGCCATCGGGGGAGTGATCGTGGCGCGGGCGGGACCGCCGGCGGCCTTCCTGGTCAACGCAATGTCGTATGTCACACTGATCGTCGTGCTCGTCCTCTGGCGCAGACCGCGACCGCAGCGGTTCCTGCCACCCGAAAACGTGCTCAACGCAATGGCGGCGGGCGTGCGCTATTCGCGTCTTTCACCCGGCATCCGCACCGTGTTGATACGCGGGCTGATGTTCGGCTTGCTCGGCAGCAGCATCTGGGCGCTGATGCCGCTGATCGCGCGCGATCTGATTGGCGGCAATGCGGTGACCTACGGCGTGCTGCTCGGTGCGTTCGGAATCGGCGCCGTTTGCGGCGCACTCGGCAGCACCTCGCTGCGGCAGCGTCGTTCCAATGAATTGATCGTCCGAGCCTCCACGCTCGGTTTTGGGGTAGCGGCCATCGTCACTGCGGTGAGTTCGTGGCATGCGCTGAGCATGGTCGCACTGATGCTCGGTGGTGCCTGCTGGGTGCTCGCCCTTTCGACATTCAACGTGACCGTCCAGACATCCTCGCCACGCTGGGTGGTGGGACGGACCGTGGCGATCTACCAGATGGTCACCTTCGGAGGGCTGGCAGTGGGCAGCTGGCTGTCCGGACTGGCGGCCACCCGCTTCGGACTGGTGCAGTGTCTGGTGGGATCCGGCGTGGCCATGGTGCTGTCGACCCTGCTGGGCCGCCGCCTCCCCCTGCATCAACCGGAAGGCCTGAATCTCGATCCCTCGCGGACGTGGTCGGGCGAGAGTCGCGCGCAGCTCGAGCGCCTCATCGACAGCGGCCCGGTGGTCGTCACGGTGGAATACCGCATCCCCGTGGACGACGCCGACCGATTCCGCTCGGCGATGCGCGAATTGCGCCGCATCCGCCGACGTGACGGTGCCCGACGCTGGTCCCTCATGCAGGACATGGCAGCGCCCGACATCTGGATCGAGCGCTACCACAGCCCCAACTGGGTCGAACACCTGCGTCGCCACCATCGCTTCACGGTCGCCGACCAGGAAATCGAGCGGCGGGTGCTCGACTTCCATCAGGGCGACGAGCCGCCTCGGGTGCGCCACCTGATCGAACGGCAGCCCGGTGACGAGGAAGGCGGGCGCAGTGCCGTGACCGATCCGATTCTGCCCTCCGGTTCGGTGTCACTGTCGCCCGCTGGCGGCGAGGACGTCTAGCGCTCACCAGATCGAGACGCGCTCCTCCGGCCGGATGTAGAGCTTGTCTCCCGGCTTCACGTCGAACGCCGCGTACCACGCATCGATGTTGGGTAGCGGCCCGTTCACCCGGAAATTCGACGGGCTGTGAACATCCGACAGCACCAGCTGGCGCAGCGCCCCGTCCCGATACTTGGCCCGCCACGACTGCGCCCATGACAGGAAGAACCGCTGGTCACCCGTCAACCCGCCCATGACGGGCGCCGGCTGTCCGTGCAGGGACAGGTGGTAGGCGTGGTAGGCCATGTTGAGTCCGCCCAGGTCACCGATGTTCTCCCCCAGCGTGCTGGCGCCGTTGACCTGCAATCCCGGCAGGGCTTCGAACCCGGAGAACTGCTTCACGAGACGCTGCGCGCGCACCGTGAATTCCGCCGCATCCCGTTCGGTCCACCAGTCGTTCAGGCTGCCGTCGGGACCGAACTTGCGCCCCTGATCATCGAAACCGTGACTGATCTCGTGCCCGATGACCGCGCCAATGGCACCGTAGTTCACGGCCAGATCCGCGGCCGGATCAAAGAACGGGGGCTGCAGGATGGCCGCCGGGAAGACGATCTCGTTGTTCAGCGGATTGTAGTAGGCGTTGACATCCTGCGGATTGAGCTGCCACTCGCTGCGATCCACCGGGTTGTCCAGACGTGCGCGACGGTAGTCCCATTGCCACGCTAGCGCCCGTAGCGAATTGCCCAGCGGATCACCCCGTTTCACCTGCAGCGCAGAGTAGTCCTTCCAGCGGTCGGGGTAGCCGATCTTGACGGTGAAGGTGGCGATCTTGCCGTGCGCCCGCGAGCGGGTCTGAGGCGACATCCACTCGAGATGGTCGATGCGGTCGTCGAGCGCCCTGAGCAGGTTCCCGACCAGCTCCTGCATCTGCGCCTTGGATTGCGGCGGGAAATACTGCGCGACGTAAAGCTGGCCGACGAGCTCGCCCAGGGCGCCGCTCACGTGGTCCACGCCGCGCTTCCAGCGCTCGCGCTGCCGGGGCTGCCCGCTCAGGTCGGTTCCGTAAAAAGCAAAGCGTGCCTCATCGAACCGCCGCGGCAGATTCGTGCTGCGGTCGCTGAGGTAATGGAATGTCAGGTAGGCCCTGAGCGTGGCGACATCGGTCCGCGCGAACAGGGCGGCCAGATCCCTCACGGCGGTGAGCTCGCCCACCACGAGGCGGTCGCGGCCACCGATCTGCGCGGCATCGAGAAACGGCTGCCACGGAAATCCCGGCGCGTAGGCGGCCAGTTCGGTCTTGCTGCGCGGGTTGTAGGTCGCCTCCACGTCGCGGCGCTTCTCCAGGGGCCATTGCACGCGCGCGGCCTCGGTCTCGAAGCTCATGATGGCCTGCGCCTTCGCGTGCGCCCGCGGGACCGCCGCAAGAGTCAACATTCGCTCGATGTAGGCGGCGTACTTCCCGCGCGCTTCCTTCAGGTGCGGATCGTCCTTCAGATAGTAGTCACGGTCGGGCAGACCGAGGTTGCCCTGTCCGAGCAGCACGGCGTAGCGGCTGGGCTCGCGCAGATCGGGTTCGATCTGCAACGCGAACAGGGACGCGAAGCCAACCGTACCGAAAAGTCTTGCCAGCGCGTCGCGCGAGCGGGCGCCATCGATACGCTTCAGGTCGGCACGCGCGGGGTCAAGCCCGGCGGCTTCCATGGCCGCCTCGTCCATGAAGCTCGCGTAGTAATCGCCGATCTTCTGCGCCGGCGAGCCGGGTTCGGAATGCGACGCCGCAGCCGCCTCGATCAGGCCGCGCACGCGCGACCGGGACATGTCCTCCAGCTGGTCGAACGAATCGAAGCTCGAATGATCGGCCGGAATCTCGAAGCGCTCGAGCCAGCCCCCCACCGCGTAGGAGTAGAAGTCATCCCCAGGCCGTACCTGTGATTTGCCGGCCGTCAGGTCGAGACCGAAGTCGCCCAGCGCGGGCGCGGTGGCCCACGACGCCCCCGCTGCCACCAGGCCGGCCGAGCCGAGCAGAGTCAACGCAACCATTGCCAATCGTTTCATGGCGGAAAGATGCTCCAGGGAAGCCGCGAAATCCGGGGCTTGCATAAGACGGTGTGCAGGGGCCGCCGGGTATTCGCTTCAGCCTGGAATCCGCTCCGCTCGCCTCAGCAGCCCGGTGCGCCGTGCGATGGGAATCAGTCCCAATGCCGCACGAGTTCACGCCACCCCGGGCGTGGGGCGGCGGCAGCCGGTGCCTGTTCCGTGCCGAGGTACAAGAACCCCACGATGGCATCCTTGGGTTCCAGGCCGAGGGCCCGCTTTACGGTGTCATCGTAAGCAGGGCCACCCGTCTTCCATACGGCGCTGAATCCAAGAGCTGCAGCCGCCAGCAGTACCGTATGCGCAGCAGCCCCCGCCGACAGCACCTGCTCGATCTCCGGAATCTTCCCCCCGGGAGTGACCGAGGCCGCCACCACCACGATGAGCGGCGCGCGAAACGCCTTGCGGCGCTCTCTCTCCAGAGCCTCATCGCTGACCGAGCCGCGTGTACGGCGCAAATGATCCGCAAGCAATTCACCGAAACGGGCGCGGGCCTCCGTCCCGATCACGACGAACCGCGACGGCCGCAGCCGGCCATGATCGGGGGCACGCGAGGCACTCTCGAAGATCAGGTCGAGCGCGGCCGCATCGGGCGCGGGTTCCGTCAGGGCTCGTGCGGACTGTCGCAGCAGGAGTGCATCGATGGCTTGCATGGGTCCGATGACCTTTGGTTGACTTGTGTGCCCACCGGCATTGTCCCATGAATATGACCTACTGCCTCTCCGAGGCCGCCGAACGCAACAAAGCCCCGATCCTGCGGGTGCTGTCCGTCGAGCTGGCGCAGGCCACCCGCGTGCTCGAGATCGGCAGCGGCACGGGCCAACATGCCGTGTACTTCGCCGCGCACCTGCCGCATCTCATCTGGCAGCCCACTGACACGGGCGACTATCTGCCCGGCCTGCGGGAGCGGGTCGCCCGGGAGGGCGGCGAAAACGTGCTGGCACCCCTGCCACTGGATGTGCGCGATCGCACCTGGCCTGCGGGCAAGTTCAACGCCGTCTACAGTGCCAATGCGCTGCACATCATGAGCTGGGGCTGCGTGCTGGAGTTCTTCCGCGGCGTGGGCGAAGTGCTGCAGAGGCCGGGTGTGCTCTGTCTCTACGGCCCCTTCCGCTATGGCGGTCGCTACACCAGCGACAGCAACGCTGCATTTGACAAATATCTGCGTGGCCGCGACCCGGAGAGCGGCATCCGCGACATGGAGGCCCTGAGCGAACTCGCAGGCCGGCAGGGACTGAGACCTTCGGCGGATCACCCCATGCCGGCCCACAATCAGCTGCTGGTGTTCCGAAACGAGTAACATGCCGCGATGGACGCAGGCATCGAGCGCGAAATCAAAGACGCGATCCGGACCATTCCGGACTATCCCAAGCCCGGAGTCCAGTTCCGCGATATCACCACCCTGCTCGGCAACGCACGCGCCTTCCGCCGCGTCATCGACGAGATGGTCGAGCCATGGGCCACCGCGAAGGTCAACCGTGTCGCGGGCATCGAGGCCCGCGGCTTCATCCTGGGTGGCGCCGTGGCCCACCAGCTCGCGGCGGGCTTCGTACCGATCCGCAAGAAGGGCAAGCTGCCCCATGCAACGGTGCGCGTGGCCTACTCGCTGGAGTACGGGCTCGATGAGATGGAGATGCACGAGGACGGCGTGGCGCATGGCGAGCGGATCATCCTGGTGGACGACCTCATCGCCACGGGTGGAACCGCCGCCGCTGCTGTCCAGCTGCTGCGCAGCCGGGGCGCCCAGATCCTGGGGGCCTCCTTCGTGGTCGATCTGCCGGAGCTGGGCGGCTCACGCAAGCTGGCGGACCTGGGAGTGCCGGTGCGCACGCTGGTGAGCTTCGCGGGGCATTAGCCGTGCCGCAGGGAACCAGCCGTGGCGCGAGGAACCAGCCGTGCCGCGGGATCAGCCTGCCGGCGGGGATCCAGGCAGGCGGCACACCCGCTGGGCAGCGGGGCATCGGCCCGCGCGCACGACCGACCGGGCTGCAGGCGATGCGGCGCGGATTTACATTCTGGAAAGCCTGGGGCCCCCGAATTCCGTCATAATAGCCCTGCCAGGACGGCCAGGACCCAAGCCGCCGGCAATCGTTAACCTTCTAGTGGAGACCCCTCGATGTTCAAGCAAGTCGTCCCCGTCCTCAGCCTGATTCTGCTCGCGGGCCCGGTGTTCGCGGCCGATACTCCCCCGGCGACGGATTCGTCGGCTTCCGCGCCTGCCGCCAAGAGCACGAAGAAGCACCACGGGAAGAAGCACCACAAGGCTGCCACCAGCACCGACGCGTCGGCGCCGAAGTAAGATCGCCGAATTCCGATTGAAGAGGCCCGCCACCTGGCGGGCCTCTTTGTTTCCGGTTTCCGGTTTCCGGTTTCCGGATCTCTCCAGGCGCGTAGGCGCATTCCTACATCCACTCGCGGCGTGCATGCCGTGCGGACCGACTGCGCGGCCGCTGGCAGCCCGCATGCAACCCGCGCACGCTGTCAGCAACTCAAGTCACCGGGCCGTGTGGCTCCCGCCTGCATGACATTGCGCGACCTCGTTTCGCTGTTGGCACTGATCGCGGGAATGCTGCTGGTGCTCGCGGGCTGACCCGTGAGGTGCCCGGTGAGCGGCAGGGCGCGCCGCGAGTATCCGCCCGCGGCGGCCGCTGGCGCTGATCGCCCGCATCTGCTAAACGACGCTGCGGAGGCGTCAATGCAGACTCGTGCGGACGGCAGCGCCAGCGACGCGCAGACAGGCACATTCAGTACGGACGCGCGTGAACTCGCCGCCCTGCTGGGTTATGTGCAGTCCCGCACCGAGAAGGACAAGGCCGAGCTGGCGCGCCGGCTGCACGATGAGCTGGGCGGACTGCTCACGGCGGCCAAGATGGACCTGTCGTGGCTGCAGGCGCGCGTGGAGGCAGGGCCGCTGCAGGAGCGGCTCAAACAGCTCGGCGCCGCTCTCGATGAGGCCATGGACCTGAAGCGCCGCGTGGTCGAGGAATTGCGGCCCTCCCTGCTCGAGCACTTCGGTCTGGCCACCGCCTTGCGCACCCACGCGCAGAGCACCTGCGCACGCGCCGGGTTGGCACTGGAGCTGCTCATCGGCGCCGATTGCGACAACCTGGCGAAAGATGCGGCGCTCACCCTGTTCCGCGTCGCGCAGGAAGGACTATCCAACACCGTGCGGCACGCACAGGCCCGCACGGCACGGCTCGAACTGACCCGCGCAGAGAGCGGCTGCACGCTCAGTCTGACGGACGATGGCCGCAGTTTCGATGTATCAGCCGGTTTGCCCGCGACGGGGGCCCTCGCCGCCCTGCGGCAGCGTGTTGCCTCGCTGGGCGGCGATCTGCGGCTTGACGCGCGAGCCGGTGGCGGCACCGTTCTGCGCGCCCAGGTTCCCGCCGGGTAGGCTCCCTCGCGGAGCCGGCGGTTCCCGCTCAGCCGGCCGTCGGCCGCGGCTCCCAACCGCCGGTCAGTGACTGGCGGGCGGTGACCACTTCGAATGGCCGTCCACCACGACGGCCTTCAGCAAAGAGATGTCGCGCATCTTGTCCAGGAAGTAGTCCGCGCCCGCCGCGAAACAATGGTCGCGCACGAAGTCGGACGCGTAGTTGGTCAGAACCACGATCAGCGGCTGCGCATCCGGCGGATACAGCTGACGCGCGTGCCGGATCACCGCCACTCCGTTGCCTTCAGCGAGTTCGATATCGACCACCAGCACATCGAAGGCCGTCTCCTGCAGGCGCGTCACGGCCTCGGTCTGCGTAGTCGCCTGCGCGGCCACCTCGATCCGGCCAGGCTCCGAGAGCAGGTCGATGAGCCGCCGGGTCAACACTGCCGAATCCTCGATCAGCAGTACGCGGCGCTGGGCGGGTAGCGAACTCTCCGGCCCGGACGACTGCACTTGCATCGCTCCCATGTCTACTGCAGGAGGTTGTTCTTGATCGCGTAGTAGGTGATGTCGGCGTTGCTCTTCATGCTCATCTTCTCCAGGATCCTGGTGCGGTACGTGCTCACCGTCTTCACGCTCAGGAACAGCTTGGCCGCGATCTCGGACACGCTGCTGCCCTCGGCAAGCTTGCAGAAGATCTGGAACTCGCGCTCGGACAACACGCTGTGCCGTGGCTCGCCGGGAGCGCCCTGCATGCCATTGACGAGCATCTCCGCCAGCTCCGGACTGACGTAGCGACCGCCACGCACGGCAGCGCGGATGGCGCGGCACAGCTCACCGTCATCGGCGGTCTTGCTCACGAAGCCGCTGGCGCCGGCGCGCAGCACATTCAGGCCATACTGATTTTCCGGATACGCGCTCAGCACGAGGGTCGCCACCGTCTCGTGGTGCGCGCGGATCTGGCGCAGTACATCCAGTCCCGACATGTCCGGCAGCGACAGATCGAGCAGCAGCACATCGCACGGTGTATTGCGCAGCAGGGTGAGGGCCTCGCGCCCGGTCTTCGCCTCGCCCGCCCAGGCGAAATCGGACTGGCCCTCGATGATCTGCTTCAGCCCGATGCGCACGAGCTGATGATCGTCCACCACTGCGACGCGTGTGGCTGTCATGACATTACCGCCGATGTGACTTCCGGCTGTCGGCTGCCCGTTGCCGTTGGTCCGCTGTGCGTTCGACTGGTCCATGGGACCGACAAGTTACGCGCCCGGGTGCCGCTGCGGCTGTGGGAGTTCATGCAGGGACCGGCGGGTGGTTGGCGCGACATGCTGTAGGAATCGTCCGACATGGGGCGCTGCGCTTCGGTGGCAGGCCTGCCGAGCCGCCCGGCTCAGGAATGATCCTGGCCGGCATGCGGCCGGTCCGGCTCCCCGGAACCCGGTCCGTCCTTGCCGTTGTAGGACTCGAGCCGGTTGTACAGAGTCTTCAGGCTGACACCCAGTACCTCGGCGGCCTTGCGTTTGATGTGCCCGCAGTGCGCGAGGGTGGCCATCGTGACGCGCCGCTCCACCTCCTCCAGCGGAGTGCCCACGCGGATGGTGATCGTGGTGCCATCCTCGCTTCTGGGGGCCGCGCCCGAGAGCGCATCGTCGAATTCGATGACGTCGTCGGCCATGATGAACGTGCGCTGGATGTAGTTCTTGAGCTCGCGCACGTTGCCCGGCCAGGGATGCTGGTACAGACGCACCAGCGCATCGCGCGAGAACGTCTTGCTGGTGCTCTCGGCACGATTGAGTTCGTCGAGGAAATACTGCGCCAGCTGCTCGATGTCCGCGCCGCGATCCCGTAACGGCGGCAGCCGGATGGGAAACACGTTGAGCCGGTGATACAGATCCTCGCGCAGCTTGCCGTCGGCCACGGCCTTCTCCGGTTCACGATTGGTGGCGCAGATCACGCGTACGTCGCTGGCGATCGTCTGGGTGCCACCGACGCGCGTCACCGTGCCGGTCTCCAGTACGCGCAGCAGTTTCACCTGCAGCTCCATGGGCATCTCGGTGATCTCATCGAGGAAAATCGTGCCGCCGTTGGCACGCTCGAAGAATCCCTTGTGCTGGCGGTCGGCGCCCGTGAAGCTGCCGCGCTCGTGCCCGAACAGCTCGCTCTCGATCAGCTGCGGAGAGACGGCCCCGCAATTCAGGGGCAGGAATGCGGCGTCCCGGCGGCGCGACAGCTCGTGCACCGTGGCCGCCGCCAGTTCCTTGCCCGTACCGCTCTCGCCGATCAGCATGACGGTGGCGGAAGTGGGTGCGACCCGGCTGAGCTGGTCGTACAGCGTCTGCATGCGCGTAGAGCTTCCCAGGATGCGGCCGAATCGACCCAGCCGGCGCAGCTCGTCCCGTAATTCGCCAATCTCGTGCTGAAGCGCCGAGGTTTTCTTCGCATGGCGCAGCACCGCCTGGACGCGGTCCAGATCGGCCGGTTTGACCAGGTAGTCGCTCGCGCCGGCACGCAGTGCAGCAACCGCGCTGTCCACGGTCGCATGGCCCGTCACGATGATCACTTCCGTGGCTTCAGGCTTGTCAAGCTCACGTACAAGCTCGATACCCTCACCGTCGGGCAGCCGCAAGTCCGTCAGCAGGGCATCCGGACGTTGGCGGCCCAGCTCGATCCGCGCCTCCCGGATACTGTGCGCCCGGGCGACGGTAAAGCCCTCCATCCGGGCAACTTCCTGCAGCCAGTCCACGACGTCGGCGTCGTCATCGACGATCAGAGCGTGTGCCATTTCGTCCTTCCGATGCTTGTAAGGCAGTTTAAGCCGCAGGGGCCAGCGCGCAATGCCGCGCTGAATCGACGCCCTGCCCGGCTATTCAGACCGGGGTAAACGCGGCAGTTTCCAAATGGTGCCGGGCGGGAAGGAAATATTTACTCGGTCGGCTACACCGCCGGCTGGGTGGGTCGGCTCAAGGGCAGACCCGTGATGCAGCCGGCCAGGATCGAGCACACGACCACCACCAGTGTGGCCCCCGAGAGAAGACGGGCATAGGGGCCACTGAGTCCATGGTTGACGGCGAATGCCAGGCAGTACAGGCACGCGACACCGCGCGCCGGGAACCAGGCGATGACTCTCCAGGGGGCCTCAGGCACAGCGATGCTACCCAGACCGAGACGCACTGCGAGCGGCCTGATCACCAGCAGCAGAACCCCCGCAAACACCAACATGCGCGCCTGGAGGTCGACACTTGCGATCAGCGTACCGAGCACCATGATTACAGCCAGCCAGGCAAGCCGCTCCAGCCGCACCGATATACGCAGAACGCGCGGCATCAGAGGACGGTTACGCATCTGGCGACGTACGCGTCCGCCATGGGACAGCGCGACGCCGGCCGCGAACACGGCGATGAACCCGTCGGTGTGAATCGCGAGTGCGACGCCGTAGGCAATCGCTCCAGCCGCGAACACAAGAGTTTCTTCCAGAAAGTCCGTCTGACGTTCGGGATCCAGCAAGGTGATCCAGCGGGCCGCGAAGGCCCCCGTCAGCCAGCCCACCACGGCGCCTCCCGCCGCCGCCCAGATCATCACCAATGACATGGAGTTCAGTGCCGCCGAATCCGCGTCATCCAGGCCCATGAGGCCCAGAACCAACAGCACGAGCACCGTTGCCAGTCCATTGTTGATGCCGCTCTCGGCCGAGAGCACGAACGAGGGCGATTCCTCGCCTTCTCCCGGCGCGCCCGCTTCCGAGGCCAGCACAGAATCGGTCGGCGCCACGATGGCGCCGAGCAGAAGTGCCTGCGCCAGACCCATGTCAAACATCAGATGGGCCAGGGCGGCGGCGAGCGCGACGGTTGCCAGCATGGTGAGGGTTGCCAGGCGCCATGGCATCCGCCAGATGCGCCACTGCATGGGCATGCGCAGCCGCAATCCGAGACAGAACAGACAGATGAGCAGGGCAACTTCGCTGACCGACTCGATGGGCACACCGTCGTCGAGCATCTGCGGCCGCAGCAGGCGCAGACCCATGGGTCCCAGCAGCATGCCGAGCGCGAGTACGACGACAGCCGCGAGCGCCGGGCGTCGCGTGAGGGCGAGGTCGAGTCGCGTGCCGGGAGTGGCCATCGTTACCCTCGATACCGTCTGCCATCCGATATACCTCAACAGCCGACGGCTCGCCATGCCCCTTCCGGGCAAGCCGTCGTGGGCGGCATTTTTTTCACGGCCTGTATGAATTACAGGGGGTCACCCGGGGTGTGGGGCCGCGGCCGGTCGCCGGGAAGGTCTGCAGCGGTCGCTGGCGGTGCCCGGCGCGCGGCCAGCCGAAGCGGTCCGTGCCCCCACGGTTTCCTGTCATGCAGACCTGCTTACTGGCACACCGGTTGCATCGGCGCGGGTACGCCGGTGGCGACCGATGCTGCCGGTCCGAACCCCATTGCGCGCCGTCGATCCCATCGGCGACGCCTTCCGAAGACCCCCCGTTTGGCGGGCTGTGGTGCGATCAGCCCGCTCTTTTTTTGTGCCGCGCATCCCGCCGGCAACGGGCAGTTGCATACGGCATCCGAAAAGTTCAAATTGCTGCCCATGGATGGGACGCAGCAAGCCGCTATACATCAGGCGCTGGTTGCCGTGCAGGAGGCCGTCACCACCATGACCTTTCCCAGCTGTGATCAGGGAGATGTGATCGAACTCATCGATCGCGTCGAGGAACAGCTGCAATCCGTGCATCCCAACCTGCCCATGATGTGCACGTTCCTGAATTCGATCGCGCGCAGCCTGCGCGCGCAGCCCGAAGCCCGCGAAGTGTGTCTCGTGATCGAAGATGCGATCGGGGCGGCGGGCATGCCCAGCACCTGGCAGTCGGGGATCTGACTCAACAGCGGCGTCATCCGCTCGCGGCCAGCTGCTTGGCCGGTGCCGCAGCCGCTTGCGTTACCGCACCCCGTGCGCGAGCCTGCGCACCATCGGCACGAACGTGTTGAAATCAACTGGCTTGGGTACGTGCAGGTCGAACCCGGCATCCATCGCGGCTTCGATATCGCCGCGCGAGGCATAACCGGTAACGGCAATCGCCAGCATCTGGCGTCCCGACTGCAGGGTTCGCAAGCGGCGCACCAGCGAGTACCCGTCCTCGTCGGGCATGCCGATGTCAGTCACGATGATGTCGAAGTGGGCTCCGGCCTCCTGCACCTTTTCGAGAGCGGACACGGCGGAGTCCGTGACCGTCACGCGGGCGCCTTCCAGACGCAAGGTCTCCGCAACCACCGTCCTCGCATCGGGCTCGTCATCCACCACGAGTATCGACAATCCGCCGAGACTGGTCTGCTCCGGCGAGCCGGCGGCCGTGCTGCTCTGGGTCGCGGGCGTTGACTTCCAGGGCTGGCGCGCGGGAAACCGCGCAATGAACGTGGCACCCGTGCCCCGGCCGGCGCTCACCGCGTAAACGGACCCGCCATGCAGGCTGACGATCTCGCGCACGAGCGCGAGACCGAGCCCCAGGCCGCCGGCGTGGCGCGTACTCGAGCTGTCCCCCTGCCGGAAGCGGTCGAACACGTGCGGCAGCAGGTCAGCCGGTATTCCCTGGCCGGTGTCCTGCACACACAGCTCGGTCATGCCGCCGGCGTTGCGCAGCCTGACACCGATCTGACCGCCCGTGGGCGTGAACTTCACCGCGTTGGAAAGCAGATTGGCGACCACCTGCTGCAGCCGATCCGGATCACCGCGTAACTGGCCCGCGCCCGGCTCGAAGTCGGCACTGAGCGTGATTCCCTTGGCCGCCGCCGCAGGCCGCGCCACGTCGAGCGCCGCGGCGGCCACGTGGGCGAGCTGCATGGGACGCGGTTCGATGCGCAGCTTGCCAGTCTCGATGCGCCCCAGGTCCAGCAGGTCGTTGACCATCTTCAGCTGCGCCCGCGCGCTGTGTTCGATCCGCGGACTGATTGCCGCCACTTCGGGATCGTCGCGCCGCTTGAGCGCGAGGATGCGGTTCCAGCCCAGGATGGCGTTCAGGGGCGAGCGCAACTCGTGCGAGAACACGGACAGGAACTGGTCCTTCACCCGGTTGGCGGCCTCGGCATCGGTCCGCAGTTTGCGTTCATGATCGATGACCGCCGCCCGCTCCGAGGCCTCGATGGATTTGGCCGCGCGTTCGATGCTCACATTGCGCGAAGTGAGGATCACGGCGATCTCGCCACTGCCGTAGTCCACCTTCCGGCCGCGCAACGCCACCCATTGCGACTCGCCCGGGCGCCAGTCGCTGCGCACGACCAGGTCCACATCCACACCGGCGGTGATCGCGGTCTGCAATGCTTCAACGAGACGCACACGATCCTCTGCGGCCACGCGCTCCTCAAGCGAGCGCCAGTCGGGGCGCGCGTCCGGCGCCCAGCCAAATTCAGCCTTGAACTGCGAGTTGGCACGCAACGCGCGCGTTGCAGCCTCGACCCGGCAATACCCGAGTCGGGCCGCCGCCACGACCAGCTCCAGTTCGTCGCTGCGCACCGACAGGGCCGCGCAGCGCTGCTCCGAGTGAGCCAATTGCTCGCTCAGCGTGGCGGTGGAACCCCTTCGGGGTTCGCGAATTGAACTCATGCCGGGCGCACCCGAGCGTGCGCGAACGGCCGATCGCTCCGGCGTTTCTTACACGTCGTTGCAAGTTCTCCTTGCCGGAGAACGCGCGCGGGTGCCGCCAGGAGCGGCCGCGCCCAGCGGGGGGCGGCCATGGCCGTGATGAGCTTTGGCATGGCTGTTGCTTTGGTTTCCGTAAACGTTCCGAGGAGGCCTGATGCCGAATGCCGTGATGGGATTGCGCCTGAAGCAGCAACTCGCCCTCACTCCGAGGCTGCAGCAGTCGGTGAAACTGCTGCAGCTGTCTGCCCTGGAGTGTGTGCAAGAACTGCACCAGGCGATCGCGCAGAATCCGTTTCTGGAGGAGAACGAGACCCCGGAGGAGCCCGCGAGCGCCGATGAGGGGGAGTCCTCGCACGGCGATCTGGATTTCCCGCTCAGCGGCAGCGGTGCGGGCGATGAGGCACCCGACTGGACCGAGTGGACGGCCAGCCCGAGCACGCTGCACGACTCGCTGCATGAGCAGTTGCTGTTGCTCGGACTGAGCGAGCGCGACTACGCGCTGGCCAACCTGGTGGTGGACGCACTGGATGAGGATGGCTTCCTGCGCCAGCCGCTGGAGGAGATCGGGCGCGTCGCGGAAGGAGTGCAACCGGAGGAACTGCAGACGGCATTGCGGATAGTGCAGACACTCGAGCCGACCGGGGTCGGCGCACGCGACCTGGGCGAGTGCCTCGCTCTGCAGCTCGAGGCCACCGCGCGCGACACGCCCGGGCGTGAACTCGCCCTGCGGATCGTGCCCGAGCGGCTTGCCCTGCTGGCCGCCAGGGACAACAGCGGTCTCGCCACGGCGCTCGGCTGCGAGGCGGAACCGTTGCGCGTGGCACTCGAGCTGATCCGCAGTCTCGATCCCCGGCCCGGCTCGAAGATCGGCAGTTTCGAGCCGCGGGCCATCGTGCCCGACGTCATAGTGCGCAGGGACCGGAAGCGCTGGGCGGTCAGCATCAACTCGGCCATCTACCCGCGCATCCGCGTCAACCAGCAGTACGCGGACTATTTTCGTCAGGCCCGCGAGGGCGAGACGACAGTGCTCGCCCAACATCTGCAGGAGGCGCGCTGGCTCGTGCGCAACCTCGAGCAACGCTTCCTGACCATCCAGCGCGTGGCCGAAGCGGTCGTCGCCCGCCAGCGCAATTTCTTCGAGTACGGCGATCTGGCGATGCGCCCGCTGACCTTGCGTGAGATCGCCGACGAGCTGGGATTGCACGAGTCCACCGTGTCGCGTGCAACCAGCCACAAATTCATGGCCACGCCGCGCGGCGTGGTTGCCTTCAAGCGATTCTTCTCGCGCCAGCTGGCCACGACCAGCGGCGGCTCCTGCTCCGCCACCGCCATACGGGCCCTGCTGCGCGAATTCATCGCCGCCGAGGATCGTCGCAATCCGCTCTCGGACGTGCAGCTCACCGAGCTGCTCGCGGATCGCGGCGTCAAGGTGGCCCGGCGCACGGTCACCAAGTACCGGCGTTCGATGCAGCTGCCCGCCGTGGATTTCCGGCGCGCGTAGGACGATTCCTACAGCACCTCGGGATGGTTCACGACCCGTTTGCGCGGGGTCCGCCGACTCTGGCGGGACCGTGCGACCGGTACCCTCTCCGCCCAAGAATCAATTCCCTCTTGGCAGCGCCCCATCCGGGCCGGAGACAGGTGCAGACAATGGCAACCGACCACAGCGTGACTGACGATGTGACCGACGACATGGTGGCCCTCGTACCCCAGCTCCACAGTTTCGCCCGCTCCCTGACACGCGATGGCGTGCGCGCGGACGATCTGGTTCAGGAGGCACTCGCTCGTGCCTTCACTCACATCAACCGCTTCACCCCTGGCACGAACCTGAAGGCCTGGCTGTTCACCATCGTGCGCAACGAGCACTATTCGCAGCTGCGGCGCCGCAAGTTCGAGGTCCACGGCATCGACACCGACCTGCTGCCGGAGCCCAGCGTGCCACCCGATCACGACGCGAAGCTCGAACTGCGTGACCTGAATCGAGCGCTTGCCGCGCTGTCACCCGCACAGCGCACCGCGCTCATCCTGGTCAGCGCCAGTGGTTTCTCCTACGAGGAAGCCGCGAGGATCTGCGGCTGCGCGGTCGGCACGATCAAGAGCCGCGTCGCGCGCGCCCGCGAGATGCTCATGCAGATGCTCGAGGGCTATTTGCCCGTCGCTACCCGGGAGAGTGCGGCACCGGTGAGTCGGAAGATCTTCCATTCTTCCATGCAGACTGCTCCCAGACTGCGATAGAAGCCGATCGAGGGCTCGTTCCAGTCGAGCACGGACCAGTCCAGTCGCCCGCATCCGCGGTCCACGGTGGTTTGCGCCAGCCACTGCAGCAACCGCCTTCCAACGCCGTGGCCGCGGGCTTCCGGCAGCACGAACAGATCCTCCAGATACAGTCCCGGCTGGCCCAGGAAGGTCGAGAAGTTGTGGAAGAACAGTGCGAAGCCCACCGGCTTTTCACCCAGACACGCGAACACTACTTCCGCGTAGGGTCGCGGACCGAAGAGCGCCTGACGCAGACCCTCTTCGGTGGCGACGACCTCATGCTCGAGACGTTCGTACACCGCGAGGTCGCGGATGAACTGCAACACTCGCGGCACATCGCTCTCGGTTGCCGGGCGGATCGTGACAGCCTGGTCCATTGAAGCTACCCCGTGCTCTGCAGTCCCTGCGCGATGCCGCTGATGCTCGCCAGCAGGGCCTCGAACAGATCGCGGTCGCGGCGCGCGGTGGCGCGCCATCTTTGCAGCAGATCCACCTGCATCAGGTTCATGGGATCCACGTACGGATTGCGCAACTGGATCGAGCGTTGCAGCGTGGGTTCGCTGTCCAGCAAGGCATTGCCACCCTTCATGGCGATCACATGCCGGCACGCCGCAACGTATTCGGCGCGGATGTCCGCGAAGAAACGTCGCAGCGGCTCCTCCGCCAGGACCTCGTAAGCCCGCGCGATCTCCAGATCCGCGCGCGCGAGCGAGGCTTCCACCTCATCGATGAGGTTCCTGAAGAAGAACCAGTTGGCATAGGCATCGCGTAGCGCGGGCAGCCCGTGCCTGCCGATCACCGCATCGAGGCCGCTGCCGGCGCCATACCATCCAGGAATCATGTGGCGCGTCTGTGTCCACGCGAACACCCAGGGCAGCGGCATCAGGGCATCGACCCCCTGGGCATCCGGGCGGTATACCGGCCGCGATGCGATCTGCATCCGTTCGATCACGTCGATGGGCGTCACGGCACGAAAGTACTCGTAGAAGTCCTTCTGTTCGTGGACCAGCGCCCGGTAGGCACCGCGGCTCGCCTCGGCCAGGGTGGCCGCGCACTCCAGATGCGCCGGCGAGTCGGCAGCGAGCTGCCCGTGCTGGGCGGCATGGGTCGTCAGGCCCAGCGCATTGAAGGCTCGTTCCAGAGTCCGCATGGCGATGGGCCGCAGTCCGTAACTGTGCTGCAGCACCTCTCCCTGCTCGGTCAATCGCAGGATTCCGTTCACGGCGCCGGCCGGAGCCGTCTTCACCAGCGTATCGATGCGACCACCACCGCGCGCGATGCTGCCTCCCCGGACGTGGAACACGACATGGCGCTCATCGGCTGCGGAAAGCGTTTGCGCCAGGGCGCGCTGAGCCTGGTGGGTCGCGAATCGAGAGGCACACAGACCGCCCTCCTTGTTGCTGTCCGAATAGCCAATCAGCACACATTGAGTGCGGCCGTGCGCATCCAGATGCCGTCGATACAACGGATCCGCCAGCAGTTCCTGCATCGTGCTGCCGCAGCGCTCGAGCGCACTCAGCGACTCGAACTGCGGCGCGATGTCCAGGGCGACTTCGCCGGTACTCTTGTCATAGGCCTCAGCCCAGCGCGCCAGCAGCAATGCGGCCAGCACATCGTCCGCGCCAGTGGCGCCGCTGACAACGAAGTATCCAACCGCCGCCGGTCCGTAACGATGGCGGCCCTGCATGAGCGCATCGAATACAGCCAGGTTCCGCTTCCCGAGCGCGTCGAGCTCCACACTCGGACCCGCATCTCTCTCCAGCGCGGCCGCGAGAAGCGCTCGCCGCTCCGTCGACGATCGCTTGTGCCAGGTCTCATCGTCGAATCCGCGTGCCACCACCTGGTGCAGTACGGAGGCATGCTGCCGCACATCGAGCGCCGCGAGATGGAACCCGAACGTGTCTATTCGACGCAGCAGGCGTCGCACATAGAACAGCCCGGCATTGGCACCCTTGTTGGCGAGCAGGCTGGTCGCGATCAGCTGCACATCCGCACGGAACTGCCGGACAGCCTGGTACCCGTTCGGCCTGCCCTCGTAGGTATGGCGGAGTCGCTCGGCGATCTGGGCCAGAAACACCCGGTAAGGCATGCGGTCGTGGCGTGCCGGTGTGTTGGCGCGCGCGCCCGGCAGCAATACGGAATATTCCTCGATCCGCTTCGACAGCTCGGGTGCGACGTGGGTACGACTTGCGCTCTGCGGAAGCCTCTGGGCGAGGTTCTGGCATTCGTCGAAGTACGCGTTGATGATGACTCGCTGCTGGCGCGCCAGGGTCTCGCGGATGGTTGTGGCATGGACGTCCGGGTGACCGTCCATGTCACCGCCCACCCAGGACCCGAAGTGGAGGATCGTCGGCAGCTCGAGCGTATCGGCCGGCACGCCGTAGACCTTTTCCACGGCCTGGGCGATCTCCTCGTAGAACGCGGGTACGACCCGATAAAGGATTTCGACCAGATAGAACAGAACGTGCTCGCGCTCGTCCGCGACTGTCAGCTGCTCGCGCGGATGATCCTCCGTCTGCCAGCCTGCCGTCAGTTCGATCCGGATGCTGCTCCAGAGCCGACGTGCATCGTTGGGTGTCAATGTCGGGTCGAGCCGATCGAACAGATGCTGGGCAATGCGCTGTTGCTTGCGCAGGATCGTGCGCCGGGTGGACTCGGTCGGGTGCGCCCTGAGCACCGGCTCGATGCGCACGGAGGTCAGCAGGCTCAGCGCGGCCTGCAGATCAACGCCGCGCGCGTTGAGTGTGGCGATGGCGTCCTCCACGCCACCAGGCTGTGGCCGCTGACTGTCCTTGAGGAAGTACTGCCGGCGGCGCCGGATGCGATGCACCTTCTCGGCCAGGTTGACTGCCTGGAACCAGGTGGAAAACGCCCGCACCAGATCGCGCGCCAGCGCTGGCGGCCGGCCCCGCACGCGCGTCGCCAGTTCCAGCGCGGCATTCTGGTCGCCGTCGCGACGGCGGATGGCTTCCACCCGGTCGTGCTCGACCAGCTCGAACAGTTGCTGACCGCCCTGCTCGCGCAGGATGTCACCGACCAGCGCACCGAGCGCATGCACGTCATCGCGCAGCGCTTCGTGTTTCGGCGGAAAATGGATGTCGCTGCGGTTCAAGCAGCCCTAGCCTTCCCACACATTGGCGTGGGCGGCGAAGTCCGACCGCTGCGGACGCACGACGCAGAACCGCTGACCCGTGGGCGCCTCCATGACCCACCAGGTCCGCACCTGCGCGACGCGCTTCGCGCCCAGTTTCTCCAGCCGGCGCACCTCGGCTTCGATGTCATCCGCTTCGATATCCAGGTGCACGCGGCTGGGGTGCTCGACCTTCTGCACCTCGACATGCAGCCCGTCGGGAGGTGTGTCGAGCAGCCGGTAACCGGTGTCCTCGGAACTCGAGGATTCCCGGAGCGAGTACCCCAGTGCCTGGCTCCAGAAGCGCGCGGCCGCATCGACGTCATCGGTGCGGCAGTCGATGATGAACCCGGCGAGTCGGCTCTTGTGCATGCTGTTCCCCTGCAGTGGTCGCGAGCCTGAGACGGCGCGCGGGAGCACGCCGCGCATCTTAGCGGAATGCGCTCTCCGGGCCCGCTGAGGACGCGGGCGCCCGGGACGCATGCGCCCCCTGGACGCAGGCGCCCCGGGAACGCAGTCACTCGGGGTCGCAGGCACCCGGTTTCGCCGGATTCAGCCCGCCAACAGGACCGCTTCGGCGCGCTCCAGGCTCTCGAGTGGGCCGTAGATGACCACGATATCCCCGTCGCGCAACACAGTGTCGCCGGCCGGATCGCGGCCCAGGATGCCCTGGCGGCGCACGCCCGTGAACGTGACCTCGATACCTCGTCCGCGCACATCATCAAGCGTACGCCCAACCACCCAGGCTCCGGGGGGAATGACCACCGTCCTGGATTCCTCGTGATGGCCCTCGGCCTCGTCGAAAGGCCGCGGATCTCCCCGGGGCACGATGTTGCGCAGGACCGAGTAACGATTGTTGCGGATCTCGCCGATTGCCCGCACGACACGCGTCACCGGAACCTGCAGCAGCATCAGTACGTGCGACACCAACATCAGGCTGGCCTCGAAGGTCTCGGGGACCACCTCGGTCGCGCCCGCCGCCTGCAGATCCTTGATGCGGGCGTCATCCTGAGTGCGCACCAGCACCGGCACGCCCGGCCGCATCCGCCTTATGCTGTGCAATATTCCGACCGCCGTCGCCGGATCCGAAAAGCTGATGACCACGGCACTGGCGTTGTCCAGTCCCGCCTTGCCGAGCAGCTCCTCGTCCGAGGAATCGCCATACAGCACGGGGTCGCCGGCGTGGCGCGCGGCACGGATGCGCGCCGGATCCAGATCCAGCGCGATGTATTCGAAACCCTGTGATTCCAGCACCCGCGCCACGTTCTGCCCGACTCGTCCGAAGCCACAGAGGATGACGTGCTCGCGCTGCGCGATGCCGCTCGTGGCCGCCTCTTCCCGCTCGATGGCCGTGACCGGCGGCCCGCGCTCGTTGAGCAGGAAGCGCGCCACGCGCTTGTTGTGTCTGAGAATGAAGGGACTGAGCACCATCGACAGCACGATCGCGACCAGCAAGGGCTCCCCGATCGAGACGGGGATGAGGTTGGCCTGCAGCGCAATGGTGCACAGGGCCACCCCGAATTCTCCACCCACGGAGATCACGATACCCGTACGCAACGCCTTGAACCGAGTTGTCGTGAAGGGGCGGGTCACCAGCGCCGCCACGCAGGATTTGAGCACCACCATTCCCACCAGCATGATCGAGACGGTGCCGATCTCCGCAACCAACAGGTGCACATCGAGCAGCATACCCACCGAGATGAAGAACATGCCCAGCAGGATGTCGCGGAAGGGCCGGATGACCACCTCGATCTGGTGGCGATATTCGGTTTCCGCCAGCATCATTCCCGACAGGAAGGCACCCAGGGCCAGGGACAGTCCCGCGACATTCGAGGTCCAGGCGGACGCCAGCACCACCAGCAGCACGGTCAACGTGAACAACTCACGCAGGCGGCTGTGGGCAATCTCGTGGAACAGCGGCCGCAGCAGCCAGCGCCCGGCTGCCAGCACGACCCCGACCGCCAGCACGGCTCCAATGATGGCCAGCGCACTCTCGCGCAGCCGGAAGTGTCCCTGGGAGGCGGCCAGACCCGAGGCCAGGGCCAGAAACGGGACGAAGGCCAGGTCCTGGAACAGCAACATGCTGAATGCCAGTCGCCCGTGCGTCCGGTTCAGTTCGGCGCGTTCAGTGAGCTGCTGCAGGAGAATGGCGGTGGAGCTCATCGAGACCGCTCCCCCGACGACGACCGCCGCCAGCCATGACAGGCCGGCGAGTCTTCCGAGAAGCAACACGGCGCTGGATGTGGCGATCACCTGCGCGGCGCCCAGCTCGAACACTTCGCGCCGCATGGCCACCATGCGCGGCAGGGAGAACTCCAGGCCGAGGGTGAACAGCAGGAAGGCGACGCCCAGTTCTCCCAGCAACTGCGTCGTCTGGGATTCGGAGACCACCGCCAGGGAGTGGGGCCCCAGCGCCAGACCCACTGTCAGGTAAGCCAGGATGGCGGGCAATCCCACGCGCCTCACCAGGGTCACCGCGAATACGGAGGCCGCCAGCAGGATCAGCACTTGTGAGAGCGGCTCGGCCATTGCGCGCGCGGGCTCCTGGTGCCGCCCGGGTCGAGGTAGCGGCCTTCAGCGTGAACTTAGACTGATGGCGGGTGGACGCGCAACCGGCGTCCGGACAGGAGTTCAGCCGCCCAGGAGGACGGTGGTGTCGTAGCTCTCGAAGTTCTGGATGGCGCGCGCGTAGGAGTTGTAGACCAACCGCTCGGCGACCTTGTCGGCCCGCGGTGCGAGCAGCATCCGCAGCACGACATCGTCGGCCGGCCGGGTCGCATCCTCGGCCAGCAGCTGCTCGATGACCCGGGTGAGACGATGAGTGAGTTCGTTGACGAAGCGCAGGTGGACCGTGTCATGCACCTGCTCCGCGCCCGGACCGTAGGTGCCACGGGCCTCATCGGCCAGCTCGTGCAGCAGGAGATTCAGCAGCCGCGCCTTGTCCACCAGGCGCAGCTCCATGAAGAACTCGATTTCCGAGCGCAGGTTCATGACGGGAAGAAATCGATGGGCTTGGTCGTCGTGATGGTCTCGACATCCTTCGCGTCGAAGTGGAACAGGCGCACGCGCGAGCAGATCTTGCCTTCCAGATCCGGATCGTTCAGCTCACTGGAGACTACGCGGCACATGGTGACGTCGCCGGCCGGAGCGATGGTGAACTCCAGGACCAGCTTGCCCTGCAGCTCGGCCCGCTCCCGCAGCGCCCGGTTGTACAGGCCGTAGATCGCGCCCTTGTTGTGATCGAACACGAGTTCGATCTCCTCGCGGGAGCGCGCGGCCTTGCCGCTCGAGCCGGTGCGCACCGGCCCGCGGGCGTCCAGGCCCGAACGGGCGATGCCTGAGCTCACCGCCGTGGTGTCATGCCCTGTGAGCGAGCCCGCTCCCGTGCCGAAGCCGCGGCTGCTGTTGGCCGAGGTGATGCCGCCGCTGCCGGCACCCACCTTCGAGGTGATCAATGCACGCTCGGCGTGCGAGTCCGCGCCGACCGCGCCCGACAGATTCCGGGTCTGCGACATGGGCGTCAGGTCCATGGTCTCGCGCAGGTCCGCCAGCTCGTCCTTGACCTGGTTGAGCGACTTCTGCGCCTTCTCATGGGCGAGCTGCTTCCTGTCCACCGGCGGCGGCACCGGCACCGGCTTCTTCTCCACCTCCACCTTCGGCTTTTCCTGCTCCTTGGGCTGCGGTGGCGGGGGTGGCGGCGGCTTGGGCTTGTTCTCGATCATCACGCGCGCCAGGCGCTGCGGTACTTCCGTTTCGGCGGCCGTGCGCTTGGGCGAGGGCAACAGCGGAAACAGGATGCCGAAGATCAGGAACAGTAGCAGCATGATGCGCAGGATCCTGCGGAAACGCGCACTGGACTCCGGGTCGCCTTCCCAGGGCAGCTCGAACTCGCGATAAAAGGGCGTGATGGCCATAGGCGCTGGGGTGTCCGTGGGCGGCTACGACGGCCTGAACTGGCCCGCCACCACGGGCTTCTCTTTCTGCAGCACGGCGAGGGAGATCTTGCCGTAGTCCGCATCGGTGCAGGTCGCCATGACTTTCTTCAGCACCTCGTAGGGCAGTGCCTTGTCGGCCATGATGGTGATCTCCCGCTGCGCCAGGTCGCGCTGGGTCATCTCCTGGCCGACCAGCAGCGGCCGCTTGAGCGCATCGCGCAGCGGAGCCACGATCGCATCGGGCGAGGCGCGCATCTCCTGTACGGTGGCGATGTGCTCGCCCTGCACGAACAGGTCGGTTTTGGTGACCATCACCACCACCGACTGCTTCGGCGCCACCTCGGCGATCGACTGCGGGATCTCGATGCCCTTGCTGTTCTGGATAACCTCCACCTCGGTCGAGTACACCAGCAGGAAGGCCACCATCACCGACAGGATGTCGATCAGCGGAATCAGGTTCAGCTCCGCGTCGGCCCGGTGGCGCACATGGTGTTGGGCCATGCGGCGTGCACGGTTGGACATGCTCATGGGGGTGACGCTCCTGCGACGCGTGGCGCTGCAGCCGGTGGCGGCGCTCCGGGGGCCGTCACGGGCGTGACTGCCGGGGCGCCCGCCGCGGGCGCCGCGTCGGGTGCCGGCGCATCGCCGATCGAAATGTCCGGAAACAACTCCGCCTGCACGGTGTTCAGGCCCTGCCTGGTCTCGAACACCCGCACGCGGTCCATGACCTGCACCAGCGTGTCATAGGAGGTGTCGGCCTCGAGCAGGATGGAGGCGTCGGTCTTCTCCGGAAATCTGGCCTTGACGCGCTTGAGGTAGTCGGTCAGGCCGTCGAAGTTGTAGCCCTCGGGCAGGTTGGGAATGGTGGCGAGCGGCCCGCTGTTGCGGTCGGCCACCTGCAGCAGATCCTTGCGCACCATCACCTCCAGCTGCAGTCCCGGCGGGGGTTCGCGGAACTCGGTCTGCGCCGCGGGCAGATTGAGCTGCAGGATCACCGTGCGCGAGAACACGGCCGTCATCAGCAGGAAAGTGACCAACACCGTGAAGATGTCGATCATCGGCACGAGCAGCAGCTCGGCCGGCTTGCGCGAGTGGCGCGCGAGCTTCTTGTAGGCGTACGACCTACGCATGCGGGCGGTTCACCTGGCCGGCAGCGGGCGGCGGTGTCAGGACGCCGCCTGCGCGGGCTGCCGTTCGGTGATGGCGTTCAGGAACTTGACCGAGGCCATCTCGAGACTGTCGATCAGCTCGGTGGTCTTGGTCTGCAGGAACGCGTGGATGAACAGCAGCGGCACGGCCGTCATCAGGCCGAACGCCGTGCAGTTCATCGCCACCGAGATGCTGGCCGACAGCAGGTTGGCCTTCTCCGCCGGGTTGATGGTGGCCACCGCCGCGAAGGCGTGGATCAGACCCATCACCGTGCCGAGCAGCCCGAGCAGCGTCGCCAGGTTGGCGAACGTCGCCAGGTAGTGCGTGCGCTTCTCCAGGCGCGGCACCACCTCCATCAGGCTCTCCTCCATGGCCTTCTCGATGTCGTCACGGCGCCGTGCCGACTGGATGCGGGCCAGGCCGTAGTTGAGGATGTGCCCGATCGCCGAGTTGGATTTCGAGGTCGCCTGCACCACCTGCCGGAAGTTGCCCTGCGCGAGCATGGGCACCACCTCGTTCCAGAGGTTGCGGTTACGCACCGCCGTGTGCGTCAGGTAGATATAGCGCTCGATGGCGATCGACAGACCCACCACGAACACGATGGCGATCGGGTACATGAAGTCCCCGCCGCCCTGGAAGAAACGAACGATCACGCTCCACAGATCCATCGAAGTCACTCCAGCCGCGCACACGCAAACGACCTGGGGTCAACCGTGGCGAACGCGCGGCTCCACGGTTGCCCGGCCGGGGACCGGCCCGGCTCGAACCCACACACCCTATCGCGGCACACGCCAAACTGAATGACATATGCCGAAAAAGCTGCGATCCCTCTCTCATTTCAAAGTCACGGCTTCCGGTCCGCGGCCGCGACGCACCAAACCGGTTCAGTGCGGTCCGGCCTGACCCGCTGCCGGCGCCTTGCCTGCATCGGGCTTCAGGGCGTCGTAGTAACGGTTCTCCCGCCGGAAGACGTCACGATCCACTGGTGTAAGCACCTCGTCGAGGAGACTGTTCACGGGTTTGCCCACCAGATCGCCCAGATCCGAATGTTTCCACGGCACGATGTATAGCACCTTGGGCAGTTCACGGTTGCCTGTGATCTGCGTCGTATCCAGCTCGAGCCGATCGAGGGCCTTGCCCTGGGCCGCCCCCGTCCTGGCTTGCACTCCGGCCCTGGGAGCCGCGCTGGCGGCTCCTGGCGCGGGAGCGGCTGACGCGGGGGCGGCTGATGCGGTGGAACCTGACTTCACCCGTGTGGTAGGCGTCTGGGGGCCAGCCGGCGACGGGGCGCCAGACACCGACCTGGGCGTCGACCCCGGCGGTACCACCGGGCGTTGTGTTGTAGCAGGCGGTGAAGTTGGTGCCGGACTGTCGCCAGATGGAGTCGGCGTCGCCGAGGTGTTGACACCGGGCTCCAGGTCTTCGGGCCGGGGAACGGTGCCCGCGGGTTTGGCGGGCAGTGCCTGGGGTCTGGCGGGTTCTGCCTGAGGTGTGCCGCCCGTGGATTGTGCCGCGGTCCACGGCGAGGCCGCGAGCGCGGACAGCGCGCAGGCACACGCGAGCCAGTGTGCCTTCATCGTGCTCTTGAACAGGCTCATCGACCTCTCCCTTTGGGCGGAGGTGGGGTTTGCGCCGGAGCCGCGGCTCCCGCAGCGCCCTGTGCGGCAGTCCCCGGTGCGGCGCTCGGTGCAGCGCCCGGCGCGTCCGGAGCCGGCGCCGTGCCCGGAGCCGTGGCTGGCGCGGAAGGTGCCTTCACCGGCGCTTTACCGGTGCGCTGGCGCAGCTCCGCGATCCAGCTGGTCACCGGGCGGTCCTCGCCAGTCAGTTCCTTGTAACGCTCCAGCGCGGTGAGGGCCCGCTCGGGATCTCCCAGATAGAGATCCGAAACCACGCCCAGGTTCCGGTAAGCGGGCGCGAACTGCGGATCCGCGGCGATGGCCTTCTCGTAGGAGGCGGCCGCGTCTGGGAATTCTCCGCGCAACCGTTGTGTGGCGCCGAGTTCGCTCCACGCCACGGCACTGCTGCCGTTGCGCTCCACAGCGCTCTTCAGGGCGGCTTCCGACTGATCGAGATGCCCGGCCTTGCGGTAGAGGATCCCCAGGTTCACGTACGGAGCCGAGAGCTGCGGATAGGCCAGCGTCATCTGTTTGAATTCCAGCTCCGCCTCGGTGGCGTTGCCGCTGCGCATGAAACCCAGCGCACGATTGAAGTCGGCGGTCGCACGCGGCGGCACCGGGGCCGGCGCTGCCGGCGGCGCACCCGCCGTATTCCCGGGGGCTGACTGCGCGGCGGCACCTTTCGAAGGAGCCTGATTTTTCGCGGACCCTGCGCCACTGCTGACAGCGGGCGCGGCCGATACGGCGTTGGCCGGCGCCGCAGTGGCCGGTGCAGCGCCCTTGGACGTCGCGGCAGCGGCCGGGGCACTTTCCGCGGGCGCGCGGCCGCCCTTCTCCGCTGGCGATGATGCACATCCGGCCAGCAGCGCCAGCACGAGACTGACGCTAATTGAGAGTCGCATCGACATCCTGCGTGAGCTCGGTCTTGCCGTAGCGCGCGGGCTTGAGCTCCGCGAGCACCTTGAAACTCTTCTGCACCCACTCGTCGTACACCCCATCCCGGGCGCGCACGGTGTTGATCTCGTGGGCCTTGATCGCCTGCTCCTCGAACGGGAACACCTGCTCCTCGAGCAGCGAGTTGTATTCCTCCAGCTCCTCGCCCTTGAGGTTCTTCGGCCGCTCCGAGTTCATCACGTCGTGAGCCAGCGTGCGGTACAGCTCAGCCATTTCGTAGGTCGCGGCGGTTGTGACCTCGGCGACCTGGTAGTCGGCCGCGCGCTTGTAGGCCGCCATCGCATCCTCGAGGGCCTTGCGCTTCGCCACGAGACTCTTCTTGAGTGGCGCGGTCAGACGCACGCCGCGAAAGGCATCGCGCGCGGGCTGCGCCAGGGCGAGCTGCGCCTTGGCGGCCAGATAATGGGTGCGATCGGTCCTTTGCGGGCCGGCCTGGGCATCGGCCTTGATGATCTCGCGGTACCAGTACTCCTGGCGGGTGACATCGCCGGCCTTGCCCGCGTAGTCCGCCAGGCGCTGGCGCGCCTCTTCCGCATCGCTCACCGGCGTCGGGTTGGTGCTGATGAACTTCTCGAGCATGGCCACCGAGCGCGGCAGGTTGTTGGCCCTGGCGTACAGATCGGCGGACTGCATGAGCGCCTCGCGCTGCACCGCCCGGTCCTCGGCCGGGTTGGCCGCGATCTTCTCGAATTCGGCCGCCGCCTGGCCGGGGTGGTTGCCCTGGGCGTACGCCACGGCGAGCTTGCGCGTGACATCGTTCTGCAGCTCGCTCTTCGGGTACTGGCGACGGAATTCCTCGAGAACGTCGATCGCGCGGTCCCACTGCTTGAGGTTGATGAGCTGCGCGGCGGCGTCGTACTCGGCCGTGGAGCGGATTTTCGAGTCGGGAGCCACGCGCGCCACGCGCAGGAAGTCGTCCACTGCCCCGGCGCTGTCGCCCGACTTCTGTTTGGCCTCGCCCTCCTTGTACACCGTGGCAGCGAGACGCTCCGTCAGGTCCGTGCGCAGCTTCTCGTCGCCGCCGGCAAGCTCCCGGGCCTTGATGAATGCGGGCTCCGCCTTGTCGAACTCGCCCTGGTCGAAGTGCGATTGCGCGATGATGGTCCAGGCAATCCGCTGCTTGGGCACGTCCACGGGTGGCTGGCGCGCCAGGATCGATTCGGAGATCGTGATGGCGCGCGGCAGGTCCTTCGCGGCGAAGATCTCCTCGGCCGCGCGCGTCAGCACGCCGGCGCTGTCGGGATGCTCGGGGAAGGTCTGCGCGAATTTCACGCCCGCATCCGTCGCGCGCTTGTGCCATTCGGTCCTGGCAGCGCCGTTGAGGGATTCCTCACCCTTCTGATACGACACCAGCGAAGCGTAGGCCGCCGTCGCCGACTTGTCGTTCTTCGGGTAGTTGTAAGCCGTGCGCTCGTACTCCGTCGCCGCTTCCGCGTACTGGTGACTCTCGAACAGCGTCTCGGCGAGCAGATAGTTGGTCGCGGCGGAGTCCGGATCATCCGGGAAGGACTTGAGGTAATCTCGATACCACTTCGCCGCTTCCTGGTAGTCCTCCACGCGCTTGGTTTTCTGGGCCGTGGCGTGGAAGTAGGTCGCGACGTCCTTCAGGTTGATCTTCAGCTCGTCGACCACCGTCGGGTATTGGGCCTTCTGGCGGCCCTGCCAGAACGGCGAGCTGAAGTTGTAGCGTTCGACGAACTCATGCTTGCCATCGAGCACCAGCTGACTGAAGCCGCCCTTGCGGTAGGCCTCGATGGCCTGCATCGCCAGATTCGGAGCGTGATCGGTGTAGGGGTCGCGCGTCACGTAGGCGCGGTAAGTGGTCGCCGCATCCTGGTAGCGCTGCTTGTCGACATACAGGTCGCCGAGGCGCGAATACAGAAGATAGGAGTAGGGGCGGTCGCCATGCTGGCTGATGAACTGGTCCAGCGCCGTGGCGCCTTCGCCGTAGGAAAAGGTGATGCTCATCACCCGGAGCGTGTCCTCCACCAGCTCGCGGTCCGCGCGCTTGAGGTCCTCGGGGCGGACGGGTTTGCCTCCCGACATCAGCTTCTGATCGAGCACGCCCTCGAAGGACGGCAGGCTCTCTTCGGTCATCGACTGCTTGAACAGCGACCAGCCGTGCTTGTAGAGGCTCTGCTCGTAGAAATGCGATGACTTGCCCTGCGCGATCACCACCGCGTAGGCCTTCTCGGCTTCCGCGTAACGCTTGGCGGAGAAGAGCAGCTCGCCGCGCCGGAACTGGACCTCGTCCATCTGCGGGCTGCGCGGATAGCGCTGCACGATCCGGTCGAGCGTGGACAGCGCGAGATCCGGCTGGCCCGTGGTCTCGTAGGCGCGCGCCAGCTGGTACAACACCTGATCATTGCGCGCGTAGTCGGGATAGGCCTGCAGCAGGGTCGAGTAGAGCCTGATGGCCTCGCCACCCTGGATGTCCACCTGGGTGACTTCCTTCTCCATGCGTTCCAGCTCGCCCGCATCCAGGTTGAGATCGCCCAGGCGCCGCATGGCTTCCGCACGCAGCTGCGGGTCGGTCTTCTGCAGCTCGAGGAAGCGCCGGTAGTTTTCCATGGCCTTGGCCGCGCTGGCGTCGAGCCTGGTGTCCTTGTTGATCGTGACCGGGTGCGACTGCAGATCCTTGATGGTCCGCTTGTCGTTCTGATCCTTCGTGTCAGCGGCCCATGCCCCGCCGCCGACAGCAGCGCCGGCCGTCGCAATCAGCCAGAGAAAGACCCACTGGCGCTTCACGGCTTCGGCTCCGTAGGCGCTGGCGGAGGTGCCGACGGCGCGGGCGCGGCCTGCGGCGATGCAGGCGCGGGCGCAGATTGCGGTGCCGGCGGCGCCGGCGCCGCCTCGGGTGGCGCCGAGGATGTTGAGTCCGGCGGGGACTGCTGCGGTTGGGCCTGATCCGCGGGCGCGGCGGCCTCGGCATTGGCCGCGCGATCGTACATGGTGGCCAGCGCGAACCGGGCCTGCACCTGGTACGTTGAGAGCCGGTTCTTCTGCTGCTCGAGTTCGTCAACGGCTACCTGCGCAAGGTAGGTGCCCTGACGCTGTTCGATGGCCGCGAGACGCAACTGCAGCGCGTCTATGCGAGCCTTGAGTTCCGCCACGCGTGTAGCGAACTCACCCGTGTTGGTTGGAACGCTCTGACGCGCCCGCGTCACGCGGATCCAGCGGTTCTGGGCCTCGTGCAGGGCGACGTCCAGATCCTTGATGGTGCGATGCTGCTGCCACATGCGCGCCCGGAAGGAATCGTTCAGCCGGAAATACAGCACGCCCCTGACCAGCCGCAGCCGCTCACGCAGATCGGCGTTCTCGGGAGTATCCGGAGCTGCCGCCAGTCCTGCCTCGATGCGTTGCAGGCGCGCCCACTGATCACGCTCTTCGGGGGAACCCAGGGCTGCGACATCATGACTGCTCTCGATGCCGTTGACGCGCGTCTCCAGGTCGGTGCGCCGCTGCGACAGCTTCTCCACCGCACCTGAGGCGAGCAGCGCATCGACGCGCGGCAGTCGCTCCGCGTAGGCGCGCTCGCGCGTATCGATCATGTCGCCGAACGCTTCCATGCTGTCGCTCCAGCGATCGAGCGTATGACCCATGAACACCAGGTCGCGGTAGTTCTTCAGGCCCTCCTGGAAATCGTGACCGGCCAGGATGGTGTACAGGTAACGGGACTCGGGTGCATCGGGCAGCTGCTTGAGCTGCCAGAACCAGCCGTACTTCGAGTCCCGCTCGCTGGTCATCACCTGCTCGAGCATCTTGCCGCTGCGGATGCGCTCGATCGCGTCGTCCAGCCGCACCCCCTCGGCGTCATAGGACTGGACGGCGGTCTCGTAGAACTCGGCCGACTGCGCGTTGGCGTTCAGCTTGCTGAAGGCGTAAGGCACGGCCAGGTAGGACTCCTGCACGGCTGCATCGAGCAGATTGCGGCCGCGCAGTTCCATCCAGGGATTGAGCGCGCCGCGATAGTCGCCCAGCGCCGCCTGGGCCCAGCCGGTGCCCAGCAACGCCTTGTTGGAATAGGGCCCGTTGAGCCGCACGCGCTGCAGCGCCGTGAGTGCCTTGGCCGGCTCGTTGGCCTGCAGGTAGGCGAAGCCCAGAGCGAGGTTGGCGCGATCCTTCAGCGCCAGCAGTTCGCTGGATTCGACGTACATCGTGCCGACGGATGTCAGGAAGGGGTCGGCATCCGGCAAGCGTTTCTCGCGTACCAGCGCGACGCCGAGGTTGAAGCGTGCGTAGGCGGACCACGTCCGGTTGGTCTTCGATACCGTCAGCAGGCGGATGGCCTCGTCGAACTTCCCTTCGTACATGAGTACGTTGGCGAACAGGTGCTCCTTCTGGGCTTCCAGATCCGGCGACATCTTGCCCTGGATGCGGCGCAGCGCTTCCTCCGCCTTCTCCAGGTAACCGCGGGCGTACCAGACCTGCGCCAGGTAGAACCAGGCACGATTGCGCACGCCGGTGGGTACATCACGCGTCAGCAGGGCCTGGAACCGGTCCCCTGCCTCGTTGTGCATGCCCAGCGACAGATACAGGCCACCGAGCAGCAGCTGCCCCTCATCCTCGTGGTGGGGAATGAGATTCCAGTGCTGATAGGCGGTGAGGCGCGTGATCGCCTCGAAATCCTCGTTCTGATAGAAATAGAAGAGCACATCGCCGTAATGCAGGTCGCGGACCCGCGTGACGGGCAGCTTCTCCGGGTCATGCCGCCGGGAGTTGCGCAGGCCGCAACCGGAGGTGACCGCCAGCGCGATCGCCACGACAGCCAGCACCAGCGCACGCATGGAGGGACGGCGCGCCAAGGCTTATTCCCAGTCCTTGATCTCGAATTCCGGCTGCTGGCGGCGTTGCCGGTCGTTGATCTTCAGCTCGAGGTACTTGGCGCCGATGCCCTTCTCGAACTTGAGCGTGGCACCGCGCTTGTAGTCGCGGTCGTTCGGACCCTTGCCGCCGAAGAAGGCCACCAGCTCGTGTTTGCCCACCTTCAGGTTGCCGAGGTACAGGCGATGCACGCCCCCCTTCAGCAGGGCTTCCACCTCGCGCGGCGTATACAGATAGTGGATGACTTCCTTCTGGTCGATCTTCAGCGTCACCGAATCCAGGGCGAAGAAGTCGCCCACGTCCATCGACAGGAACACCGCCACCTGGGTGTTCGCCGGGAACAGCAGTTCCTCCTCCAGCACGAACAGCTCACGGTTCAGATCCACCACATCCTTCTTCAGGCCCTGAACGTCCTGGTCCAGCCCGCGGGTATCCGCGGCTCCCTCACCACCCGCGACGCCCTCGGCCGAGTCGGTGGCGGGGGTTGTCGGGGAGGCGCCGGCAGCCGGGCCGGAAGCGGGGGCTGTCGCGGCGGGCGGCGCGGCGGCAGTCGGTGAGGCAGCGGGCTTCGCAGCCGCCGCCGGGGCTGGAGCAGCTGGCGCCGACGCGGCACCCTGCGCACGCGCCTCCGTGGCAGCCAGGAGGAGGCCCGCCACCAGCAGGACCAATGCCGGGGTCAGGAGTGCCCCGAGTCCACGGCGTAAGAAATGAGTCAGGACGAGGTGCGGCATATTCCTTCCGATCATTCGTTCAGCAAGACACGCAGCTGCTGCAGGTAGAGCTCGTCGCTCCGGGGGTTGTAGTCCCGGAAGGCATACCGCACCAGTCCGTTGCGGTCGATGAGCAATGTCATCGGCAGATTGTCCACCTGGTAAAGGCGACTCACGGCCTTGTCCGGGTCGAGCAACATCGCGAAGGACACCGGCTGCGCATGCGCGTACGAGAGCGCGCGAGCCTGGTCGTCATCCACGCTGATGCCATAGACCTCCAGACCCGCCGACCGGTACGTACGCAGACTGCGATCCAACGCGGTGAGCTGCGTGCGGCAGGGCGTGCAGCGGCTCCCCCAGAAGGTCAGAACCACGACATCGCCACGGTGTTCCGACAGCCTGACGTTCCCCGCACCCAGCGCCCGCAACGCGAAATCCGGCGCCTCGTGACCGATCAGGACGTACCCGGACTGGGCCGGCACGGCGGCGGCGAGCGCGAGGGCGACCAGGGCGGGCCAGGTCCCGGGGAAACGGCGCAGCAAAACGCCTTTCAGCCGTTGCAAGCTCAAGTCATTTCCTTCGGCAAAGGGCCCGGCGGCGCCGTGCAGCCCGGGCAATCGCGCGCGGGCAACCCTCGCACAGCGAACTTCACACTGTCAACGAAACAGCCGCGGGTTCGCGAATGCAAGCACACCAACCCGCAACTGCGGCGCGTGCCCCGGAATGCTCGCGGGCAAGTCGCATTGATGAGGCACGGGTCGGAAGGGTCGAGAGACCGTTGAGACGTCGGCGTTACGCGACACGAAGTGCTGCGACGGACCTTGCGACCACCGCGATGGCCCCCACGAACACGGCGATGGCCCTGGCGAACACCGCGGCGCCCTCACGGCGACCGCGGTCTCGCGTCAGTGCCGGACCCACGAGGATCCGGACTGGTTCAGACGATGGGTGCCAGAGCCGTCAGCGCATCCCAGCTGCTGGCGGAACCCAGACCCTGCATCACACCCTGCGCCGCCAGCAGCGAAGCGAACTGCGCCTGCTTGCCGTGCAGTGCCAGGTAGTTCAGCACGACCGTCTGCACCAGCAGATTGACCGCGTTCGCTGCCGGGCTCGAGGTCGTATTCACCGAGCCGTCGGAGTTGAAATAACCGATCTGCTGGCTGGAGGCACTGATCGGCGTCGGCCGGCCCTTGGGGCTGTAAGCCAGGAAGAACGTCGAGGCCGTGGACTGGTTGTCGCCCTGCCAGCCGAGCTTGCCGCGGCCGTTGGTGCTGTTGTCCGCCACGCCGGTCGAACTCAGCGAGCCGTCGCTGAACACATAGATCATGACCGGCGTGCCAACACGCTTGGCGTACTCGAGCACCGCGCCGATGCACACACCCGCGTTGAAGTTCCTCTGCTCACCCGTTGCTCGCGTGCTGTCGTGGTAATCGTAGCCGCCGAGGGTGATCGTGCCCGCGCCGGCAAAGCCGTTGACCACGAGCTTCATGACGGCCGCGGTGGCCCGGAAATCCGAGCTGCCCTGGTACTCGGCCGTGGAGAAGATGCCGCTGGCACCCACGATGTTGGTGTCCAGGTCCGGGTTGAGCGTGGTCGGATCGCCGAACGCGGCAGCGGTATTCGCCGTCGTCACGTACTGGCAGCGGACCTGGTTCTTCAGGGTCGCATCGGCGACCTGATCGGAGTACAGCGTCACGTCACCTAGCTTGCTGCTGGTAAAAGCGGTCGGGCTCGGCGCGCTGGCGTTGTACAGGCTCGTGCCGGAGCTGATGCGCGCCTGCGATTCGAGCACGGCCACCTGGTCGGGCGTCACGCTGGAGGCGCCGGTGCTGACCAGGCCCGTATCGTCGCTGGCCTGATTGATCTTCGTGGGCTGCAGGGTGGCCTGGATCATGGCCGCCGGAGCCATCGAGTTGCCGCCCGAGACGCTGGACTCGGTGCCGATCAGCGTCAGCAGCGACCCCTTGGCGCCCACTTCGGCGATGCCGTACATGGGGTTGTGGGGATTGTTCTGCGTATCGTTCTGCGACATCGCCGCGATGACCGCGCCGTTGATGCCGGCCTGGGTCGCGGCGCTGGCCTTCGACATGATGCCGCGCAGGATGGCGCCATCCGAATGCCAGGCCAGTCCCAGTGCCGTGCTCACGAAGGTGGGTGAGTTCGGCAGCATGTTGCCGGGCAGGCCGAGCTTGTTGTAGCCGGCCGTGGAGAGGAAGTTGAGCTGACCGCCCTGCACGCCGATCAGGGCCTCGGAACCCACCAGATTGGCGCCTCCGGCCAGATCGAACGCGATGAACGGGATCATGCCCGCGCCCTGCGTATTGATGTTGCACTGGCCGGCGGCCTTCAGCGCGGTGATGTCCGCATCGAGCGCCACGGCACCCTTGGCGCGGGCCGACTTCAGCAGCATGCCGAGCCAGGCCGAGCCGGTGACGATGGCCGGACCGGCCATGAAGCCGGCGCCGATGAGCTCGCGCCGCGACATCGGACGCGGATGGTTCTCGTGCCGCAAGGGCTCGTTCAGTCCGTGGGGACGGGCGGGTTTCTTGCGAATGATCATGGGCGATTTCTCCTCTCCCGTCACTTCAGCGAGACGACGGCGCTACCGAGCACCGCCGAACAGGCCGACTGAGCGACCACGGCCGTGCGACCGGCCGAATTACCGTTGCTTCCGGAAACCATCTTGGTGATCAGGGCGTTCAACTCGGCCGTGACGGCCGGGGCCGCGTTCGTGCCGACGTTCGCGCCGACGGCACGGGCCAGCAGCGGATTGATCAGCAGGTTGCGGTTGGCGGCGACCGGCGTACTGGTGCCGAAGTAGGTCGCGGCCGGCTGCGACAGATCCAGACCCGGGAACAGCGCGCTCAGATAGCTGGGCGTGTTCACGGCGATCGAACAGTACGCGTCCGCAAGCTGCGAGATCGCGGTCTGGTTGGCCGACAGGAACGAGCTGATGTCCGACGCGGGCGGCAACGACTGCTGCAGCGTGTTGTACGTCTGCGTGGCGGTGCTGTTGCCCACGGGGACGCCCGTGATGGCGGACATGGAGGCATTCAGCTCCGCGAAGGTCTTCACGCCCACATCCGGTGAAGGTGGGTTATCCACAGGTGCCGCCACGACCGGTGTCGGGTCGGTGTGCACGTGCGAGTGCGTGCCGAGCTGGTCGAAGGACAGGAAGAACATGTCCGAATCGACGCCCAGCTGAGAGCCGATGACCGCGCCCACGCCGCCCAGGAGCTGCCCGACGCCCGCCTTGTAAGACGCACCGCCGATCGTGGTGTTCATCGTGGCCCACGACTGGCCGGCCGTTGCCTCCGCACCGTTGATGCCCACGCGCATTCCCTTGAGCGTGATGCCGGTGGGCGCCGCCTTCGGATCGAGACTGATGAAGGTCGGGTTGGTGAACAGATAGCTCCAGCTGTCGTACTGGCTGCCGGTCAGCATGATGTAGGCCTGCGACACACCCGTGAGCGCAGACACATCGAAGAGCAGCGCGTACTGCTCGCCGACGCCAGCCGCGAAGTTCTGCTGGATCTGGGCGAGCGTCAGGGCGCGGCTGTGGATGGCGGCAAACTTGATCACGCCCTGCCACTGCCGGTCGCCGGTGGTCTCGTTGCCGAGCACGAGGGCGAACGTGTTGTCCCAGCTCGCGAGCGAGCCGCCTTTCTTGGGATCGACGGCACCGGTGTCCGCACCGTTGACATAGATCTTTTGACCGTTGACCGGGTCGTAGGTCAGCACGATGTGCTGCAGCGCGGCCTGCGCATTGTTGTTTGCCGCAAGCGTCTGTATCGGCGGCATGCCGTTCGGGCTCGTCTGATCGCTACGGACGTACCCCTCGTACTGCATCTGGTGCTGGCCGAGCGTGACGTTACGCGTCGTATCGCTGCCCGAGTAGCTGACCATGTAGGCATTCATCTGCGCCACGTTCGCCGGCGCAGCCCACACCTCGATCGAGTACTCACCCGTCGAAGTGATCATGGAGGTGAGCTTCGAGCTGGCCGCGGTGGAGGCCTGGGCCTTTCCGCCCTGGTTGATGTTGATGCCCCAGCCGCCGACCCAGCTCACGTCGCCCGTGAACTGCAAGTCCGCTTCCGGATCGACGCCGCTGGTGTCGTAGGCGGTCGTGCCGGTACCCGTCTTGAACTCATACTTCGCCACGAGATTGGCCTCGTAGCGGTTGCCGCCCGAGGAGACCGTCCCCTGCTTGAGAGTGAGGGCCTTCGAAAGCACGAGCGACGGGTCCACGGGGGTGACGCTGATGGTGTTGGCGTAAGCCGTGATCGCCGCCAGCATCTTGGCCGCGCTGCCCGCGCAGTCCGGGGGGCCGTTCGCCACGGTCGCCCAGCAGTTGTGGAATTCCGTACCCAGGCGCACCACGAAGCGCGAATTGGCCGGGGTGTTCAGGTCGATCTTCGGCTGCGCGGCCGCGTAGGCCTCGTCGGGATTGGTGCTGGCGAAGTACGGCTGCTGCGGCACCGGCGCATCCGAGCGATGGCAGTTGCTGCAGAACTTCGACAGGATCGGCGTCCAGATGTACTGCTGGAAGCCGGCCGAGTCGGGTGGGAACTGCTTGACCGCGCCCACCGTCTGCACCGGCGGGGCCGTCAGCGTGATGGAAGTGGCCGAAGCCGCGCCGGCCCCGATCCAGTTCTTGATCCACTGCAGCATGGTGTCCGCGCACACCTGCGGGTCGGACACCCAGCAGTTGTGGCCGCCGCCCACCTGCTGCACCAGGATCGAGTCCTGGGGCGACTGGAAGTTGACCAGCGGATTGGCCGCCTGATAGGCGAGATTGACGTCGTCGGACCGGGCGAACATCGGAGCCTGCCCACCCTCGTGATGGCAGCCGCCGCAGCGGTTCGCCACACGGATGTTCTCCCACAGATTGATCTTGAATGCCTGCACGTCGGCGTTGGCGGGCGCGGGGCCCGTGTAGCTCGCCGTGGTCGTGCCCGGCGTCTGCTGCTGGATCTGAGTCGTCGGCGCACCGCCGCCCGCGCAGGCTGCGACAGCGAGCGACATCGCGACGAGCGCGAAGACCTGCAGGAAGGAAGCAATGCGAGTCATGAGGTTCTCCCTGGTCATGGGTCTCTCCTACTGGCCCATGCAGTAGACGGCGGTCTCGGCGAACACCTGCTTGAGGTGGTACCCGCTCGTCTTGAAGTCAGCCTTGATCTGCGCGACGGCCGCGCGGTCAGCCGCATTCCCGGGCGCGCGGTAGCAGACCGCCTTGAACACCTTCTGCACCTGGCAATCGGCAAAAGCGTCGCTCTGCGCGAGTTCCTGACCGAGCGACTTGGCGCCCGTGCCGCTGCCCGTGAGCGTGGAATCCCAGCCCAGCGTCGAGTTCTGACCCTGGCGCCAGCGATTGGACCAGCTGTTGTCCGGCGTGATGAAGCCGTACTTGAAGTTGCTCGAGTTGATGAAGTACTTCGGCTGCACGGTGCCGGGGGTGTACACCATCGTGCCCTGCGCACCCTGGGTCGCATCGAAGTTGTAGTAGGCGAACGCCTGCGCCATCGGATCCATGCCACTGTGGCAGCCCACGCAACTGTTGAGGAAGATCCGGCTGTCTCCGCCCGGGGACCGAGCGACGTCCTGACGGATGCGGTCGGTCGGGCGCGTGGTGTCCTGCAGCGCTTCCATGTCGCGGCAGAAGTGATTGATCATCGTGAAACGGAACATCGCACGGTTCGTGCCGGCGACGAAGAACGCGGACTCTGCGCCCCGGGTCGTGATGAGACCCGCGGTGGCGTCCGTCGGCGTTCCGTAAACCTGCGACTGCGTCGTCTTGGTCAGAGCCGTGCTCAGATCGACGTTGTTGGTCTCGGCAGTGGCATAGTGGTCGTTTCCGGCTATGGAGGGCGCCGGCAGGCCACTGGCATTGATCGTATAAAGAATGTCGGCCGAGAGAGCCGTATTGAAGGGCACGTCATCGCGCACCATGCCAATCACCGTTGCCGTGTAATCGTTCAGCGGTGCGAACACCGTCTGGTCACGGTTGGTCCAGGGCGTGACGAAGTTCTTCAGGACCACGTTGTAAAACGCGGCCCGCGACGTCGCGATGCCAGCGGCACCGATCGCGTTGTTCTGCTGAATCATCGTATCCATGGCGTTCAGATCGGCGGCCGACGGCGGTGTGCCCGTCAGACGGTTGTACATCCGAACCGCCTGGTCGCGCGTGCCAGCAGCCGCGGGTGCCGCGAGCTGCATCAGCACTGCCAGCGTGCACAAAGTGCCTGCGGCGGCGTTGCGCGTCGTACGCGAACCCTTACGTCTGCTATGTGTCTTGGTATCCATGGCGCTCGTCTACTCCCAACAAATTGCCGTGCGCGGGACGAACTATACGGATGCTCGAGCCCCACTCTGAATGTCTCAGGCACCTGACGTCGCCAATGACAGACAGTTCTGGATTTACCTGACGCAGGGCATCCTTCACACACCAAAGTGCGAGTCGGGTCACGGCGTCCAGGGGACCGAAGGATTACCTAAAGGCCGTCCACACCAACGTCTCGCACGCCGGTGAGGGAACAGCGAACCGGTTTCGCGTGCCGTGACGGATTCGGCACATCGAACAACGCGTTACGAGAAACAATTAAAACAGGGGATGGAATTACGTTACATTCGTCCGCGGCGGGGAAGCGGACGTGGAGCTGGAGTGTTTTGGCATGAAAGTCGAAGGCGAAATCGTGAACAGCCTCACGCTGATGGCCTGCCGGACCGCCCGCCTGGGCCGACGCAGCGTCCTGGCGCTGGCTGCCTGCGCCGCCGCAATCCTCGCGGGTTGCAGTCCGAACGCGCACATCGACGTGGCCAACGGCCAGTCAGCCGATCCTGCGACCGTTGACTCCCCGATCTTCTACGTCAAGCGGACGATTCCGCCGACGACGGACGACCTGCGACTGCTGCGCCAGGCCGTACTCCCCATGGCCAATGCCACGGTCGTACCGAAGGCCGACGTCTACATGCGCGCCAGTGCCTCCCCGAGTGCCGTGGAGACCAACATCACGGCGCGAGTGACGGGAACGGACACCTACGATGTCAAGGACGTGGACGTCTCCGTGGATGGAAAGTCGATCGTGTTCGCCATGCGGGGCCCGCTCAAGCAGGGCATGAAGCAGAAGGATCCTCCGACCTGGCACATCTGGGAATACATCATCGCCTCGGACACCCTGCAGCAGGTCATTCCGGCCGCGCTCGACCCGGACTCCAGCAACAACGTCTCGCCGCATTACATGCCCGACGGGCGCATCGTGTTCTCTTCCACCGCGCAGCGCCAATCCAAGGCCGTGCTCCTGGATGAGGGCAAACCGCAGTTCGAAGCGCAGACCGAGGACCGGGACGAACCGGCCTTCGTGCTGCACGTGATCAGCGCCGACCGCAGCGAGTTCCACCAGATCTCCTTCAACCAGAGCGATGACCGCGATGCCACCGTGCTCATGAACGGCCGCATCCTGTGGAGCCGCTGGGACCATCCGCCGGGCAAGGATGCGATGTCCCTGTATACGTCGAACCCGGATGGCAGCGACCTGCAGCTGTACTACGGGGCCAACAGCCACAACACGGGCTCCAACAATTCGGTGATCGAGTTCGTGCACCCCAGGGAGATGAAGGACGGTCGCATCCTGACGCTGGTCCGGCCGTACACGGGTGTGGACTTCGGGGGTGACCTGGTCATCATCGACGGCGTCCATTACGTCGAGAACACCCAGCCTCTGCTGGCCAATGCCGGCCTGACCGGTCCAGCGCAGACGCGTGCCACCACCAACGACGTTCGCACGGTACCCGGGCCATCCCCCGGTGGCAGGTTCAATTCCGCTTATCCGCTGTGGGACGGCACCGGCCGCATCCTGGTGAGCTGGTCGCAGTGCCGGCTGCTGGACAGCACCACCGCGGCCATCGTGCCCTGCACGGATACCCGGCTGGCGGACCCAAACGTGAAGACCGCGCCTCCTTTGTACAGCGTCTGGATGTTCGATCCGGGCCAGAACACCCTGCTGCCGGTCATGCAGCCGGTCGAGGGTGTCATGGTGACGGATGTCGTGGCCGCCCAGCCCCGCACCGTGCAGAACGTCATCCTGGACAAGGTGCCCGGACTGGATCTGGATCAGGATCTGGTGGACCAGAGTGTCGGCGTGATCGACATCCGCAGCGTCTACGATTTCGATGGCATCGATACGGCCAATCCGAACATCACCACCCTGGCCGATCCCGCCAAGACCACCGCGGCGCAGCGCCCGGCGCGCTTCATCAGACTGGAGAAGGCGGTCTCCATTCCCGACAAGGACACCCGCGATCTGGCAGGCGCCGCCTTCGGCGCCAGCAATTACATGCGCGAGATCATGGGTTACGCGCCGGTCGAGCCGGACGGCTCCGTGAAGGTCAAAGTGCCCGCGAACGTGGCGTTCACGATCAGCATCCTGGACAAGAACGGGCGGCGGATCTCTCCGCAGCTCGATTCATGGCTGCAGGTACGCCCCGGCGAAGTGCTGTCGTGCAACGGCTGCCATACACCGGCCACCGCACAGAATCCGCGCTCGCATGGTCGCCAGGGCGTCTTCGCTGCGGTCTACGCGGGTGCCCCGACCACTGGCGTGCCCTTCCCGCATACCCTGGCCACATTTTCGCCGGTGGCGGGCGAGACGATGGCTGAAACGCGCGCCCGCACCAGCTGCACGAACGACACCCCGAAGTGCAAGCAGATGAATCCGAGCGTCAATGTCTATTACTCGGATGTCTGGACGAACCCCGCCACGGCGGGTCGTCCGGCGGACGCTTCGTTCGACTACAGCTACAACAATGCGACCCAGTTCCTGACACCCATCCCGACCAGCACCTCCTGCCTGGATTCGCCGCTGAGCGCGTCCGCCTGGGCGGCGAACTGCCGCATCGTCATCAACTATTATCGCCCGTCCGATGAGGGCAACATCCAGGCTCTGTGGGACCGCCCGCGCCAGACACTGGATCCGAACACCAATGCGGTGCTCACCGACCATACCTGCACGCAGGCGGGCTGTCACACGACGAAGGCGGTGGCACCGGCAACCGTGCAGGCACCGGCCGGACAGCTCAACCTGACCAGCACCGCCTCGGACGACGAACCGGCGCAGCCGGTGTCCTATCGACATCTGCTGTTCCAGCACAACGAGCAGGAAGTTATCATGGGGGCGCTGCAGGACACGCCCGGGCCGCCGGATGCGAACGGCAACCCGACCACGATTCCTGTGGGGCCGTTCATGAATGCGGGCAGCGCGAATGGCGCGCAATCGAGCGCGTTCCTCGGTCGCTTCGCACCGGGCTCGGGCAGCACCCACGCGGGGTGGCTGAGTCCGGCCGAGCTTCGCTTGATCTCGGAGTGGCTGGATATTGGCGCGCAATTCTTCAACAACCCGTTCGACCCGGCCGTGCCCCTCAACTGATCCGCGTCCGGAACTTGAGCCACATCCCGCAACCGCAGCCGGTCAAAGCCTAAGATGCGTGCTTTCCGCGGCTGCCGGTAGACCCCCATTGCGATGCCTCCCCTTTCTCGGCTTGCTGCTGTGGCTCGCGCTGCTCACCGCGCCCGCCATCGGCAGGGAGCGCGAGCACCTGCAGGTGTTCGTCACTGCCCCGTATCTGGAGCTGCGCTCGGGCCCGGGACGCGGCTACCCGGTATTCCATGTCGCCGAGCGCGACGAGAGCGTCGAGGTGCTCTACCGGCGCACGGACTGGTTCAAGGTGCGCACCGAACGTGGTGTGGAAGGGTGGGCGGCGCAACGGGACATGCTGCGCACCGTGCTCGCGGACGGCACGCCCTTCAAGTTCGACCTGGGCGATCGCGCCGGCTTCACCTCGCATCACTGGGAGATGGGCGTGTTCGCCGGCGATTACGGCGGGGCAACCCTGGTGTCGGGTTACACCTCGTATTCCTTGAATTCACAGCTGGCTGCCGAGCTGTCGGTGGGCCAGTTCCTGGGCAAGTTCTCCAACGGCGTCACCGGCGATCTGGGCTTCACGCACGTGCTGATGCCGGAATGGCGGCTGTCACCCTTCCTGATGCTGGGCACTGGACTGGTGCACATCACGCCGAAAGCGACGCTCGTGGCGCCCACAGAGCGTACCGATCAGACCGCCTACGTGGGCGGCGGACTGCGCTTCTACCTGACGCGCCGGTTCTTCCTGCGCGCCGAGTACAAGAGCCACATGGTGTTCACGAAGCGCAACGAGAATGAGGAAGTAGACGAATGGAAACTGGGATTCGCGTTCTTCTTCTGACAGTGGCGCTGTCGCTGCTGCCGGGCTGCGCTTCGGTGCGCAACTGGTTCCATCACCGCAGCGAGGTGCGCCAGGCCAGGAAGGAAGCCAGGGAGGAGGCTGCGCAGCAGGATGCGCAGGCCGCCCAGGAGGACTCGGATGCCTCCCCGCCGCGGGTGATCGATCCGGAAGTGGAGCGGCGCAAGATCAAGGTGCCGAAAATCAAGAGTTCCAACGTCGAGATCGGGGTGCAGTACGGGTGGATCTCGATCGAGGACTTCGGCACGCAGACCACCTACGGCTTCAGCGCGGCCTACCACGTGACCGAGGACTTCTTCTTCCTGGGCGAGGTGGGCCGGGCCTACGCAGGACGCACCAGTTTCGAGACCCTGGGAGGCAATATCCAGCTGCTTACCAGCGCTGAGAGACGCTTCACGTATTACGACCTCTCGCTGGGCTACAACTTCCTCCCGGGCGAGGCCTTCATCGGTCGTGGCCACGCCCTGACGAGCGCTTTCTATCTGGTCGGTGGCATCGGCAGCACCCAGTTCGCGGGCGACAACCGTTTTACCGTGAACTTCGGCGCCGGCTACCGCGTGCTGCCGTCGGACTGGCTCGCGATCCACATCCAGGTCCAGGATCGCGTGTTCCGGACCGACCTGCTGGGAGTGTCCAAGCTCACCAACAACATGGAAGCGACCATCGGCACGACCGTGTATTTCTGAAGGATTTTGCCATCATGAGGAAACGAATCGCAGCCCTGATCACCGCCGCGCTCATCGTGGCGGTACCGACCGCCGGTGCGGACGCCAGCGGACCCGCCCCCGCGTTCACGCTGAGTGCCCGCGGCGGCAGCAACCTGAGTCTCGCGCAGTACAAGGGCCAGGTGGTGATGCTGAATTTCTGGGCCAGCTGGTGCGGCCCGTGCCGGCAGGAGATGCCCCTGCTGGAGAACATCTACCGGAAGTACAACAAGATGGGCTTCACCATGATCGGCGTGAACGTCGAGCCGGACTCCAAGGCCGCCGATGCGTGGCTGAAGCAGACCCCGGTGAGCTTTCCGGTCGTGTACGACAAGGAGAGCCAGGTCAGCAAGCTGTACGATGTGCAGGGCATGCCCAGCACGGTGATCATCGACCGCAAGGGCAACGTGCGGGTGCTGCACCGGGGCTACAAGCCCGGCGACGAGAACGAGTATCTGGACAGCATCCGGACGCTGGTCCGGGAGTAAGGCGCACAGCGTCGCCAGGAGCAGGACATGCGTGTCGTATCCGCCGCCATAGCGCTGGGACTTCTGTTGGCCGGGTGCTCGCCCATCGAGCCCTGGGTGAAGCCGTACGAGCGCGAACACTTCGCCGATCCCATCATGTCGTTCAACCGCGACCCGGTCTCCAGCGTGTACCTCGAGCACGTGCTCGAATCGCGCGAGGGGGCCCGCGGGGCGACCGGCGGAGTGGGCGGCGGCTGCGGATGCAACTGATCGTGCCGGTGCGGGGAACAGCAGGCGTGCTGCGGCGCCACGCCAAGACCTTGCTGACGCTGCTCCTGTGCGTCACCCCGGCACTCGCCGGGGTGCTGCCGGAGGACCGCACCGACCTGCTCTACCACCGCTACCAGGGCGGCGGCATCACCGTGCAGGGACCCTCGCTCCTGATCCAGAAGAAGATCACCGACAACTTCGCGATCAACGCCAACTACTACGAGGATCTGATCTCCAGCGCCTCCATCGACGTGAAGCTGGCCGCGAGTCCCTACAAGGAGACCCGCAAACAGAAGAGCGCCGGGTTCCAGTACCTGCACGGCAAGTCCACCTACAGCGCCGGAATCATCAACAGCGTCGAGCCCGACTACCGCTCGAACACGACCTACTACTCCGTCAGCCAGGACATGTTCGGTGACCTGACCACGCTGACCCTGACGTACAAGCGCGGCTGGGACAAGGTCTACAAGGACCTGAAGGACGCGCAGGGCCAGATCATCAACCAGCCGGACTTCGGCGGTTTCGACAAGGATGGCAACCCGATCTCGTTCAAGGACGCCGACCACCGCGGCTACTCCGTGGGGCTGAGCCAGATCCTCACCCGCAACCTGATCATGAGCCTGAACTACGAGGTGCTCACCGACCAGGGTTACCTGCAGAGCCCGTACCGCGAGATCCTGTTCCTCGATCCCACCACGGGGCTCGGCTACGGCAAGGCCGACCAGATCTATCCGAACACCCGCACCAGCAACGCGGGTTCGATCCAGATGAAGTACTTCCTGCCGTACCGCGCCGCCGTCAGCGGCCAGTACCGCTACTTCCAGGACACCTGGGGCATCGTCGCGCACACCTTCGAGGTCGGCTACACGCAGCCGGCGTGGCGCAAGTGGATCCTCGAGGGCTCGCTGCGCTACTACACCCAGAACGCGGCCACGTTCTACAGCGACCTGTTCCCGCGCGCCGACTTCCAGAACTTCGAGGCGCGCGATCGCGAGCTGGCCGCATTCAACAGCATCTCCGCGGGCATCGGCGCCTCGTACGAGTTCGCCATTCCGCGCCTGCCCTGGATCAACCGCAGCACCGCCAACATCCGCATCGATCACCTGTACATCAACTACAAGGATTATCGCAACGCACTGCTGATCGATCCGACCGCCGGCATCCGGCCGGGCGAGGAGCCGCTGTACAAGCTGAACGCCAACATCGTGCAGGCCTTCGTTTCGATCTTCTTCTGAGCCCCTGTTGTTGTAGTATCGCCCCGCAAGTGCGCTGCTTCAGTTAAGCTAGCGCGATCGGTCGACCACATGTCTGCGTGTGGCGACATACTTTTGGGGGACCCCCAGCATGCGAAGCCGCACCCGTCTGATCACCGTTCTGGCCGCACTGGTCTGCACGCTCGGCGCCACAGGAGCTTGGGCGCAGGCGCGGGAACAGGGCCGCCTGCTCATGGCAAGTCAGGTGCTCGAGGAACTGCGCACATCGCGCGACCAGTACATTCCGGACCGACTGCTCGAACGCGCTTACGCCATCGCCGTCATTCCCGACATGACGAAGATCGCCTTCTTCGCCGGTGGACGCCGCGGACACGGCGTGCTCGTCGTGCGCGACAAGGACGGCCGCTTCAGCAGCCCGACGTTCATCACCATGACCGGAGGCAGCTTCGGCTGGCAGTGGGGCGTGCAGTCCACCGATATCCTGCTCGTCTTCACGACGCGCAAGGGCGTGGAGGGCATCACGGGCGGCAAGGTCACGCTCGGTGCGGATGCCTCGGTGGCCGCGGGCCCCGTGGGCCGGTCGGCTTCAGCTGCGACCGATGCAACCTTCAAGGCCGAGGTGTACTCGTACTCACGCAGCCGGGGGGTATTCGCAGGCCTCGCGGTGGATGGCACGGCCCTGACGATCGACGACGACGCGAACGAGGCCTTCTACGGGAAGTCCGGCATCGCGGCATCGGACATCATCGAGGGCAACGTGAAGACGAACGACGACTCGGCGCGGCGCTTCATGGCGGCCTTGAATTCGAGCACTGCGTCCCGCTCCGCTTCGACCGCCACGACTTCGACTGCCTCCGCACCGGTACCGGCACCCCCGGCCGATGGGCCGCGGAGCGACGGTCCGATGCCGGTTCATTCGTCTCCGCCCACGGGCGCACAGACGTTCCCGATGGAAGACCCGCAGCCCGGCCGCGAACCCAAGTAGCGGCGGGCCCCGCCGCGGCCGGCCTTTCGCGGACTCTCGCCAGGCCGGCTGCGTTCGAATGAGAGATCTCACCCAGGGATCCATCGCCCGTCGGCTCGTTGCCATGGCCGTACCCATAGCGGCCGGCATGCTGTTCCAGACTCTGTATTTTCTCGTCGATCTGTACTTCGTGGCCGCGCTGGGTGACACCGCGATCGCCGGAGTGGGGTTCGCCGGCAACGTCTCCTTCGTGATCCTTGCGCTGACGCAGATGCTCGGTGTCGGCACCGTGGCCCTGGTGTCGCACGCTGTCGGGCGCAAGGACCAGCCGGAGGCCAATCTCATCTTCAACCAGTCGGTGCTGCTGTCGGGCCTGCTCAGTGCGGCGACCCTGATCGCCGGATATGCGCTGACCGGCCTCTATGTGCGTGCGGTGGCTTCCGACCAGGCCTCTGCCCTCGCGGGGATCTCGTACCTCCACTGGTATCTCCCGGGACTGGCCTTGCAGTTCGCCATGGTGGCGATGGCGTCAGCCTTGCGCGGTACCGGAATCGTCCAGCCGACGATGGTCGTGCAGGTCCTCACGGTTCTGCTCAACACCGTGCTCGCTCCAGTGCTCATCGCGGGCTGGGGGACCCACCACCCGCTGGGCGTGGCCGGCGCGGGGTTGGCGAGCACGCTGTCGATCGCCGCCGGCGTGGTGTTCCTGTGGATGTACTTCGTGCGCCTGGAGCATTACGTCGCGCTGAACCCGGCGCAATGGCGGCCGGAACCTGGCACCTGGAAGCGGATCCTGAACATCGGTCTGCCGGCCGGTGGGGAATTCCTGATGATCTTCCTGATTGTGGCGGTGGTGTACTGGACGATCCGGAACTTCGGGCCCGCGGCGCAGGCCGGCTATGGCATCGCTTCGCGAGTCATGCAGGCGATCTTCCTCCCGGCCATGGCCCTGGCGTTCGCCGCTTCTCCGGTGGCCGGGCAGAACTTCGGCGCCGGACGACCCGAGCGCGTGAAGGAGACCTTTCGAGTCGCGGCACTCATGAGCGCGGTGATCATGGCGGCACTCACTTTGCTGTGCCGCTGGCGGCCCGAACTGCTGCTGCACCCGTTCACGCGCGATCCGCAGGTGATCGCGGTGGGTGGCCCCTTCCTGCGCATCATCTCCTGGAACTTCGTCGCCACGGGCCTGATCTTCACCTGCTCGAGTCTGTTCCAGGCCCTGGGCAACACCTGGCCTTCGCTGCTGAGCTCGGCCTCGCGCCTGGTGACTTTCGTGTTGCCCGCCCTCTGGCTGGGCATGACCGGAGCTTTCCAGCTGTCAAATCTGTGGTACCTGTCGGTCACCACGGTCACGCTGCAGGCGGTACTGAGCGTGATCCTGCTACGTCAGCAATTCCGAAGCCGGCTCACGCAGCGCCCGCACGCATCGGTCAGTTAGGCGCGGAATCGGCGAACAGCGGAAGGGTCTTCAGGGAGTCCGACCAGTGAAGTTGCCGGACGCCGGGCGCAACGCTGCGAGCCGGGAAGTACGTCCCCGCGATTCCATCGTGCACACCGATGATGTGCAGCTGTATTCGGTCGATCAGCGTATGCAGACCCACTTGGTCGAGCGCGTGCACGTCTGCATCACCGAGGAATGCAGTTGCGTCCGCGAGGGCCTCCAGCACCGCGGCGCTGCGCGGCAATGTCAGAAGGCACTGCTCCATCTGCTTCAAACAGTACAGGCATGCGCGCGGGAACTGTTCCCCCCGCACGACGAATTCGAGCACGTCCGTGCGGTTCACCCGGGTATGCCGGCTCTGGCGATACATCTCGTAGCCAGATAAAGACTTCAGCACACTCATCCACTGAATGGTGTCGAAGGGACGCAGCTCGGGGGTGTCATCCGGCAGGAGCTGCGCCGAGCGCACATCCACGATGCGGCTCGTCATGTCGGCGCGCTCGATATTGCGCCCCAGCATGAGGAAAGTGAACGCGTCGTTGCGGTTCATGGTGCCCTCGAGCGCGCCGGTGATGGTCTGCACCGTGAGCACGATCCGCTTCAGGAAGTTGAATCGAGCGCGCTTGTTGAGCGCCGTGGGCAACTCCTCGGTGAACTCCTGGAAGAACTGGTTGAGCAGCTCCCACGCCTCGGTGGGAAAGATCTCGCGCAGCGTGCGCACGTTCTCGCGCGCCATCTTGAACGAGGAGCGGATCGAACAGGGATTGTCGGAATCCGCCACCAGGAAATGCACGATGTCGCGCTCGTCCGCGCGGCTGCCGCGTGCGTCGAACAACTCACGGCTGCCCGTGATGTCGATGAGCGGTTGCCATCCGGGCGCGTAGCCGCGCGGCAGATCCAGCAACAGGTTGGCATTGACGCTGACGAGGCGTGCCGTGTTCTCGGCCCGCTCCAGGTAGCGGGCCAGCCAGTACACATTCTCCGCCACGCGCGCCAGCACTGCTCTTCAGGCCTCCGTATCCACGATCCAGGTATCCTTGCTGCCCCCTCCCTGCGAAGAGTTGACTACCAGCGAGCCCTCCCTGAGGGCCACGCGGGTCAACCCGCCCGTGGTCACGTACGTCTCCGGACCACTGAGGATGAATGGCCGCAGGTCGACATGGCGCGGCTCGATCCGGTCGCCGACGAAGGTGGGCACCGTGGAGAGCGTGATCACCGGTTGGGCGATGAAGTTGCGCGGGTCCGCTTTGAGCTGCGACGCAAATTGACTGCGCTCACGCTGCGTGGACGCCGGTCCCATGAGCATGCCGTAGCCGCCTGAACCGTCGACCGGTTTGACCACGAGCGAATCCAGGTGTGCCAGGACGTGATCGAGTTCCTTCGACTCGCGGCAGCGCCAGGATGGCACGTTGGGCAGTATGGGCGATTCGTCCAGGTAGTAACGGATCATGTCCGGGACATAGGTGTAGACGAGCTTGTCGTCCGCCACCCCCGCGCCGGGTGCGTTGGCCAGGGCCACGTTGCCACTCGCCCAGGCACGCATGAGACCCGGAACGCCAAGCGTCGAATCGCTGCGGAACACCTCGGGATCCAGGAAGTCGTCGTCGATGCGCCGGTAGATCACATCCACCCGGGTCCAGCCGCGGATGGTCTGCATGTACACGCAATCATCGTCGTGAACCGCGAGATCGCGCCCCTCCACCAGCTCACACCCCATCTGACGCGCCAGGTAGGAATGTTCGAAGTACGCCGAATTGTAGATACCGGGCGTGAGCACGACGGCCTCGGGACGCAGCTCGCGCCGTGGGGACAGCGACACCAGCAGCTCGTGCAGCTGCCAGGGATAATCGTCGACGGGCAGGATGGCGGCGCTCTCAAAGAGCTCGGGGAATACCCGCTTCACCACCTGCCGGTTCTCGATCATGTAGGAGACACCCGAGGGCACGCGCAGGTTGTCTTCCAGCACATAGACCGTGCCGTCCTTGTCGCGCACGAGGTCGGTGCCGCAGATGTGCGCCCAGCAGCCTCCCGGCGGATTGATACCGACACAGTTGGGCCGGAAATTGCGCGACGTGGCGATGATGTCGCCCGGGAAGACGCCCTCGGCCACGATCCGCTGCTCGTGGTAGACGTCATCGATGAAAAGGTTGAGCGCCCTGACGCGCTGCTTCAGCCCGCTCTCGATCCGCTGCCATTCCTTGCGCGAGATTGTGCGGGGGATGATGTCCAGCGGCCAGGCGCGATCGATGGATCCGTCCTGCTCGTGATAGACGGTGAACGTGACACCCATCGCCTTGATCGCCAGCTCGGCCGCTTGCTGCCGCACGCCGATCTCTTCCCCGCCGAGCTCCGACAGGTAGCGCATGAGCGCCCGCCCGGCGGCGCGGGCGCCGCCGCCCGGTCCTACCAGCTCATCGTGCTGCCCCGGTGAGGGGTAACGGTTCCAGTCGATGCTCATGGGAGCCGCATGCAGTCCAGCGACGCACCGAACATACCAGCGTGATCGCGTCCGTATCAAACATCAGCGGCGAATGCCACCTGTTGGTGCCGCAGCGACCCGGGATGGTCCAAATTGGTGCGTCGGCCGACAATGACCTCGGCCGACAATGACCTCGGCCGACCAATGACCTCGGCTGGTCAACGGCGTCGCCGGGCTAACGCCCCCGGCCTCGCCAGTCGCGCCAATCCTTCAGCGTTGCATCACGCATCGCGCGTGCGGCCCGCGTCAGCCAGTCGGCCCGTCGGGTCTTCAGATCCTTTAGGATGGACTTGCGCTGGCGCGTGGTTCCCAGATGCACGTTGCCCGTCTCCCAGCCCATCATCCACAGCAGTTTGCACTCATCGCGCACGCTGGCAATCCGTGCGAGCTCCACCCTGCTGCAGTCGGGAGCGAGCCGCCGGGCAACCCAACCCTGGTTCACGCTGAGGAAGGGGTCGGCAACCCTCACAGCCCGCTGGATGATGTCCGAATATCTCAGCGCGACGTCGCCTTCCCGGGTCCACAGCCAGGCGGACGTGGTCAGCGGTTTGACCTCGCGGGCGATCGTGCCGCCCCGCCAGTGCGCCAGGGCCGTGAACCGCTGCCTGCCCAGGCTTCCGAGCCCAGCCCGGCGGTGCACGATGCGGTACGGCAATCCCTTCTCCGGCAGCGCCGCCTGGAGCAGCTTGCGCACCAGCGCCGGCACGCGGGTGCTGACTGGAGGCAGGGCCAGCAGGTGGTCCCAGTAAGCGCGCTGCTCCTTCAACCGGCCCACGGCCAGGTCGCGTAGCCAGCGGTGGTGCTCAGCCAGCACGACCGGCATACCACCCTCGCGCATAGCCGCCGTGTAGCCCTCGAGCACGGCCTCGCATGCGCGCCTCACGGGCGTCGCAAGCCTGGACTCTTCAATGGCGATCAGCGCGCTGGTACTGAGTCTGACCAGATCGTTGGTGTAGGGAAGAACGGTGGCCTCGTCGAAATCGTTGACGCCCCAGATGAGGCGCCCCTCGCAATCGCGCCAGGTGCCGAAGTTCTCGACGTGCAGATCCCCGATGCCCAGCACGCGCGGTGCGCTACGCAGGGCCGCACACTCCTCGGGCCACACCTGCGCCCACCGATAAAAGGACGCTCGCATGAAGAAAAAGGCGTCCTCAGCCATCCGGCGATGTTTGAGGCGCAGATCGCGGCTGACGAGCTGCAGGCGCTGCGCGAGCCAGCGGTCGAAGCGCCGGGTCGACTCGACAGCGTTCATGTCCCGCTCGTGATCATCGCCGACCCCTCCGCTCACCCGCCCGCCGCCCGTATATTCTACGGCCATGGGGATCTTCGAGCTGGTCATCGCGCTGCTGCTGATCGGGGCCGTCCTGGCCCTGTGGTCCGACAAGGTCGGGGTGCCCTACCCCGCGGCACTGGCGCTGGCGGGCGCGGGCCTGGCTCTCCTTCCCGGTGCCCCGGTGGTCATGCTGGACCCCCACCTGGCGCTGGCCCTGTTCGTGGCCCCGGTCCTGCTGGATGCGGCCTTCGATGCATCGCCGCGCGACCTGCGTGACAACCTCGTCCCGCTCATCAGCCTGGCGCTGGTGGTCGTGTTTCTCACCATCGTCGCCGTCGCCCTGGTCGCGCGCCGGATCATTCCCGACCTGAGCTGGCCGGCCGCGATAACGCTGGGTGCCATCGTCGCGCCGCCCGATGCATCGGCCGCCACGGCCGTATTGCGCCGCCTCCGGCCGCCGCACCGACTGCTGGTCATCCTGGAGGGGGAGAGTCTCTTCAACGATGCCAGCGCGCTGCTGGTCTACAGACTGGCCGCCGCGGCGGCCATCAGCGGCGCGCCCGCTCACTGGAACATCGTACCCACGCTGCTGCTCACGTGTGGAGGTGGCGTAATCGCGGGATGGCTGATGGCTCGCGCCTACATATGGATCACCGCGTGGGTCGACGACATCCCGATCTCCATCATTCTGCAGTTCGTCGGCACGTTCGCCGTCTGGCTCATCGCCGACCGCATCGGACTGTCAGCCATCATCACCGTGATCAGCTACGCCATGACACTCGCCCGCAGGGTGCCGGGACGTGTCGACGCGCGCCACCGGATAGCTTCCTACGCGGTCTGGGAAGTGGCCGTATTTGTGTTGAATGTACTTGCCTTCGTGCTCATCGGATTGCAGCTGCGCCCGATCATCGGGCGGATGGCCGGATCGGACTGGCACACCTATGCGCAATGCGCCGCAGCGGTCTGCGTGACGGTCATCGTGGTCCGCATCGTGTGGGTGACGCTGTACGGCATCGCCCTGCGCTGGAAGCTCAAGCATTTCCCGCCGCGCGGGTCGCGGCCCGCACGCGCCCCGACTGTTGGTGTCGGTCTGGTCGTCTCCTGGTCCGGCATGCGTGGCCTGGTGACGCTCGCCGCCGCTCTCGCGCTGCCGGATGGTTCAGCCGCAGTCGCGTTTCCCTACCGCGACCTGATAGTGCTGTGCGCGTTCTGCGTGGTGTTGTGCACTCTGGTTGTCCAGGGGCTGACACTGCGACCACTGATGTCGAGGTTCGGTCTCAAGGATGACGGATCCGTCGACCGCGAAGTGCGGCTGGCGCGAGTGGAGACAGCCAGGGCGGCGCTGCGCGAGCTCGAGAAGGAGCGGGATCATCCCGCGGTGGATATCCTGCGCGCCGAATACGAAGCCCGGGTTCGTTCCGGTGAGCTCATGCGCTCAACCGGCTCCTCCTCCCGCGCCGGCACGCGCCTCACCCAGATGCAGCTGCGCGTGGTGGCGGCGCAAAGACAGATGCTCCTGGATCTTCGCACCCGCTCCGTGATCGGCGACTACGCCTTCCATGCGGCGGAGGAAGAGATCGATCTGCTGGAGCTGACGGCGGATGAGCGCATCAAGCCGGGACCCGAGGATCCCGCCCCCTGACGGCGTGCCGACCGATCGTCACCTCAGCGCTGCGTGGCTGGCGTGGTGTTGGCGCCCAGAATGAGCTGCGCCAGCGGCAGGTAATTCCCGCCGAAATGGTGCCCGCCCGGCAGTTCGATCACCCGCGCGTGCTGCGGGCTCACCTTCGGACAGATCGTGTCGGCATCGTCATCGCCATAGACGCAAAGCGTGTCCACCGATGACAGCTTCTCGATCTCCGGCCGCACCGACAGACCGTCGCCCGGGCCGATCCAGTTGCTGACATGAAACTCGAACGATGCCGTACCGCTCACGCCGATCAGCGTCGTCAGCCTGACGAGCGCACGGGTCGAGGGGGAAAGCCGGTTCACGACGAAGGGCAGCACATCGGCCCCCTGCGAATAGCCCACCAGCAAGGCGTGTTTCTTCTTCCAGTGGAAAGCGTAATAGCGCACCACGCGATCGATATCCTGGGCCAGACCCTGTGGTGTGCGCGCCGTCCAGAAATAACGCAGTGAATCCACCCCGGCGGTGGGCACGCCACGCTCGGCCAGCAGGCCGGCCACTTCCTTGTCGATACCGGCCCAGCCGCCATCACCGGAGATCAGCACCGCAAAGGAGTCCGATACGGGAGTGCCCGGCGCGACCTCGACCTCCACGATCGGCAGATCGGCCAGCGTGGCGGGCGGGGTGGGCACGTGCTCCTGCACCTGGGCGGTGACGAGCTGCGCCAGGGCCGCCTTGAGCTGCGGCAACCAATCCCTGGTCCCCGCGTAGTTGTGCGAGACGTGTGGCAGCTCGATGAAGCGTGCACCTGGAATATGAGCCACGAAATCGCGCGCCTCCGCGGCCGGGCACACCTTGTCGTCCCTTCCGTGCAGGGCGAACCACGGTGCGTGCAGTTGCGGCGGTGGCAGCAGCTTCGAGCCCCCACCATCGTTGCGTGGGGTGAACCTCAGACCTTGCGCCTGACACAGCGGTTTGCGCAGATCGAGTTCGACGCAGAACGACAATGTCAGAGCGCCGGCGAAGATGCCTGGCGGGGCCTGCGCGAGACTCGCGTAAGCCAGTGTTGCACCGGCGGAGTGTCCGATCAGTATCGGGGTGTAGTAGGTTGGAACCTTGTAATACGCCTGCACGTAGTGACTGAGGTTCTCCAGATCGCCGTCCGGCGAGACGCAACTGCCGCCGTCCTTCTCGAGGTTCGCGAACAGTTCCGCCGTATCCACTCCGGCGACCAGCGTACCCTCGGCGGCCAGCGCGCTCGAAATCAGGGCCAGCTTCGGATTCCACCCGCCATCCCCGGAGAGAAACAGGGCGAAATGCCTGACTTCACCGGGCGGGCGGTAGATCTGGACGTGTTTGAAGCGGCCGTGCGCCAGCGTCTGCGCGCGAAGACTGGTTGCGACACAGAGCGAGGTGAGCAGGAGACATGCGCCGACGCCCGCGCAAAGGCGCAATGCAACTGTGCGGTGCGCCGCGGGCAAACCCGTCAGTCCGCCGCGAACTGGAATTCGACCTGCAGATTCAGATCGGCCAGGCGCCGCGCGAGCGCGCTGCTCAGAGTCATGTGGGAGCCGGCCGACAGCTCCACCAGCAGCGACACCTCGCCGCCATCGGCCTGCACCCGCTCGAGCAACTCGCGGTGGCGGCCGAGCTGGGCGATGGTCTGGCGCAGGAAAGCCTCCAGCGGAACCAGTCCGGCGCCGAGTGTGCCGGCCGGCAGCGTGCACGACCAGTAGGAATCTCGATGCTGGCCGCCGAGCGCGGCGCCCGACTGCGAGCGACGCGGATCGCCGGCCGTCCAGCTGTGATCCGGGTCGAGGCGCAGGGTCTCGGTCACGATGGCGAGATCCATGTGCGGATGACGCACGCGCAGGGAAACCGCGTAGGTGAAGGCGCTCCCGGCGACGACCGGACCGACATGCTCTGAACTCATGGACTCTTCGATCTCCTCGAGGCGGCTGCGGTTCACTCAAAGGGGCGGAAAAGGCACCCCCGCCCCCAAGAATACCCGCCGTCGCGACCCACTGTCTGCCGCGTCTCGCGGCGCGAATTTGACAAGCCCGGCACGGCCGTTTGAGATTGCCACGATGCGGTGCGGGAATCTGCAACGATCGTGAGCTCTGCGGCCGGGCCGGTGGGCTCCATTGAAGTCGCGCTGGCGCACACCCGTCGCCTGCTGGCGCGCGATCCGCGCCTGGCGGCCGAGCAGGCCGCCGAGATTCTCAAGGTCGTCCCGGCCCATCCCCTGGCCACGCTGCTATTCGGCGCGGCGCGTCGCCTCGCTGGCGAGCCGCAAGCAGCCGTGGGCGTTCTCGAATCGCTGGCGGTGGCGCAGCCGAACTGGGCCGACGCGCACTACGAACTGGGTCTGGCCCGGGCCGAGGCAGGCCAGCGCGACGCGTCGATCGCGGCTCTGTCGCGGGCTGTGGCCCTCAAGCCCGATATGCCCGATGCCTGGCGCAGCCTGGGTGACCAGCTCACGCTTGCGGGTGATGCAGCCGGTGCGGATGCGGCCTACGCACAGCACATCAAATCCTCCACCCGGGATCCGCGGCTGCTCGCGCCTGCCGCGGCGCTCTGCGAGAACCGCATTCCGGAGGCGGAGGCACTGCTGCGCGAGCATCTCAAGAAGCATCCGACCGATGTGGCGGCGTTGCGCATGCTGGCCGAGGTCGGCGCACGGCTGCGGCGCTACCAGGACGCCGAAACACTGCTCGCCCGCTGCCTGGAGCTGGCGCCGAGTTTCACCGGGGCGCGCCACAACTACGCGGTCGTGCTGCACCGGCAGAATAAGCCGGCGGCGGCGCTCCGGGAAGTGGACAGCCTGCTGGCGCTGGAGCCGCGCAATCCCGGCTACCGCAACCTCAAGGCCGCCATCCTGGCGCGCATCGGGGAATTCGAGCAGTCGATCGAGATCTATGCGGATGTGCTCGCCGCGTACCCGGAGCAGGCGCGGATCTGGATGAGCTATGGGCATGCGCTCAAGACCCAGGGTCGGGAATCCGACAGCATCGCGGCCTATGAGAAAAGCATCGCCCTGCTGCCGAGCCTCGGCGAGGCGTACTGGAGCCTGGCGAACCTGAAGACCGTGCGCTTCTCGCCTGCGCAGATCGAGGCCATGCGCGCGCAGCTGGCCCGGGGTGACCTGCAGGATGAGGACCGCTTCCATCTGCACTTCTCCATGGGCAAGGCCCTGGAGGATGCGGGCCAGTACGCCGAATCGTTCGGGCATTACGACCAGGGCAACCGCCTGCGCCGTGCCGGCATCCGCTATTCGCCCGAGGAGATGAGCGCGCACGTCAGGCGCAGCAAGGCGCTGTTCACCGCCGAATTCTTCGCGGCGCGGCGTGGCTGGGGCACGGATTCCGCCGCGCCGATCTTCATACTCGGATTGCCGCGCGCGGGCTCGACGCTGCTGGAGCAGATCCTCTCCAGCCACTCGCAGGTGGAAGGCACGATGGAACTGCCGGACATTCCGGCCCTGGCGAAATCCCTGGCCCTGGGCGCGGAACCCGGCGGCCGCTATCCGGAATCGGTGGCGGGGCTGGATGCCACGCGCTGCCGCGAACTGGGCGAGCAGTACCTGGCGCAGACCCGCATCCAGCGCAAGACCGCCGCCCCGCACTTCATCGACAAGATGCCCAACAACTTCGCGCACATCGGGCTGATCCAGCTGATCCTGCCGCACGCCCGCATCATCGATGCGCGGCGCCACCCGCTCGGCTGCTGCTTCTCCGGCTTCAAGCAGCACTTCGCGCGCGGCCAGAACTTCACCTACAGCCAGGAAGACATCGCGCGCTACTACCGCGATTACGTGGAACTGATGGCCCACTTCGACGCCGTGCTGCCCGGGAGGATCCACCGGGTCATCTACGAATCGATGGTCGAGGACACCGGGAACGAAGTGCGCCGGCTGCTGGAGTACTGCGGCCTGCCCTTCGAGCCCGGCTGCCTGCGCTTCCACGAGAACGAGCGCCCGGTGCGCACGGCGAGTTCGCAACAGGTGCGCCAGCCGATCTACCGCGCTGGCGTGGATCACTGGCGCCACTTCGAGCCGTGGCTCGGGCCCATGAAGTCGGTGCTGGGCGACGTCCTGACGCACTATCCCAAGATTCCTGAATTTTGAATTCCTGTGCGTTTTTGCATACGCTGCCTCATTGCGGAGCAGCATAAACGCCATTGGGGGGAGGACCCGAGTGACACGTAGTCGTCTGCGTAAGTTGAAGCGTATTCACGCCAGGAACGCCAGGCAGGTGCTGTGGAAGGCCGCTCCTGTTGCGTCGGCGCTACTCTCATGCATGCCCGCCGCGCGGGCCGCGGATGAGCAACCCGAGACGGTGGGCCTCGCCGAGGTGGTCGTCACCGCCCAGAAGCGCACCGAGAACCTGCAGGATGTGCCGATCAGCATCCAGGCCCTGGGCACGCAGAAGCTCGAGGAGATGAACGTAGCCAATTTCGATGACTACGTGAAAATGCTGCCGGGCGTCTCGTTCCAGAGCGCCGGTCCTTCCTTCGAACACACTTACATGCGCGGCGTCGTCAGCGGCGGCGACGGCAATCACTCCGGTTCGCTGCCGAGCGTCGGCATGTACCTGGACGAGCAGCCGGTCACCACGATCGACGGCAACCTGAACATCCACATCTACGATATCGCGCGCATCGAGTCGCTGTCCGGACCGCAGGGCACGCTGTACGGCGCCAGCTCAGAGTCGGGCACGATCCGCATCATCACCAACAAGCCCGACACGAGCGGTTTCAAGGCCGGCTACGATCTGGAAGCCAACACCGTGACTCACGGTGGACAGGGCTACACGGTCGAGGGCTTCGTCAACATTCCGCTGAGCGACAAGCTGGCCGTGCGCCTGGTGGGCTGGCAGGAACACGACGCCGGCTACATCGACAACGTGCACGGCAGCGTCACGTTCCCCACCTCCGGCATCACCATGGACAACTCCAACATGGTGAAGAGCGACTACAACGGCGTGGACATCACCGGCGGCCGCGCCGCCCTGAAGTTCAACATCGACGACAACTGGTCGATCCTGCCCCAGATCATGGGCCAGGTCTCCGACGCCAAGGGCAACCCGGCCTACAACCCGGCGGTGGGTGACCTCGACACCCTCAAGTTCTTCCCGGAGGACGTGCACGATTCGTGGGTGCAGTCGGCGCTGACCATCGAGGGCAAGATCAGCAACTTCGACGTGGTGTACGCCGGTGCCTATCTGACCCGCAACACGCACGAGACCGAGGACTACACCGACTACTCGCTGTTCTACGACACCGCGTACGGGTCGGGAGCCGACCTGAAGGACAACGCCGGCAATCTCATCAACCCGGCGCAGTACATCATCGGCCGCGACCACTACAGCAAGACCAGTCACGAGATTCGCGTGAGTTCGCCGGCTGACCTGCCGCTGCGTTTCACCGGCGGGTTCTTCATTCAGCGCCAGGTGCACGAGATCCTGCAGGACTACACCATCCCGGGTGACGGCACGCCGCTGGGATCGGTGGCGCCGAATGACCTGTCGATTCCCGGCTGGCCCGGCTCGATCTGGCTGACCGACCAGGAACGCGTCGATCGCGACAGGGCGGTGTTCGGCGAGGCCACTTACGACATCACCAGCGCACTGAGTCTGAAGGCCGGCCTGCGTCACTACTGGTTCGACAACACGCTGCAGGGCTTCTACGGATTCAATTCGACCTACAGTTCGAGCGAGGGTGTCGCCACGTGCTTCCCCGGTTCGACCCCCTTCCACGGCGCGCCGTGCCAGGACCTGAACGGCCGGACCTCGGGCGCGGGCAACTCGCCCAAGGTCAGCCTGAGCTACAAGTTCGACCGTGACCTGCTGGTCTACGCCACGTGGTCCAAGGGCTTCCGTCCCGGCGGCGTGAACCGCAACGGTGGTGGCACACTGCCGCCATACAAGCCGGACTATCTCACCAACTACGAGATCGGCTGGAAAACGAGCTGGTTCGACCGGCGCCTGCGCTGGAACGGCGCGATCTTCGACGAGAAGTGGAAGGACTTCCAGTTCGCCTTCCTCGGACCGAACGCGCTGACCATCATCGCCAACGCGGGCGAGGCCGAGATCAAGGGCATCGAGTCGGACCTGGAATTCGCGGTGACGGACGGCCTGGTCCTTTCCGGCGGCTTCTCCTATCTCGACGCAAAGCTGACGCAGGCCTATTGCGATGACCGCAGCGTCTGCGGCGCTCCGAACTTCGATCCAATCGCCAACCAATACGAAGAGTACGCTCCAAGTGGTGCTCCGCTGCCGGTGACGCCGAAACTCAAGGCGAACATGACAGCGCGCTACACATTCAGCCTGACGGATGACCTGAAGGCCCATGTGCAGGCATCGGGGGTGTACGTCGGGGCCCGCTGGGCGGACCTGCGTACCCTGGCGGCGGAAACCCTGGGACGCGAGCCCGCCTACGCCATGGCGGATCTGGCCGCCGGACTGGAGAAGAACTCCTGGACCGCGGAACTGTTCGTCACCAACGCTTTCGACAAGCGCGCCATCCTGGATCGCTACGCCGAATGCGACGCCTCGAGCTGCGGACAGATCGCCATCTACAGCATACCGGCGACGCCACGCACGGTCGGCATCCGCTTCGGACAGCGGTTCTGACGTCTGACATGGATGCCCCGATCCGTACCTGACGTCGCGGATCGGGGCTCAGCGCGAAGGTCCCATCGACGATGCAGCCGGCACACAGCCGGCTACTTCGTCTCCGTGGCCTGCGCCTTCTCGTCCTTCTGGTTCACAGCCAGCACTTCCACCTTCAGGCTCGGGCCCACCGGCGAGGCCTGGTGCGGCACGCAGTCGGTGCGTGAGTCGAGATTGCGTGTCGAGAACAGCGGCAGGATCTTCTGGCGGATCTGCTCCACCAGCTCGCACTCACCCGATTCGTTGCGGAAGCTCGCATCCCGCAACCGCAAGTCCACCAGCTTCCAGTGGGCATGGACCGGTGTCTGGCTGGCATCCGCCGCCGGGTCCGCAGCCGGAGTGAGCACGCTCATCTTGATGCGCACGCCCGGGAAGGGATCCGGCCGGCCGTAGGGGCCCGCGCAGCCGTAGTCGTAGACCTTCAGGTCCTTCTTGCGGGCTCCCAGTTGCAGGAGCGCTTCGCGGATCTTGTCGTGCAAGCCATCGCAGGAGTACTTCGTGGTGAAGCCCTGGTAGACGAACGACAGTTCCTTCTGCGTCCACACGGCCGCCTGGCCACTGTCGCTGCTCGCGCTCGGCTGCGCGGGGTCGGCACCGGCTGCCCAGGTCGGAGCCGACAGCAGACAGGCAGTCCCGAGCACGCCGGCCAGAGCCGTCCGGAAAGGGGAATTCCACATGGCGCTCACCTCATCACCTCAAACGCCGTGAAACCGGCCACGGCACCATTTTGGACGTCCGCCCGGCGGGCGGGTTCCGAGGGTCTTCAGCGCAAAAACGCGCTCACTTCCTGACTGTTGACGCCCCGCTCGATGTAGCCAAAGGTTCCGTGTTCCCGCACCTCGCGCGCCGCGTCGATCAGGCCGCTCATCGCGGCGCGATACAGCGAAGTGGCCAGGCTGACGCGTTTCACCCCGGCGGCGGCCAGTTCCGCCACGGAGAACGACCTGCCAGGGATCCCGGCCATGAAATTCACGGGACGGGATACCGCCGCGCACACGGTCCGGACGGCCGCCAGATCGCGCAGGCCAGGGGCGAACAGCACATCGGCGCCTGCCCGCTCGTAGGCCTGCAACCGGCGGAGGGTGTCATCGAGATCTTCCCTGCCGCGCAGGAAGTTCTCCGCGCGGGCGGTCAGAGTGAACGGGAATGCCAGGGACCGGGCCGCCTCCGCGGCGGCGGCGATCCGTTCGGTCGCCTGCGTCAGTCCGAACACCGGCTGCGCCACCTCTCCGGTCGCATCCTCGATCGAGCAGCCGACCAGACCCGCCTCGGCCGCGAGCCGCACGGTCTCGGCCACGATCCGCGGCGAATCGCCGAAGCCCTTCTCCAGGTCCCCCGAGACGGGCAGCGGCGTGGCGGCGGTGATGATCCGCGCCTGTGACAGCGCCTCTTCGCGCGTCACGCCACCATCCTGCCGCCCCAGGGTCCAGGCGGATGCGGCGCTGGAAGTCGCCAGGGCCGCGTATCCCACGCCCGTGAGGACCTTGGCGGAGCCACCATCCCAGGCATTGCCGATGACGAAGATTCCGGGGGCCGTGTGCAGCGCCCGGAAGCGGTCGGCCTTCTCGGCCTGAGTGGCGGCGGCGGGACTGGCGGTGCTGGCACTGGCGGTCATGGTGTAACGCTCCTCGGGCTCTCACGGTGCGGCCCACCCGCCCATCGTTCACAATATCGCGCCAACAGTACAGTCCCCGCAGGCCCCACTGCCGCCAGTCCGCGCCCATGAAACTGTTCTCCCGCGCCCTGCTCGATGAACTCACCACCCGTGCCGCCGGCAGTCCGCGCCAGCGGGCCCATCACAACATCCACGGCTCGCCCGAGGACCCGGTGCAGCGGTTCTTCGTCGCCGCGCAGCGCGACTCCTATTTCCGGCCGCACCGGCACCTGAGCCGCTCCGAGCTGGCCGTGATCCTGCGTGGCCGTTTCGAGATCCTGACCTTCGATGACGCTGGCCGGGTCACGGGCCGGCACGAAGTGGGCGAAGGCACGCCCACCGTGGCCTACGAAACGCCCCGGGGCACCTGGCACACGCTGCTGGCGGCCGCGGACGGCTCGGCCTTCCTGGAGATCAAGCAGGGTCCGTACGATCCGGCCACCGCGGCGGAGTTCGCCCCCTGGGCGCCTGCCGAAGGCCATGAATCGGCCACGCGCTTCCTCGAGTGGTTGCGCCACGCGCAGCCCGGCGCGACCGCGACCGCGACCACGACCGCCGCGACCACGACCGCCCCTGGCGGCGCGTAGCGGCCGGGGATGGGAGTCCGCAAGCTATTTCCGACGCTCGTCTACCGCGGCAGCCTGCGGCAGGGCAACTGGCGGACATTCAACAGCCGGCTGCTGCACGAATGCCGCCAGCTGCGTCTGGATGATGTTGCCGGGAGGCGCTGGTCCGACCGGAATTACCCCGGTGGCTACACCTCCTACAACTCGGCCTGCCGCATGCACCAGATCTCGCCGACCTTCGGCGAGCTGCAACGGCGGCTGGCGCGCCATCTCAAGGTGTTCGTGCGCGCGCTCGACTTCGATCTGTCAGGACGCACGCTCTCCATGACCGACTGCTGGGTCAACATCATGCGCCGGCGTGTCGTGCACGGATTGCACCTGCATCCGCTGTCCACGATCAGCGGCACGTACTACGTGCAGACACCGGGCGGCTCTCCCGCCCTGAAGCTCGAGGACCCGCGACTCGACCGCTTCATGGCCACCCCGCCGCGCCGCGCCAGCCGGCCCTCGGGGCGTGCCTGGGTGGAGATCCCCGCCGAGACGGGCACGCTGGTGCTGTTCGAGAGCTGGCTGCGGCATGAGGTCCCCCCCAATCCCGTCGCCGCAGAGCGCATCAGCATCAGTTTCAATTACAGCTGGTTCTGAAACGCGCTAGGGTGCGCGCCAGTCTCGGGTGAATGAGCACCAACAACAGGGGGTTCGTCATGTGGGATCAGGTCTATGCGCCGCTGGGCGGCAATCTGACACTGTCGGCCGCGTGCGCGGCGCTGCCGATCCTGGTGCTGCTGGTGTCGCTGGGCATCCTGCGGATGGCGGCCTGGAAGTCCGGCCTGCTGGGCCTGCTCACCTCGATCCTGGTCGCACTGTTCGTGTACGGGATGCCGGCGCGACTCATCGCCGGTGCGACACTGTATGGCGCGGTCTTCGGCCTCTTCCCGATCGCCTGGATCGTGTTCTGGGCGCTGGCGCTTTACCGCCTGACCGTGGATACCGGACAGTTCGAGATCATCAAGAACTCCGTCGGACATCTCACACAGGACCGGCGGCTGCAGGCGCTGCTGATCGCTTTCGCCTTCGGCGCCTTCGTGGAGGGAGCCTCGGGATTCGGCACGCCGGTCGCAGTCGCCGCCGCCATGTTGAGCGGGCTGGGCTTCTCGCCCTTCCAGGCGGCAGCCATCTGCCTGATCGCCAATACCTCTCCCGTGGCGTTCGGTGCCATAGGCACGCCGCTCGTTACGCTGGCGGGAGTCACGAACCTGCCCCTGGGAGTGCTCAGCGCCCATGTGGGCAAGATCTGCGCGCCGGTATCGCTGTTCATCCCCGCCTATCTCATGCTGGTGATGGGAGGGCGCGCAGCGCTCAAGGCGGTGCTGCCGGCAGCCATCGTCTGCGGACTGTGCTTCGCCGTCACGCAGTACCTCGTATCGACCTACATCGGGCCCTACCTCACGGACATCCTGGCCTCGCTGGCGGCCATCACCGGCCTGCTGCTGCTGCTGTCAGTCTGGCGTCCCGGTGATCAGGCGGAAGTGGTGCACCTGCCGCCGCGCGCCGAGCGACCCCAGCTGCTGCGCGCCTGGTCGCCGTACATCCTGCTCGTGATCTGCGTGCTGCTGTGGGGATATGCGCCGTTCAAGGCGATCCTGGACAAGGCGACGATGATCATTGCGTGGCCGGGCCTCGACGGCGCCATCGAGCGCTTGCCGCCCGTGGTGGCCAAGCCGGCCCCCTACGCCGCCAAATTCACGTTCAACGTCCTGTCGGCGTCCGGCACCTCAGCCCTGCTGGCCACCGTGTTGGCCGCGCTGGTGCTGCGAGTGTCTTTCCGGCAGTTTACCGCCAGCGTCGGACGCACGGCCCGCGATCTGTCCCTCTCCATCCTGACGATCGCAGCCGTGCTGGCGCTGGCCTACGTGATGAACTACTCCGGCGCGACGGCGAGCCTGGGTCTGGCGCTCGCGGCGACCGGGCCCCTGTTTCCGTTCTTCGGCTCGCTGCTCGGCTGGCTCGGGGTCTTCCTGACAGGCAGCGACACCTCGGCAAACGCCCTGTTCGGCAACCTCCAGGTGGTGACCGCCAACAAGTTGGGGTTGTCACCCGCGCTGATGGCGGCGGGCAACTCCAGCGGCGGGGTCATGGGCAAGATGATCAGCCTGCAGAGCATCTCAGTGGCCGCCGCGGCCACGGGCATGCCGCCGTCGGATGAATCGAAGCTGTTCGGCTTCACGCTCAAGCACAGTGTATTTCTCGCCTGCGTCATCGGTCTGATAGTCTCGATCTACGCCTACCTCTGAGGTGGGCTTCGATCACGCCCGCGGCGTGAGGAGAGGAATGCATGAAGGCTGCGCCCGTGTTGCTGGGTCTCGTCGCGCTGTGCGCCGCCGGCGCGGCTCCCAAGCCGATCACCGCGCAGGACTGGCTCGCGGCCATTCCGCCGCTGCCCATGACCTCGGCCGACGCTTATGCGCAATGGTCCGACACCAGCAGCACGCTGAAGCCGGGTGCCGGGTTTCAACAGGTCAGCGCCGGCATCGCGGCCGCGATCCAGACACTCGCCCGACCCGTGCCCGCGGCGGATCCTCCAGGCGGTCCGATCTCCAGGCACGACCAGGAACTGGCGCAGCAGATCGTACCGCTGCCCGCGAGCGCCGACCCGCTGCCGGCCATCCAGCAAGCGCGTAGTGCGCGGGTCGCGCTGGAACAGAAGTGGCGCGGTGAACTGAACGCGCTCGAACAGCAGCGACTGCTCGAGCGGACCGCGATGCCCGCCTGCCATAATGAATCAGGAGCGCCCTCGCAGCTTGCCATCCGCGATGTGGAGCGCAGCTACGCCGCACGCCGGATCGCCATCGCGGCCAGGTACCTGCCGCAGTTCGAGCCGGCGTTGCGTCAACTCCTGACCGCAGTGAGTCCGCGCATCGCGCACGGTGATCGGGTCATGTCAGCGTGGAAGCAATTGCGCAGCGCAAGCCTGCGAGCACAGCTCGGGCCCGTCGCGCAGTCATCGGAGACAGCGGCCCTGCAGGACGTGAACCTCGTGCTGGGTGCCGTGCAGGAGATATCCAAACTCGCGGCACGGCCCGTCGCCGACCTCAAGGCGCTCGAGCGCGTCTATGCTCAGGCCAAGGGCTGTTAGTGTACGCCCAGCACCCGCAGCACGAAGAACAAGGCGGCGCCGAACAGGGCCGCACCCAGTAGCACGCATACCGGCAGCGTCAGCACCCACGCCAGGATGATGTTACGCACGGTGTCGCGCTGTATGCCCGAACCGTTGGCCACCATGGTACCCGCGATGCCTGACGAGAGGATGTGCGTCGTACTGACAGGCAGGCCGAGAACATCGGCGGCTTCGATCGTGCCGAACGCGACGATCTCGGCCGCTGCACCCTGACCGTAGGTCAGGTGGGCCTTGCCGATCTTCTCGCCGACCGTCACGACGATGCGCTTCCAGCCGATCATCGTGCCCAGGCCCAGCGCGAGCGCCACCGCGAACTTCACCCAGTTCGGAATGAAGTTGGTGACGCCTTTGAGCAGCTTCTGGTAATCGCCCGCGGGACCGGCATCGAGCCCGGACGGCAGCTTCTTGGCTTTCGCCATCCGCGCCAGCGTCTCCGATACCATGTAGAAATTCAGACGCAGTCCGCGGCGCTGAGCACCAGCAACCTTGTTCAGATCGGTGACGCCACTCAGGTCATGCAGCAGCGTGGTATTCACGCTCGCGAGGGAAGCGAGCGTCTCGGGCTTCACGGTGCCATGCCGCAGGTACTCGGTCAGGTTGCGATGGGCCACATCGATATCCGAGACGGCCGGGATGCCTGCCGTCACGCCCTGCAGCTGCTGCTCGATGACCGCACCGGACGAGCGGATCTTGTCCAGGGACTGCGCGCTGGTGCTGAGGTCGAGAGCAAAGGCGGTCGGCACGATGCCCACGAGAATGAGAACGATCAGTCCCATGCCCTTCTGGCCGTCATTCGATCCGTGCGCAAAGCTCACGCCCGTGCAGGTGAGCACCAGCAGCGAGCGGATCCAGATCGGTGGCGGCTTGTTGCCCTCGGGCGCCTGGAACAGGGCCGGATTGCGCAGCAGCGCCTTCGCGGCGAGCAGCAGGAGCGCGGCCGCCGCAAAACCGATCAGCGGCGACATGACCAGCGCCTTGACCGTGTCCGCGACCTTGGTCCAGTTCACGCCATCGCCGAACGCACTGCCCGGGCTGAGCAGCGAGTTCATCAGGCCCACGCCGACGATGGAGCCGATCAGCGTGTGAGAGCTGGATGCAGGCAATCCCAGATACCAGGTGCCGACGTTCCAGATGATCGCCGAGAGCAGCAGCGCGAACACCATGGCGAACCCGGCCCCGGAGCCTACGTTGATCACAAGCTCGACCGGCAGCAGCGCCACGATGCCGAAGGCGACAGCGCCGGAGGAGGTCAGCACGCCGATGAGGTTCCACGTACCCGACCAGACCACCGCCTGGGTGGGCTTGAGGGAGTGGGTGTAAATTACCGTGGCTACGGCGTTGGCCGTATCATGGAAGCCGTTGACGAACTCGAAACTCAGTGCCAGACCCAGGGCCAGAACCAATAACAGTGCCGTCGGCAGGTCGATGCCCAGAGTGTCCAGCACGGGGATTCTCCGTCTTCTTAAAATTGTAGGCGTGGCGCGAGCCTAGGGCGCTCGTGTGACGATTGTGTGACATGCCCTATCACCCGGAAGGCAATTGACGCATGACGCTGATATCAAGCTCGGACCGAGGCCCGTGGCTGGCGCTGATTCTTGCAGGAGCTTTACAGGGCGCGGCGGCCGCCGAAGCGCCGATGACTTCGCTGCCGAGCGACATGCCGCAGCACTTCGAGGTGCGCACCGCGAGCTTCGACTACGACAAGCGTGAAGAGATGGTCCCGATGCGGGACGGAGTAAAGCTGAAGACGTTCATTCTGGTGCCTCGCAGTGCGACCGCAGCACATCCCGCGCCCATCCTGATGACACGCACTCCCTATCACGCGGCCGAGCGCGTGCTGCGATTCAACAGTCCGCACCTGGCCGCTGCAGTGCCACAGATGGACGATACGGCCGCTGCGGCGGGCTACATCATTGTGTTCCAGGACGTGCGCGGCAAATACGGCTCGGAAGGTGACTACGTGATGACGCGTCCCCTGCGGGGACCGCTCAATCCGACCGACAACGATCAGGCGACGGACACGTATGACACCATCGACTGGCTGGTGAAGAACGTGCCCGAGAGCAACGGGCGAGTCGGCACCATGGGTGGGTCGTACGAGGGTTACACGACGGTGATGTCCACCGTCCACCCGCATCCAGCCCTGAAAGCAGCGGTCCCGTTCGCACCGATGGTCGATGGCTGGATGGGAGATGACTGGTTCCACAACGGCGCGTTCCGTCAGGACGGGACGCTGCAGTACATCTACAACCAGGAAGGCACGCGCTCCAACGACAAGCTGTGGTGGTCGGGCACCCGCGATACGTATGAACTGTTTTTGCGCGCCGGCTCCGCGGGGGCGATGGCCGCATCGCGCGGGCTGGAGCAGTTGGGCTTCTGGCGCGCGATCTCCGAGCACCCCGCGTATGACATGTTCTGGCAGGAGCAGGCCGTCGACCGCATCCTCGCCCGGGACCCGCCCAAGGTGCCGATGCTCATCGTCTCCGGTCTGTTCGACCAGGAGGACATCTACGGCGGGCCAGCGCTGTTCGCTGCCCTGGCCAGGAGCGACCCGACCGGCGAGCGTGTGCACCTCGTGCTCGGACCCTGGAATCATGGTCAGGGCCGCCGTGAGGGCCGTGGCATCGGAATGATCCAGTTCGAAGGCGACACGGCCACCTGGTTCCGGCGGACCGTGATGCAACCGTTCCTCGATCACTACCTGAAGGACGGGCCGGCACCGGATACACCACGCGTGCTCGTCTACGAAACCGGGGCCGACCGCTGGCACCGCTACGACAGCTGGCCGCGCTCCTGCCCGCAGGGCTGTCCGCAGACATCGCAGTCGCTGTACCTGCTGCCCGGCGGACGACTGGGTCTCGATGCACCCGCGGCCGGGGAGCCGTACGACGAGTACGTCTCGGATCCGGCCAAGCCGGTGCCCTATCGCCAGGTGCCCACCCTGGATGGCGACTCACCCGATTCCACCTGGGGCGAGTGGCTTGCGGATGACCAGCGTTTCGCCGCCACGCGCACCGACGTGCTCGTCTACCAGACCGAGCCGCTCACGCAGCCGCTGAGAGTGGCGGGCCAGCCCGCGGCGCTCCTCGCGGCATCCACTTCGGGCACCGACAGCGACTGGGTCGTGAAGATCATCGACGTTTGGCCGGATGAGGTGCCCGATCATCCGAAGCTGGGTGGTTATCAGCTGATGGTCTCGGCGGACATCCTGCGCGGACGGTATCGGGAAGATCCGGCGAATCCCCATGCGCTTGCGGCGGGCAAGGTGCTCACCTATCGCATCAGGCTGCCGAACCTCAGTCACACGTTCCTGCCCGGGCATCGCATCATGGTGCAGGTGCAGTCGAGCTGGTTTCCGCTCTACGACCGCAACCCGCAGCGCTACGTCCCCAACATCATGTTTGCGCGACCCGAGGACTACACGCGGGCCACCCAACGAATCTGGCACACCCGTGGCCATGCGAGCCTGATCGAGTTCCCGATCGTGCCAGCCCAGCAGTAGCCCGTGCGTGCCACACTCAAGCTGGGCACCGCAGGCGGCCACGGCCGGCCGGTGCCGACCGCGAGCCCACCGCGGCCGAACGGACCCGGACTCCAGGCCCATCATGACTGAACTGCTGTTCCGCGACGATGCGTATCTGAAGAGCATCACCGCACGCGTGGTGGCGCGCGATGAGCGCGGACTGCAGCTCGACCGCACGATCTTCTATCCGCTCGGAGGAGGTCAGCCCGGGGATACCGGCGTGCTGGTGCGGGCCAACGGCGAGCGGATCGCCATCGCCGACACGCGCAAGGGGGAAACGCCAGACCAGGTCATTCACCTTCCCGCTACGCGCGCGGCGGTTGGCACCGCGGGCACATCTGGCGGCATGGCCGATGCGGCCGGTGGCACGGCGGGCCCGCCTGGCGGCCTGGCGGGTGTCGCCGGGCCCGAGATCGGTGAGGTGGTGCGGCTGGAGATCGACTGGGAGCGGCGCTACGCGCTCATGCGACTGCACACGGCATTGCACGTGATGTCATGCGTTGTCGTCGCACCCGTGACCGGCGGCAACATCGCGCCAGACAAGGCGCGCCTCGATTTCGATATCGACATGAGTCTCCTGGATGCCGCCAGGATTGAATCCGGCACCAACGAACTGATCGCGCGCGGCGTCGACACCGAAACCGTGTGGATCAGCGACGAAGAACTCGACGCGCGTCCCGACCTGGTCAAGACCATGAGCGTGCAACCACCGCGCGGGGCTGGTCGCGTACGGCTGCTGAAGATCCCGGGAATCGACCTGCAACCGTGCGGAGGCACGCACGTGCGCAACATTGGCGAAATAGGCGCAATCCGTATCCTGCGCATCCGCAGCGAAGGCAAGCGCAACAAACGAGTCGAGATCGCCCTCGTCTGACAGACCAAGCGGTGCGCTCCGCGGCGGCTCTAGAACTCCAGCAGACGGGCAACGGTAGCAGAGTTGGTCGAGTTGCCGATGATGAGGTCGTACTTGCCGCGCACATCGCGTGCGTCACGCACGATCACCTTGCCGCCGGCCTCCTCGACGAGGACCTCCGTCGCCGCGATATCCCACCGGGCCAGATTGAATTCGGCGAGCACGTCGATACTGCCGCGTGCCACCATCGCATGCGCCGCGCAATCGCCAAAACACCGCAGGATGGGTGACTGGGCACGCAACGCATCGAGGCTCGAGGCCGTCCCGGCGAGGCGGAACTGGTTTTCCGGTGGCGCCGAGATCAGACAGTCGCTGAAGGCCCGGTCCGGCGCGACGCGAATGCGCTCCTTGCCGCACCAGGCGCCACCGCCGCGGCGCGCCCAGTAGGTCTCGTTCGCCGCCGGCAGATGGATCACGCCGATCAGCGAGCGTCCGGCGAGCCGATCCTCGAAGGCGAGCAGCGTGCCGAAGTTGGGCAGCCCGCGTGTGAACCCCACGGTCCCGTCGATCGGATCGATGACCCAGCGATAGCGCGACTCGCCGGCGTCCGCACCGAATTCCTCGCCCAGCACCGGCCATTGGCGCGGTGCCCGCGCCCGCAGGAAATCGCGGATGTTTCGCTCGGCCCCGCGATCGAACTGCGTGACGGGTGAGGCGTCCGATTTCTTCTCGACGGCCAGCTCGGGACTGCGGAAGCCCGACATGATCAGGTCTGAGGGGCTGCGCGCAGCCTCGATGGCCAGCTCGAGCAGTTCAGCGATCAGATCGTCCGACAGCGTTTCATCCATGGTCCCTAGTTTGGCAGCATTCCGGTACGCGTGGTAGATTCGCGGCGCGCTACAACAGCCACCCGGCTATGGACCGGGCCAGCCGTCCACACCCGTGCATCAGATCGCGCGTGAGTGCGCTTCGAAGGAGCCCAGATGCGTGCCATGACCCGGAAAGCAGTGCGTCTTGCGTATGCGTGCGCCGCCGTCACGCTGGTAGCCCAGGCGGCCGATCTCGTCAAGCCGGACATCAAACTCGGCCTGTGGGAAGTGGTCAACAATCCGCAGGTCAGCGGCCAGATGCCGATACCGGAGGAAGAGCTGGCCAAACTGCCGCCGGAGCAGCGCGCGCGGATCGAAGCGGGTTTCCGCGCGAGCATGGCGAAGGCGGTACGCCCCCGCACCTATCGCGAATGCATGACGCCTGAAAAGCTGTCGCATGGCTTCGACCTCGACAAGAAGGGCGACGAAGCCTCATGCAAGCGTCACGTGATCAGCAGCACGTCAAGTGAGCTGACGCTGCATGACGAGTGTGACCGGTCGGGCGAGAAGACGGTCAGCGACATTCATTTCCAGGTCGCGGGCGGCACCCAGATGGTCGGCACGATCAACATGGTGGTGACACGCGGCGGCAAGACGATGAATCTCAACACCTCGCTGACCGGCAAGTGGCTCAGCTCCAGCTGCGGCAACGTCAAGGACGCCCAACCGGTGGAGTGAGCGCCACGCCCTGACGGGAGCGCTACTGGCCCTGACGGGAGCGCTGGTGCCCTGACCGCACGGCGATGAGGTGAGCGGCGCAGCTGCCTGTGGCGGCAACGTGCCGATCGTGCAACCCGCACAGGCCGTCCTCATCGCGCACCGAGGCGAATCCGGAGCTGAATGAGGTCAGTCCCGGAAACGCCCTTTCCAGTGTGCGGGAGCTGTTGTCAAAGTGACGACAGTGGCAACACGCACGCGGCAGATCCCGCAGGCCACTCACTTACAGGTGGCTCCAGTAGGAGTAGAACACCAGCACCGAGAGCACGAATCCCAGCACGACGTTCACGGCGACACCAGAAGTGAACGCCCAGAAGGGCTTCCAGCCCGCGCTAGCCAGCTCACGCACCCGCGTCGTCAGCCCGATGCTGAGGAAGCAGAAGATGAACGCCCACGTCCGGAAGGCCTTGATCGGGCCCACCAGATCCGGAGTGAATGAGGACTTGAACTGCGAGTAGGACGCGGACGCAGTCACCACTGTGATGATCAGCGAAGCCAGCAGGAATCCCAGCACGAACTTGGGAAAGCGCCGCCAGATCTCACCGGCGTCGGGCCTGCGATCCACACCAGTATTCTCCCAGCGGGTCGTGGCCACGATGGACAGGATGAACGCCCAGATGCCGATCCACACATCCCGTCCAATCACCTTCATCAGCGTGAATGACGTCAGCGCTGCATCGGCCGATCCGCTGATTCCGGGCACCTGACCCGCATAGCTGCCGTAGGTCTGCGCGGCCGCGAGGCCCGCGGCATCCGCGAATTCCGAGGTGCCGATCCACGCGCCCGCCACACCGGTCGGCAACCCGAGCGCGCGGCACACCAGCGGCAGGGCGAAAATCATGACGACCGCCCAGAAAATGACCAGCGTGATGGCCACCGGCGCGTCCTGTTTGCGCGCCCCCACGGCACCCGAGATGGCAATGGCGCCCGATACGCCGCAGATCGCCCCGCCCGCGCCCAGCGTGGCGGCCAGACGCCGGTCGAGTCCGAGCCGGATGCCAACGAAGTAGATCACCCCGAACGTGACGAGCGACACGATCGAGGCCTGCAGGATCGCCACCGGACCCGCCCACACGATCAGCGTGAACGGCAGTGTCGCGCCCAACAGCACGATTCCGGTCTTCACGTAGTACTCGACGCGGAAGCCCGCATCCATCCAGCGTGGCAACAGGTTGGTGTTGGAGATCAGCAGACCCAGCAGCAGCGCGACCAGCGGCGGCTCGAGGTTGTAGTGATCGGCCTGGTTCCACTGACCGAGCGTGAAAATGAGGACCGCGAGGATGAATAACAGCACGAACGACGGCAGGAAGCGGCGCAGCGGCCAGCCGAGCGCGCGCGCACCGGCGCCGAACAGCAGCGCCCAGAGGGCGAACAGCGCCGCGTAGCGCCCGGAGTTGGTCCTCAGGTCCGCGAGCGCCTCGGTCACATGTGCCCACTTCTTCGGCGTGACGGCCAGCCACTTGATGCTCGAACCGTGCAGGAACAGCCAGACGCCCGCGAGCGTCAACCCGACGCCCAGCCAGACCGCCCACCAGTCTTCCTTCTGGAGAAGGTCGCGCCAGCCGGAGGAGCCGCGAACGCCGGGCGTTCCGCGGTCGAAAGTGACCGCCTGAGCGTCGGTAGCCATGAGTTGCTCCCTTAAAGGGGGCAACAAGGGTACGTCCGCGCAGCCGACGCGCCAAAATAGCGGTGCAGAATCAGCATATAGCCGCTGCGCTGGGCCGCGCGAGCAACCTTGTCGCACTGGGCCGCGTGCACGACCCCGTTACGCCGGGTCACGCCGCGCGCCGAATCAGGCTCAGCGGGTCGTGGCGGGCTGATCGAAGGCGGCCGCGACGCGGGTCAGCAGGGCCCGCACCCGATCGGTCGCGCCGGCGACGTCCTGGTCGCGCAGACGCGCCAGCAGCGCCTTGTGCATGTTGAGGAACGGCCTGAGGCTCTTGCCCATGTCCGTCAGGCGCCGCAGCGCGATCCGGCCGCGAATGTCCCACAGCAGAGAATCCCACACGGCCAAGAAGGTGCGGTTGCCGCTGCCTTCGATCAGCCTGCGATGAAAGCGCAGCGTGTCCTCGATGTAACTCTCAGCGTCATCGGCCTTGACAGCCGCATCCATCCGCTGCAGGAACACTGCCAGATCCGCCAGCATCTCGGACGAATAAGGCGCGGCCAGCGCAACGGAGCGCATCTCCAGCATGATCCGCAGCTCGTACGATTCGCGCATCTCGGCGAAATCCGCGCCGCGCACCCGCGTGCCGCGAAAGCGCTGGGAGGTCACCAGTCCCGATCCCTCCAGTTCGCGCAGCGCCTCGCGGATCGGCGCCTGACTGACGTCGAACTCGCGCGCCAGATACAGCTCCTTGAGCTGCGTGCCCGCCGGATACGTCCCATCCAGGATGCGTCCGACCAGCACATCGCGGATGTGGTCCCGCATGCAGACACGCTTGAGTGCAGGTTGGTTCACTGCAGCACCGGATGCTGGAGCTGCTCGCGCGTCCAGCCGCCGCCCGTGGCCCGCACCAGGGCGATCGCGGCATTCATCTGCGCTACACGCACCGTAATCGTGTCTCGCTGCGCCTGAAGGGCCGCTGTGTGTGTCGTGGTGACCTCAACGTAATCGGCGACCCCAGCGTTGTAACGCTGATCGGCGTGATAGGCGGAGCTCTGGGCGGACGCGGCGGCGGCCTCGTCAGCCTTACGCTGATCAGCCAGATGATGCAGGCCCGCGAGACTGTCCTCGACCTCCTGATATGCGGTCAGGGTCGTCTTGCGGTAAGCAGCCGCGGTTTCCTCGTACTGCGCACGCGCCTGACGAGTCACCGCATATCGTGCACCCGCATCCAGCAGCGGCACGGAGGCAGTCGGGCCGACCGACCAGAACCGGCTCGGCGCATTGAACCAGCTCGAGGCCAGCACGCTCTCGTAGCCGGCGGCCCCGGCCAGCGAGAAGACGGGGAACCAGGCGGCCCGCGCAACACCGATCTGCGCATTCGCGGCGGCCATGGCCCGTTCGGCGCGTCCCACATCGGGCCGCCGTTCGAGCAGGCGCGACGGCATACCGGCATCGACCGGCGGCGGATTCGCCGCGAGCGAGCCCGTCTCGAGCGTGAACCCCGATGGCGCCTGGCCGAGGAGGACGGCGATCGCATGTTCGAGTTGGGCGCGCTCCAGTCGCACCGCGGCAAGCTGCGCACGTGCGTTCTGACGGAGCGTATCGGCCTGGTCGACGTCGGTTGCGGCCGCGACACCTTCCTGATAGCGGTTGCGCGTGAGATCGTAAGCCCGGTCATACACCTTGATGGTGTCTTCGAGCAGCTGGACGGTGCTGTCGGCACCGCGCAGCGAGAAATAGTCGCTCGCCAGCTCCGCCTGCAGCGACAGGCGCACCGCGGCGAGATCGCCCGCGCTGGCCTGAGCCTGATCGCCGGCCGCGGCAGCGGTATTGCGCACGCGCCCGAACAGGTCGATTTCCCATGACAGGCTCAGAGCAGCGACGAAATCGTTCTGCGTCGTCGGCGTACCGCCGAGGATGTCCGACAGCGGCGCGTTGGCTGAACTCTTGCCGCGCTTGGCCGATCCCTGCGCATCGAGTGTCGGGAAGACATCGGAACGGGCGCGTTGGGCCACCGCACTGGCTTCCTGGTAGCGCGCCACGGCTGCGCGCAGATCGGGGTTGGCTCCTTCCAGTTGCGTCTCGAGCTGATCGAGGCGCGGATCACCGAATGCCTGCCACCAGGGGCCGCGCGGCGCGCTGTCGGCCGGCTGAGCGGGAGCCCAGTCTCCCGTCTCCTTGAAGCTCGCCACCTCCGGCGCCGCAGGCGGCTGGTAGTGGGGCGCGAGCGAGCAACCGCCCACGAGGACGGTCATGCCCACGCACAGCTGCAGAGCGCGGGTCACGACTTGGCAACCTGCCTCGTGGCCGGATTGACCACGCGCACCGCCGCCCCCGCCGTGAGCGAGTCCGGGGGGCTCAGCACCACATCGTCCTCGGCAGTCAGCCCCTGGATGACTTCGATTTCCGAGCCATAGTCGCGGCCGATGGTCACCGCCTTCATCACGATGTGGCCGCCAGCGGCCACCGTCGCGACGTTCAGTCCGTCGCCGCGGAACAGCAGCACGTTGGCGGGCAACCGGAATGCCGTGCCGACACCGGCCGGCAGCTTGAAATGCACTTCCGCGTAGGCGCCGGGCAACAGCTCACCGTTCGGGTTCCCCACGCTCAGCTGCACCAGGAGCGTGCGCGAGGCCTGATCGATGGCGTTGGAGGTGCTGTCGAGCCGGGCGACGTACAGCCGGCCAGGCCGGTCGGGGAAGCGCAGCTCGGCGCTGATCCCGGTCGTCATCATCGCGGCGTAGGTCTGGGGAACCCGCACGTAGAGCCGTAGCCGGCGCATGTCCGCCACGCGGAACAGTTCCGGTCCCGTGTTGCTGCCGGCCGTGATGAGCTGGCCGATATCGGTGTTGCGGGCAGTGACGATTC
>DATKLO010000104.1:0-2801 GCA_035542375.1 Steroidobacteraceae bacterium | reverse complement strand
CATTCAGGTACGCCAGCTTGAGCACGCCAGGTGATGGCTGCCCGTGCGGATCGACCGCCGCGCTCAACGCAATCACCCCTTCGGTGAGTGTGCCAGTCTTGTCCATGCAGAGCACATCCATGCTGCCGAGGTTCTCGATCGCTTCGAGGCGACGCACGATCACTCCGCCGCGCGCCATTGCCCGCGCCCCATGTGACAGGGTCACGCTCACGATCGCCGGCAGCAGTTCCGGCGACAGTCCCACGGCGAGGGCCACCGCAAACAGCAGGGACTCGATCACGGGCCGACCGAGCAGCTGGTTGACGCTGAGAACGAACACCACCATGACGAGCATCACCCGCACCAGCAGGTAGCCGAACTGGCGCACGCCATGGGCAAAGTCGGTTTCGGCGGGCCGCCTGCGCAACCGGTAGGCAATACCGCCGAGGACCGTCGCGTGGCCAGTGGCGGTGATCAGCACGGTGGCGGACCCGCTGCGCACAGACGTGCCGAGAAAGACGCAATTCGTGCGACCGGCAAGCGTGGTCGCGGCAGGCAGCATACCGGGTTGCTTTTCGACCGGGAACGACTCCCCGGTCAGGCTCGCTTCTGTAACCAGGAAGTCGCGGGCCTGCAGGACCAGGCCGTCGGCTGGCACCAGGTTTCCCGCAGAAAGCACAACCACGTCCCCTGGCACGATGCAGCTCGCTTCGATGGCCTGAGCTATCCCCCCACGCAGGACCCGCGCGCTGAGGGCAATGCGCCGGCGCAGCTCGACGACCGCAGTGGAGGCTCGATACTCCTGAACAAAGCCCAGCAGCGCGCTGCCGGCCACGATAACCAGGATGATGGAGGCATCGACCCATTGGCGCAGCCCGAGCGAAACTGCCGCACCGCACACCAGGATCAACACCAGAGGGCTCTCGAACTGGCGCAGCGCCAACCGCACAGCTGTCAGCTGCGGCTGGTCCTCCAGAGCGTTGGCTCCGTATCGGCGCAGCCGCTCCTGAGCCTCCGCCTCCGACAGTCCCTCTGTCCGCGAGGAAACTTCCGCCAGGACCTCGGGTGCACTCCGGCTCCAGTACGGACGGGCCGACTCAGTGGCGCTCTGGAGCTTGGACATATCCGTTCTGACAGTGACGCAGCGCGGGTCTTACGGGATCAGGACTGCCGCCCCGCGCACGCGTCCTGCCCTCAGTATCGCCAGCGCCTCATTCGCCTGCTGGAGTGGAAATGCCTCGGTATCCGTGCGGACCCGTGCCTGGGGGGCAATGCGGAAGAATTCTTCGCCATCGCGCCGAGTCAGATTGGCCACCGACAGCACAGCCCGCTCCTCCCACAGAATCTCATAAGGGAAAGCAGGGATCTCACTCATGTGGATGCCAGCGCAGATCACGCGACCTCCGCGCTCGACCGCACGCAGTGCTGCGGGGACCAGAGCCCCTACTGGCGCGAAGATGATCGCAGCATCGAGGGGTTCGGGCGGTTGCTGGTCGGATCCACCGGTCCACACTGCGCCCAGATCGCGCGCAAACGCTTGCGCCGCCTCGTCTCCCGGACGCGTGAACGCATAGATCTCGCGTCCCTCCCAGCGCGCCACCTGGACGATGATATGAGCCGCCGCGCCGAAGCCGTAGATGCCGAGCCGGCGCGCGTCGGCTGCCATCTTCAGGGAGCGGTACCCGATCAAGCCCGCGCACAGCAGCGGCGCGACTGCCTGGTCGGAATACACATCCGGCAGCGCAAAGCAATAGCGCGCATCGGCGACGGTGTGCTCGGCGTAGCCGCCATCCAGGTCGTAGCCCGTGAAACGCGCCGCGATGCACAGATTCTCGCGTCCCTCCAGACAGAACCGGCAGCGTCCGCAGGTGTAGCCAAGCCAGGGAACGCCGACCCGCTGCCCCACCTGAAATGCATCGACGCCAGCGCCGGCCGCGATCACGGTCCCCACGATCTCGTGGCCCGGCGTGATCGGTAGCGGGCCACGCTTGAGATCTCCGTCGACGATATGCAGGTCGGTCCGGCACACGCCGCAAGCGTGTACCGCGAGTAAGAGCTGGCCCGCGCCTGCCGTCGGCACTGGCAGTTCCCGCTCAATCAACCGCGCGCCAAGTCGCTCAAGCCGCATCGCCAGCATGGAATCGACTCCCGGGTCTCCGTTCGATCGAGGTACGTCACGGCCTAGGCTGCGCCGATCGTCCCCGGTCAACTCTACAACAAGGCGACTCGCCGGGGCGCCGCTACAAGTCCTCGATCGTTAGATCGGGAACGTTTCCGTCAATGATCTCGCGGGCGTAGGTGAGCGCGGTAGCGAGCGCCTCGTCGGGGTCGTCAAACAGGCCATCTTCCGAGGGTGGCTCGAACAGCTTCTCTCTACGATCTTTGGCTGGCCTGCCGGTTCGGGCGATGCTCACGACGGCGATGAAACGGCCCGTTCCGACGGCTTCGAACACGGCCGCCCTGATGGTCATCTCTCGGTAGTCGACTTGCTTGACCGCCATCCTCGTCTCGCCCAGTTCGCGGGGGGCTGGTCGGGACTACGAACCATCGCTCGCTGTCGCAACCAGCAGGCTCATTCTCGTGTGCCTAGACGAAAGGGAATTGACGTGGGTCAAGCGTTCTGAGGACGGGCGCAAAAAAACAGGTTGCACCCTCGGGCAGCGCCGCGTCGCCAATGGACCGCGCGGATGCAAAGCCAGCCGCTGTCGCGTCGACCCGATGGCTTGCCCGGCTCGTCGCAACTTCAACGGTGCATCAGCTGCCGCAAGCCCTCGGCGTTCAAGATCTTGACGTGCTTGCCATCGACCTGGATCAGCGCGTCC
>DATKLO010000103.1:0-9829 GCA_035542375.1 Steroidobacteraceae bacterium | reverse complement strand
TTGAAGCTCTGACCGCGCAACTCATGGCGTGTCTCGATGATGGTGCCCGACATCGGATTGACGCCGCCCCAACCCGAGATCGTCTCGTGGGTCACGAGTGCCTCGCCTTCCGCGCTGCCGCCGACGACCTTGCGGCCGTGTAGTGTGATCGTGCCGCTGCTCATCTCAGTACTCCATTCCAGCGACCCGTGAGGGCCGCCTCGATACAGTCGCGGGTCGAGCCGAACCAGGCCTGGATGCCCATGATGGCCGGGAGATAGTGAGTCTGTTTGGCCGAGTCGAGCGCGACGACGCGCGTGCCCGGGGGGATGGCCTGGGCGATCGCGGAGCAGGTGTCCGTGATCAGCGCGCCGCCGGACTCGCGAATGATCCTGGTATGGCCGCGTGCATCGGCGACCGCCCGTACGGCGCGCGAAGTGAAGATCCACAACTGGCAGTCCGGGTGGATCTTCCGGCCCGCCAGCAGCCGGCAGATCTCCTCGATCTGCTCGAGCGCCGCGTGCGGGCAACCCAGCATCACATAGTCCACCGCGCGATCACTGGCCCTGGAGTTGAGTTCCTCGTAGGTCCTGCGTCTCTGCTCCGCACCGTAGGGAATGATCTCGGGGCGGGAGTTGGGTCCGAGGGCCGCCTGCAGGGTGGGTGCCTCGGGCGTCACGCCGACCAGGTGATACATCTCCACGCCCCCGGAGGAGGCCGCCGCGGCGCCAAAATGCTTGTGGTGTACGAGTTCAGGCGCGCCGAAACGGCCCGTCAGCACCGGTATGCGTTCGCCTACCGCAGCGCCGACGAAGTACCCGAGCATGCCCCAGTCCATCAGATCGGCGACGGGCACTTCCACCCGGATGTGGTGCGAGGCATGGCGGAATTCGTCGCGATGGAAGCCCCAGTCGGGAATCCTGCCGGTGAGCATGGCGGCGCTGGTGCTCTCGCGTCCCTCGGTGTTGGTGCGCGCACCGAGCACCGAATTGCAGTACACCACGGCCGAGGACTCCATCCAGGCGCAGTGCTCGCCCGGCACTGGAATATTGCCGGCGAGATAGGGCGTACAGGTCTTGAGTATGCGGATGCCGTGCCCGGCCGCGGCGTTCTCGCTATCGAGACTCATCTGCAGGCTCTCGGGCTTCGCGCCGAGCGTCTGCCAGTTCTCCGGATCGATGCCGCCCTGCAGATGGCAGGAGTGCACGTTGACGCGCGGCACCTGCACGACCTCATCGCTGTCGAGATCGAAGCGCGAGTAGACGATGTCGTAGGCGTTCTCCGCCGTAGCCTGATAGTAGTTGAGCAGCAGCGGACTGTAGGAGCCGGGTACACCTGCCACGTTGTTGGTATCCACGAAACCTTCGGCGCCCAGGGCCTCGGCGTAGCGCACCAGCAGCTCCATGGCCTTCTGTCGCGCCTTGCCCTCCTGGCCGTCGAGCATTGCGCGGTCGGCATCGGTCAGTTTCATGTGGATTTCCGCCTTGTGCCGTTGCTCAGGCAAGACCTGCGCTAGTGACCGGCGCCAGGGGCCGCGATGGGCCGTGCCTGCTCGATGATATACGCATGGATCGCATCGGCATCCGTCTCGCTCAGCAAGTCCGCGAAGGGTGCCATGCCCTGGGCCGCCCGGGCGCCGTACAGGACGATCTTCCCGAACTCGGCGTGGGTCTGCGGGCTCATGTAACGCAGATCGGGAATCATGCCGCCCGAGATGACCGCGCCGCCGTGACACAGGCGGCAGTTGGCGGCATACAGCCGACGTCCACGCTCGATGGTTTCAGGTGACGCGGTCGAGGCTGGCAGGGACGGGGCCGCGCGACCAACCGGAGTCGGCAGCGTGACGTTGCCGCCCAGTTTGAAGGCGAGAATGCGCGTTGGCGTATCATGAGCGGCTGACATGCCGCCGCCTACGATCGGCAGTGAGCCCGCCCAGCCGGCGCCCACGGCAATGTACTCCTCGCCATCCACCGAGTATGCGATCGGCGCGGCAACGGCGCCGGTGTGGATGGGCATGTCCCAGAGCCGCTGGCCTTTGTCGGCGCTGTAGGCCACGAACCGTCCGTCCGCCGCCCCCTGCAACAACAGATTGCCCGCAGTCGTCAGCACGCTGCCGTTCCAGGGACCGTGCAGGTCGATACGCCAGGCTTCACTGTTGGTCGCCGGGTTCCAGGCGAGCAGGAACCCCTTGCGGGGCGGCGGATCGGGCACTCCGGGCGGATCCCGTGCCTGGGGATTCAGCCCGAGGTTCCAGGCCATCGGCGTGTGTTCGTAGTGCGGCGTGCGGCTGTAGCGGAACCAGTCTTCCTGCGCCGGGATGTACACCAGCCGTGTCAGCGGGCTATAGGACATGGCGTGCCAGGCGTGGCCGCCGAACACACCGGGCGAGAGCAGGCGCGTGTTGTCAACGCCGTAGGGTTGCGCGGCAGTCTCAACGGGCCGACCGGTCCGCAGATCGATCCGGCTGGCCCAACTCACTGGCACGAACGCACTGGCCGAGATCAGTTTGCCGTTGCTGCGATCCAGTACGTAGAAGAAGCCGTTCTTGCCCGCCTGCATCAGGACCTGGCGCGCGCGACCGCCTATGCGCAGCTCGGCAAGGGTCATCTGCGCCACGCAGTCGTAGTCCCAGCTCTCCGCGGGAATCGCCTGGTAGTGCCAGCGGTATGCGCCGCTATCCGCATTCAGGGCGATGATGGAGCACAGGAACAGGTTGTCGCCCCCGCCAGGACTGCGCAGCTCGCGCGACCAGGGCGAACCGTTGCCGGTGCCGACGTAGACGAGGTTGAGTTTCGGGTCGTAGGTCAGCCCGTCCCAGGTCGTGCCGCCACCACCGGCCTGCCACCACTGGCCCGTCCAGGTGCGCGCCGCCATCTCCATGGTGGGGGATTCGAACCCGTTGGCCGGATTGCCGGGGACGGTGTAGAAGCGCCAGACCTGTTTGCCCGTGGCGGCGTCGTACGCCGTGACGTATCCGCGCACACCCATCTCGCCACCGCCGACTCCGATGATGACCTTGTCGTGGAAGACGCGCGGCGCGCCGATGACGGAGTAGGGCTGGGCAGGATCGGTGGTCTGCGTGGACCAGACCAGGTTGCCGCTGGCAGCATCGAGCGCCAGCAGGCGCCCGTCGATGGTCCCCGCATAGACTTTCCCTTTCCACAGTGCCGCGCCCTTGTTGGCCGGCCCGCAGCACATGTGGCGGATCCAGGTGCGATCGACATGAGGATCGTAGCGCCAAAGCTCCCTGCCGGTGCGTGCGTCGATGGCGTGAACGATGTTCCAGACGCTCGTGGTGTAGAGGACGCCGTCCACGACCAGGGGGGTGGCTTCGGTGCCGATCCGGCTGCCGACATCGAGGTACCAGGCGAGCCCCAGTCGGGTCACATTGTGATCGTTGATCTGGGTCAGCGGGCTGAAGTGCCCCTCCTCGTACGTGCGGCCGTTGATCATCCAGTTCTGGGGTTCGCGATCCGCCGCGAGCAGTCGGGCGTCATCCACATCCGCGGCAGGGCGTGCACCGCAGACCGTTGCGAGTGCCGCCGTGAACAAGCCGGCCAGTGTGGAGGTGCGCCGGTTAATCCCTGCGCTCCAGATTGTCACGCAGGCGCTGCTGGAGTTTCGGCAGGTCGATGCGATGCAGGGAGTCGGATCCTGCCAGGTCCAGCGCGTGCGCCGCCGCGGTGGCCATGGCGATGCACGGGCCCATGACCCGGATCGCCGACAGCGCATGCGAGTCAGCATCCACACAGCGGCCCGCCACGACGATGTTGTCCGCATCCCTGGGCACCATGGAGCCCAGAGGGATGTAGTAGACATGATTGTCGGGGAAGCGCTCCCAGTGCACGAGCTCCTTGGTGTTGTGCAACTCGACCCACCAGGCACAGCGCGCGACCGCGTCCGAGGGCCGCTCGCCGGTGCGGATGTCATTGAGCGTGAGCTGTCTGCTGCCTTCGATCCAGCGGGTCTGCCGCAGCCCCGGATTGCCATACGCACGCACGCGCGCATTGGCGAAGATGGCGGGGAATTCCGCACGCAGGAAGCGGATCACGTTGTCGGCCTGCCGCCGCCCTTCGAACACCATGCTGGCCGTGGCGAGCGGGTCCACCGGCGTCTCGAAGTGGCTGATGTTGGCCAGCATGAAGTTCTTGCCGGGGAAGTGCATCAGGAAACCGTCGTGTCGCACCAGGCCGTATTCCTTGTCGCGCCCGCGGAGGCGCTCGCGCACCTCCTCGATGACCATTCCTTTGACGGCCTCGGTATCGTATCCCTCTATCAGGAAGTTCAGCGTTCCGTAGACCGGCTCCTCGGGCTCGCGCACCGCAAGTCCCGCCTCGTAGCTCAGCGTTGCATCACCGGAGGAATCGACGAAGCCCTTCGCGACCACGCGCAACGCGCCGAACCGGGTAGCGAAGTCCACATGCTGGACGCGGCGGTTTCTGAATTCGACGTCCGTCAGAACGGCGCCCACCACGGCCTGGATGCCGGCCTCCTGGACCTTGCGCTCCATCCAGCGCGCCAGCCGAACTTCGTCGTACTGGAACACGACTGTGGAGTGATGCAGGCGCAAAAGCGATCCTTCGGCGCTGAGATCGCGAATCAGATCGTCGGCGATTCCATGGGTGATCTGGTAGGCCTGCGGGCCGTGCGTATACAGTCCGATGATCGTGCCGATGATGGAGCCGATGGCCTGGCCGCCGAGGGCGGGAGCCCCATCCACCAGTACGACCTTGCGACCGAGCTTCGCGGCCTCCAGCGCTGCGGTCACGCCGCTGATGCCGGCGCCGAGCACGCACAGATCCGCTTCGACTGTCTTGTGGGTACGGTGCGCGGGTCTGCGCACGCTGCGTGTGGCAATGGTCTCAGGCATCTGGGGCTTCGTTCCTGACCAGCACGGCGCCCGTGGACATGGGCTGTACGGTCCGTTGATAGATCGAAAGATAACCGGTGGCTTTCGGCAGTCGCGGCGGCCCGAGTCGTGCGCGCCGCGCGGCCAGCTCCTCGGCGGGCACCTCCAGCTCCAGGGACCGGCGATCCACGTCGATGCTGATGCGGTCGCCGTTCTGAACCAGTGCGAGCGGTCCGCCCACGGCCGCTTCCGGCGACACTTCCGCGACCGTCAGTCCCTTGTTGCACAGGCCCGAGAGCTGACCATCACTGACGAAGGCGACATCGCTCTGCAGGCCGGCGGCATCCAGCGCGAAAACCACCGCCGAAGCCGGGCCTGCCATGCCGGGACCGCCCTTGGGGCCCATCCCCCGCACGACAAGCACCTGCCCACGCTTCACCTCGCCACGGGCGATTGCCTGCATGGCCTCCGATCCATCGTCGTACACGGTCGCAGGTCCGCTGAATTTCGCGACGCGGCCGGGGCCTCGCAAACCCAGTTTCACGATGGCGCTCTCCGGCGCCAGTGAGCCGCGCAGGATCGTGATCGAAGGTTTGTCGGAATAGGGACGGTCGATGGGCCGGATGACTTCCGGATCGGCGACCCTCACGTCCGCAATGTTCTGTCCGAGCGTTCGGCCGGTCACGGTCATGACATCGAGATCCAGCACGGGCCAGAGCTGCCGCAGCAGCGCACGCGCGCCACCGGCGGCCTCGAAGTCCTCGATGGAATCGGGTCCGTTCGGGCGCACGGCGCTCAGCACGGGAACCCGGGCGCCCATCTCGTTGAACAGGCTGAACACATCCACATCGACGCCAGCCTCGCTGGCTGCGGCCTGCAGATGTTTGATGCAGTTGATGGAACCGGAGACGCTGAGCACGGCGGCCACCGCGTTGCGGAACGCGCCGGCAGTCATGATGTCGCGCGGCTTGAGATCCTCCAGCACCATCTCCACGATGCGGCGCCCCGAGCGGCGCGCGTTCTCGATCATCACCGGACTGTTGGCCAGCACCGGCGCGCTGCCGGGCAGGGACATGCCGAGCGCCTCGCAGGCGACGTGCATGGAATTCGCCGTCGCCATGCCGGCGCACACTCCCGGTCCGCGGATCGCGTTGTTGCTCATCCCGAGCAGCGTCTCGTGCGAGAGTTTGCCGTAGGCGGCCTGCACGGAGCCGAGGAACACGTCCTCGATGTCCACGTGTCGGCCCTGGTATTCGCCGCTCGGCTGATAGCCGCCGATCACCAGAATGGTCGGAATGTTGAAGCGGCCGGCGGCCATGAGATGCGCGGGCGGGGTCTTGTCGCAGGAGGACAGGCAGATCATGCCGTCCAGCTGCGCGCCCTCCACGGCGATCTCCATGTCGTTCACCACCAGATCGCGCGAGGCGAGGATGTAGCCGCCGGAGGAGCCGGCGCCGATGATGAAGTCACTCGGTGCGGCGGTGCGGATCTCGAAGGGCAGTCCACCGGCTGCGCGCACTTCATCCTTGACCAGCCGTGCGATGCCGTCGAGATGGCTGAAGCAGATCGCGAGCTCGGAGGATGTGTTCACCACGGCGATCTTGGGCTTCAACATGTCCGCGTCGGACAGCCCGAGCGCCTTCCACTGCGCGCGCCTGGCGGCCTCGCGCGGCGATCCGGGCTCGAAATTGCTACGCAGGACCTTCTTCATCACGGGTTCTCCGGGCCGGATCGGGATGGTAGCCGCTGGCGGTGGCCGGCAGAACATGCGCGGGGGAGCGAGCAGTCTTCGCGTTTTACGAAGGCCGCGGCCGCACGGCTCCGCCTGGTGGCAGCGCCGGCGCGCGGCCGTGCGGCCGCCCGGCCGGGCGGGGTACGATGGCTCGCGGTCGTTCCGGACCGTGTCAAGGGAGCGGGCCCGGGCCCGCGCAGGACCATGGCGAATACCGATGCACTGCAGGCGCTGAGCGAGCAGGTTACCGCACTGACGCGGCGGGTGAGCCTGCTCGAGGACACCAACGCCGTGCGCTCGCTGCACTTCAAGTACGGGTACTACATCGACAAATGCCTGTACGACGAGACGGTGGATCTGTTCTCCGAGAGCGGCGAGGTGCGCTTCCTGAACGGCGTGTACCGCGGCAAGCAGGGCGCCCGGCGCCTGTACTGCGACTGGTTCCGCAACTACTTCACGAAGGGCTTCAATGGCCCGATCCGCGCATTCCTGCTCGACCATCTGATGCTGCAGGACATAATCGATGTCGCCCCCGACGGTCTGACGGCCAGGGCGCGTTTCCGCGCCGTGCTGCAGGGCGGCTGCCACGAGAGCATGCGCGATCCCATCCCCAATCTGCCGCAGCAGTTCTGGGAGGGCGGCATCTACGAGAACCTGTACGTGAAGGAGAACGGGGTCTGGAAGATCAAGCTGCTCAACTACAACATGTTATGGCAGGCCAACTACGACGAGGGCTGGGCGCGCAGCGGTGTGCACCTGCCCGCGCTGACGCGCCTGTACCCGGAAGATCCCAACGGGCCGGATGAGCTGCTGGCGGACGTTCCGAAAACCTGGCCCGAGACGCGCGTCGTCCCCTTCCACTACCCGCATCCGGTCACCGGCGAGCCCTGACTCTTGCGCGGGCCAGGCACGCGCCGTCAGGTAAGGCGCGGACCGTCAGGCAAGGCGCGGACTCTCAGGCAAGGCGCGGACCCTCAGGCAGGGCGCGAGCCCTCGACGGGACCCTGGCAAGGTTCGCTGTCCCACGGGGCCACCGGCTGCATCCCCGCCTTCACGAACGCGATCAGTTCGCGCACGGCGGGCTTGTCCATCTTCATGCGTGGCACCAGTGCCTTCAGCCACGGTGAAGCCAGCGGATAGTCGCTGAGCACCTGTACGAGACTGCCCGCCGCCAGATCCGCGGCCACCAGGTAGGCGGGCAGGGGCGCGAAGCCCAGGCCGCGGCGGGCGGCTTCCAGGACCACCCGTGCGTCGTTCGCATGCAGCCGCGAACGCACTTCCACGCTCAGCGCGCCGCGCGGATTCTCGAACGGCCAGTTGGTTCCGAACAGCACGGTGGTCAGGCATTCGTGCTCGACCAGTTCGCCCGGATGATGTGGCACCTCGCGTCCCCGCAGGTATTCCGGCGAGCAACACAACACCTGTGGGTACGCGCACAGCGGCACGTCGAGCACGTTGGGGTAGGAGGCGGGCCGGGCGGCCACGACCAGGTCGAACCCTTCCTCCAGCGGGTTGACCGAGCGATCCATCAGCACGATCTCGAGGGTGACCCGGGGGTTGGCCACCTGGAAGTCGCTGAACAGGGCGCCGAGGTACAGCGAGGTGATGGTGGTCGGGCCCTTGATGCGCAAGTGACCCTCGACCACGTTGCCGGCGCTGCTGCGCTCGACGAACAGTTCGTCGAGTTCGCCGACGATGCGCTGGAAGCGTGGCAACAGCCGTTCCCCCGCGGCGGTCAGCGCCAGGCCACGCGTGGAGCGCACGATCAGTTTCGTGCGCATGCCCGACTCGAGTTGGGTGATGCGCTTAGTGACCACCGACGGCGCCACGTTCAGTTCGCGCGCCGCGGCGGAAAAGCTGCCAACCCGAGTTACGACGAGGAAGGCCTGGATGTTCTGCAGGGTGTTGATGGCGTTCTCTTAGTCAGAAAGCTGATCGCTCGTTTTGTGCCGTTCTGCTGTGCAGCGCCTGGTGTTAACGTTTTTTGAGTCCCGGGCGCTCACGTCGCACCGGGCGCGATGAATTCGAACCACGATCGATACAGGGGGGTGGTGAGATGATATCCCAGAATGTTGCGCCTACAACACACGGGCGCACGGGGCGGAGCCTGCGGGTGCTGACCACGCGGTCCGCGAGGGCACTCGGCGGTCTGCTGGCCTGGCTGGGTCTCGCCGGAACACCGGCTGGAGCGCAGACCGCACCGGCGGTCCAGGCGACGTCAACCGAAGGCCAGCTGGAAGAGATCACCGTCACTGCCCGCTTCAGAACGGAGAAGCTGCAGGAGACACCGCTTGCGATTACCGCCGTAACCGGCGATACGCTGGCCGCGCGTGGCCAGACCGATGTGACGAATCTGGCGGCCTTCGTCCCCAACGCCGTCATCAACCCGCTAGGCGCAGGTTGGGGTGCGACCATAGCCGCAAGCATCCGCGGCGTCGGCCTCTCGGACAACTCCCTGTCGTTCGAGCCGGGCGTGCCGATCTATGTCGATGGCGTGTATCTGGGACGCCCGCAGGGCGCCATTCTCGATCTGCTGGACCTGGATCGGGTCGAAGTGCTGCGCGGACCTCAGGGCACGCTGTTTGGCAAGAACGCAGTGGGCGGCACGGTCAGCCTGATCTCCAGGCAGCCGACTGGCGACGGGCACGGTTACGTGGATGCCGAATTCGGCGATTACAACCGTCGCAATTTCCGGGGTTCCTACGATGTCGCCGTGGTACCCAACCAGTTGTTCGCCCGCGTGTCCTTCTCGAGCAAGCGGCGCGACGGTTACGTCGATGTGCTCGACTATGAATGCGTCAACGGCCCGGGCAGCCTGGGTTCCGGAGGCACCGGCCTACCCGGGCAACCGCCCATCAAGTTAGGTAGCGGCGTGGGTCCCAACGATTCACGCGGCTGCGTGGTCGATCACCAGGGCAACGAGAACGTGCAGTCCGCACGCATCGCACTGCGCTGGGTGGCCGCGGCGAATTTCGAGATGAGCCTGACGGGTGACTACACTACCCAGAACCAGGAAGGCCCGCCCGACCAGTACATCGCGATCGATGGTTCGAGCTTCCTGCCTGCCTTGTGGAACGCGGGCGTCTCGGTTCCGGTGTTCGGCATTCCGTGGGACTCGCGCTTCCTGCCCACCCGCAACTACACCAACTATGACGGCTACACCGATCCCCTGACCGGTCATATCTTCCCGAACGTGAACGATATGAACGAGTACGGTATCGCGGACGTCATCAACTGGACCCTGACACCGGCCGTGACGTTGAAGGCCA
>DATKLO010000102.1:0-15322 GCA_035542375.1 Steroidobacteraceae bacterium | reverse complement strand
TCGATGCGGTGCCGGTCAGGTCGAGGCGGCCGGCGCTCAGGTCGATGCGGTGGGCTTGGCCGCGTCCTGCCCGGCCACCGAGTAGAGGATCTGCGCGTTGCGGGTCTTCTGGAAGTCCTCCAGCGACTGGCCGCGCATGGCCGCGTAGATGTGCAGGTTCGAGATGCCGACGGTGGCGCCGAACTTCTCCAGCAGGAAGAAGATCACGCCGTAGTGGATCAGTCCGCGCCAGTCACGGCGACGCACCAGGTCGCGTTCCTCGGCCGACAGATCCGCCGCCTCGAACAGGGGCTCGGGATCCTGCAGGAAGCGCTTGCGCCAGTCGGGCTGGATCAGCCGGTGCAGGAAACTGTTGAGCCGATACGCTTTCACGCTGCGATCCAGCGTGAAGGGATAGGTGCCTGTCAGTTTCTCGATTCCCGCCCATTGCGTGCCGATGCGCTGACGGTGCTCCTCCACGCTCTCTCCGGGGGCGTCCTCGGAATCGTTCTCGAAGATGACAGTCGCGATGGCCGTCATCGACGGCAGGTAGTAGCTCTGGTGGATCTTCCTGACACGTGCGCTCAGCGCACCGCGCATGATCAGCCACATGATCACTTCCGATCCCTCGAATCCACCGCGCTCCGCGAACTGCGCGATCGTCAGCCGGGTCAGCGACTCCGGGTCCTTCTCCAGCCGCTCGAGGAATTCCATGTCCCACGCCGTGTTGTTGAAACCGCAACGCTCGCCGTGCACCTGGTGGGACAGCCCGCCGGTGCCGACGATGGCGACCTTCAGGTCCTGCGGATAGCTCTGGATGGCCTTGCGCAGCGATTTGCCCAGATTGAAGCAGCGCCGCGCGGACGGGATGGGAAACTCGAGTACGCCGACCTGCAGGGGCACGAGCGCGCCGGGCCAGGCGGGTTCGTGCGGCCACAGCACCGACAGGGGCGAGAAGCAGCCGTGATCCAGGCCCTTGCCCTGGAAGTAGGACAGATCGAACTCATCGGCAACCAGCGAATTGGCGATGTGCTGCGCGAGCTTCGGGTGGCCGTTGATGGGCGGCAGGCGGCGGGCGCCACCGCCTTCATCGGCGACGAAATACCGATCGCCGACGCCCAGCGCGAACTGCGAGTAGTGATCGAAGAAGAACGAGGTGATGTGGTCGTTGTAGATGAAGAACAGCACATCGGGCTGCCTGTCCCTGAGCCAGCGCTGGATGGGCTCGTACGCCTGGAAGATCGGCGCCCAGACCGGATCGGCCTGCTTGTGGGTATCGAGCGCGAAGCCGATCGTCGGGGTGTGGGACGTGGCGATGCCGCCGACTATCGTAGCCATGGTTCCAGCTCCTGCAAAGGGATGAGTCAGGCGATCGAACGTTCCGCCGCCGCGATCGTGTTCTCCAGCAGCATCGTGATCGTCATGGGTCCCACTCCACCCGGAACCGGAGTGATGTATGACGCCTTGGCTGCCACCCCCTCGAAGTCCACGTCGCCAGTGACTCGCCCGTCTTCCAGACGGTTGATTCCGACATCGATCACGACGACGCCGGTCTTGACCATCTGCGGCAGGATCAGCCGCGGCTTGCCGGCGGCCACGATGAGGATGTCCGCCAGGATGGTGAACTGGGCGAGATCGCGCGTCTTGGCGTGGCAGATGCACACGGTGGCATCGCGCTGCATGAGCATGAGTGCCATCGGCTTTCCCACGATGTTACTCGCGCCTACCACCACGACGTTCTGGCCCTCGAGTTTGATCCGCTCATACTCCAGCAACTTGACGACGCCGTAGGGTGTGCAGGGTGGGAAGATCGTGTTTCCAACCACCAGACCGCCAACGTTGTAGAGGTGAAAGCCGTCGACGTCCTTCTTGACGGAGATGGTCTCCAGCACGCGGCGCATGTCGATGCGTGGAGGCAATGGCAACTGCACCAGGATGCCGTGCACTGCCGGATCAGCGTTCAGGCCTTCTATCGTCTGGACGAGCGTCTCCGTGTCGATGGTGTCTTCCAGATGAAGCTTGATCGAGCGGATGCCGATTTCCTCACACGCCCGCACCTTGTTGCTGACATAGAGCGCGGATGCCGGATTGTGGCCCACCAGCACCACCGCAAGGCCCGGCGTGACGTTGGTCCGTTCGCGCAAGCGTTCGATGCGCGGAATGAACTCCGCCCGCAGCAGCGCGGCAGCGGCACGGCCATCGATCATTCTCGCCGTCACTGCGCAGGTCTCCGGCTCATTTCGTGTTCGATTATCGCTTTCACAATCCGTATCCCGTGCGGCATTATAAAGGTCCCCTCCCGGCATCGCCCATGAGAACCCGACCCTGCACCTTTGCGACCCTGTTCGGCACGCTGGCGGCCTGGAGCCTGAGCGCTCCCGCGGGTGACGCCACCAGGTTGCCTGGAATTTCCACCGCGGCAGGGCCGCACCCGACGGCGGCTGTGCTCGCCCTGGCCTATACGCCGGATGGCCGGCTGAAATTTCCGCAAGCGTACCGGGAGTGGGTGTATCTGAGTTCGGGTCTGGACATGAGCTATCGCAAGGGCGCGGGCGCGGACGGCCAGTCGGTGTTTGACAATGTCTTCGCAAGCCCGGCCGCCTACCGTGAATTCCTCAGCACCGGCACCTGGCCGGATGGCACCCTGCTCGTACTCGAGCAGCGCGGCGCGCAAGAGAAGGGCTCCATCAACCAGAGCGGCAGATTCCAGAGTGGCGATCCGCTCGGAGTGGAAGTCCACGTCAAGGACACGCAACGCTTTCCCGGAGGCTGGGCCTTCTTCGAGTTCGCGGGCACCGGACCCGGAGTGCTGCTGCCCCCAGCGGCGGAATGTTATGCGTGTCACCGCGAGCACGGCGTGGTGGACACGACGTTCGTGCAGTTCTATCCCACGCTCCTGAAGATTGCCAAAGAGCGGGGTACCGTCAGGGCCGAGCCGGCAGCGGCCCACTAGCTTCAGGCCGCTGGCGGTGGCCGCTCCTCATCCTGCTCGAGGGCAATGCGACTGCTCTCGTCCAGGTCGCCGTCATACTGGCCCGAATCCACGGCCCAGATCAGGGCGGCCGCCGATCCCAACACCAGCACGAAGGCCAGGGGGATGAGCAGGAACACGATGGTCATGCCACGTCCTCGACGAGGCGCGTCGGCCGCTCGGCGGTCAGGCGCGCTGCGTTCATGACCACGGCCAGGGAACTCAGGGACATGCCCAGCGCCGCAACCCACGGAGCGATGTAACCGGCCGCGGCGAGCGGCACGGCGGTGACGTTGTACAGGAATGCCCAGGCGAGATTCTGGCGCGTCACCCGGCCCGCCTGCCGGGCGAGCGTGATCCCGCGACCGAGCGCCGCCAGTGAGGCCGGCATCAGCAGCAGGTCCGCGGTGCACTGAGCCATCGCCGATCCCTGCGCCATCGCGCACGACACATTCGCGCTGGCCAGCGCGGGCCCATCGTTGATTCCATCCCCCACCATGAGCACGTTGGCACCGGCCGCCTGCAACTGCCGGACGATCTCCGGCTTGCGGGAGTAATCGACACGCGCGTAGTGCTCGGTCACGCCTAGCATCCCGGCCACCTGACCGACTGCCTGCTCGCTGTCACCACTGACAATGGCGACACGCAGGCCTAGTCGGCGCAAGGCGTTGACCGCGTCACGGGCCGTCACGGAGAGATTCTGTTGGACCCGGAATCGGGCGACCTCGCGGCCCGCTCTCCCCAGCACCAGTGGCGAGTCGCCGCCGGTCGGGCCGGCATCCGGCACGCGCAGGACGAACTCGGGACGCCCAAGCCTCCAGAGTTCGCCAGCCACGCAGCCTTCCAGTCCCTCTCCCGGCTGTTCGACGACCCGCTCCGCGACGATGCCCGGATCGGCGAAAGGAGCAAAGCCTTCCGACAGCGGATGGTCCGAAGTGCGCTCCAGGGCCGCTGCAATCGATAGCGCACGTTCGGCACTCAGCCCCTCCCTCACCTGCTCTACGAGCACCACAGGTCTGCCCTCGGTGAGAGTACCGGTCTTGTCAAGGATTACCGTATCCACCTTGGCGAGTCGCTCCAGCGAGTCCGCCTTCACGACCAGCAGCCCAGCGCGTGCCAGGCGGGACGTGGCTGCCGAGAACGTGGTAGGTACGGCAAGCGACAGCGCACAGGGACACGTCACCACCAGTACCGCGAGGGTGGCAGGCATTGCGTTCGAGGGATCAGCCCAGAGCCAGTACAGGGCCACGGCGCCAGAAAGAGCCAGCGTCACGAATGAGAACTGTGACGAGACACGGTCGGCGACTGCCAGAGTGCGAGGGCGCTGAGCCACCGCGCGCTGCAGCAGGGCCGCGATCCCCGCGATGGCCGACTGATCGGCCGGTGCGCTGCAGGTGACCTCGATCGGATGCTGGGTGTTCACCGATCCCCCGAACACTTTCGCGCCCTGATCCTTGAGAACGGGAACCGATTCCCCCGTGACGAGCGACTCATCGATCCACGCCCGCCCGGATCGGAGTTCGCCGTCCACGGGAACCACGGCTCCCCGCGCCACCGACACGATATCTCCGGCCAGAAGGGATGCGACGCTGACCCGCTCGGTGCCACCGGTTGGAATGATCCGTATTGCCGTGGATGGCACGCTGCGCGTGAACGCTTCACGGGACGAAACGCTGCGCTGCCTGACGACCATTTCGGCAAACCGACCGACAGACAACAGGAATACGAACATGGTCACCGAGTCGTAGTAGACCGCGCCGCTCCCTGTGAGTGTGTTCACGACACTCGCGCAGTAGGCGAGCAGGAGAGCCACGGATACCGGTACATCCATGCCCAGGCGACGTTGCCGCAGGTCCCGGACGGCAGAGGTCAGGAATGGCAGGCCCGAGTAGAACAGGACTGGAGTCGCGAGCAACATGCCGGACAGGCGCAGGTATTGGGCGATCTGTGCGTCCACGCCGTGCGCACCGCCTGCGTAGAGGGCGTAAATCAGCATCATGGTCTGCATCATGCCCAGGCCAGCGACACCGATACGCTTGAGGGCGGCCCGACGCTCCGCTCGGGCATCCGCTTCGGCCTGTTCGCCCTCCAGCGGAACTGCCCGGAAACCCGCCGTGCGGATCGCGTTGTATATCCGGGTCAGCGACAGCTTGCGCGGATCCCAGTCGATTGCCGCCACCGCCGTGGCCGGATTCAGGGAGAATTGCCGTACACCATCCAGTTGCCGCACGGCGCGCTCCACACTGCGCGCACAGTTGGAGCAGTGCATGCCATGCACGTTGAAGACGGATCGCGACCACGCAGTGGTGGCCTCGGAGTTCATTGCCGGCTACCTGCTCATTCGACGCGGCCTTGGGTTCCCGCAGGTGCCAGCGTCCCGAAAGAGAGCTTCACGTTATCGAGGTCTCCGATCACATCCTCGCGGAATGTCCAGGTGTTCTGCCCATCGGCCAGCTGGACATGCCAGGTGGCAGAGGGAATCTGCGCGCACTGTGCCGTATAGGAAGACGAGGCGCCGTTGCGGAGGAAACGCATCTGGCGATCCAGGGATGCGTTGCTGCCGTGGATGAGGGTCAGATCCAGCTCCTGCGGCGGCGCGCCGTCGATCGACAGATCCACGCGGCATGATCCCTGCGCGGGCTGCAATCGGAGGTCGGCGCTGACATGGCGCCGCGCCGCGAGCTGCGACAGCGCGAAGTCATGATCGAGCTTGTCCCCTTCCCAATGATATTGGTCGGGCAGCACCGGATCGCCACGCGTCACGGCGACGACGGCGGTCCCCACGCTGGCAACTATGGCAAACAGCGGTAGCCCGATGACGAGCACGACGGTCGCGTTGATTCGACTGCGCCGCGCAGTTCTGGCGCCATCGGATCCGGCAGGCTGCTCGTTGCTCATGACGTTCACCTCGACGGCGCCAGGAAGCGAGCCGTCGCGGTGGTCCGCAACGAGCTGTCTTCGAGGGCCTCAACGCTGAAAACCACGCTTTCCGATCCGACCGGTTCGTAGGCCGGCCGGCGCACGCGCACGGCCGCCGGATAGACCTCTCCGCCCCGTACCTGGAAGATGGCCGGCAGCGGATCGATCTCGAGCCGGCCGGGACCCCGGACATCGATCCGGAAGCGATGGGCACTCTCGGTCTTGTTCATGATCTTCAGGTCGTAGACATTCTCAACCTGTCCGTCATCCAGCAACCGGTACAGGGCGTTGCGGTCACGAATGACATCCAGCGCTACCGGCTCACGCAGCGCCAGCGCAGTGATCCAGGTGCCAGCCAGCAGTACGAGTACGACTCCGTACAGGATCACGCGTGGTCGAAGAACCCGGGTGGACTTGTGTTCGAGGGCATGCTGGGTCGTGTAGCGGATGAGACCGGGCGCGTATCCCATTCGGTCCATCACGGTGTCGCACGCATCGATGCAGGCGGCACATGCAATGCACTCCTGTTGCAGTCCGCGCCGGATATCGATGCCCGTGGGACATACCTGAACGCACCACGTGCAATCCGTGCAGTCGCCCAGACCGAGCGCAACCGGGTCGCTTCCCCGACGTCGCGCGCCGCGCGGCTCGCCGCGCTCCCCATCGTAGGTGATGATCAGCGTGTCGCGATCGAACATCGCGCTCTGGAAGCGCGCATAGGGACACATGTACTTGCAGACCTGCTCGCGCAGGAAACCCGCGTTCAGGTAGGTGGCAAGACCGTAGAACCCGATCCAGAAGGTCTCCCACGGACCCAGGGATGCGGTGAGGATTTCATGTGCCAGGGTGCGGATCGGGGTGAAGTAGCCGACGAAGGTGAATCCCGTCCACAGGGCGAAGGTGATCCACAGGAGCTGCTTGAAGGACTTGCGCGCGAGCTTGCGCATCGACCACGGCGCGCGGTCGAGCTTCATGCGCTCGTTGCGACCGCCCTCGGCAACGCGCTCCATCCACAGGAAAGTCTCCGTCCAGACCGTCTGCGGACAGGCGTAACCGCACCACAGCCGGCCGCCGAGGGCCGTGAAGAAGAACAGCGACAGCGCCGCGATGATCAGCAGTCCCGTCAGAAAGATGAAATCCTGCGGCCACAGGACGAGACCCAGGATGTAGAACTTGCGCGCCGGCAGATCCCACAGGAAGGCCTGACGGCCGTTCCACTGCAGCCACGCATTCGCGTAGTACAGCCCCAGGAGCACCCACGCGGCAGTCAGGCGCAGCCGCGCAAATCGCCCTGCCACTTCGCGCGGATAGACCTTGACCTGCGCTTCATACAGCGAGCCTGAACCGCCGCCGCCGGCGGTTTCGTCCGCGGAGGTCACGAGGCGCAGACGGGGCGGCTGGCGCCCCGCGGCGCGATCGCGGCTGCGCGCACTGACTGTCACGGCGAATGACTCGTGGGCGCTGCCGCTGGAGCCGTCGCAACTGGTGTTGCCGCGGCCGGCGAAGGCGACGGGACCGGTGGCGACGGCGCCGAGGGTAAGGCGGAAGTCAGATCGGCACCGCCCAGACTGATGACGTAGGCCGCGAGCAGATCCACGCGGGTCTTGCCGAGCCGTGCCAGATGAGCGGGCATCTCCGCATGGCGCCCGTTCGCAATGGACTCGCGCACCGCCTCCAGCGAGCCGCCGTTCAGCCAGATGTGGTCGGTCAGATTCGGTGCGCCGAGCTGCTGGTTGCCGCGGCCATCCGAGCCATGACAGGCGGCGCAGATGGTGGCGAACTTCGCGCGGCCATTCTCCAGGTCACCGGCCGGCAGCTGCCGGCCAGACAGGCTCATCACGTAGCGCAGCACGTCTTCGACACCCGAATCCCCGCCGAGAGCCGCGCGCCAAGCCGGCATGGTGCTGGTCCTTCCCTCTGCGATGGACTGCACGATTGCCGACGGCGTTCCACCCCACAGCCAGTCCTTGTCCGTCAGGTCGGGAAATCCAGGAGCCCCGCGTGCATCGGAGCCGTGACACGCGGCGCAATTGTTCACGAACAGGTTACGGCCGATGCGCAGCGCGTTCGGATCGGTCGCCAGCTGCCGTACATCCCGTTTCTCGAACGGTCTGTAGGTCTGTTCCAGCAGCCGGTCCGCCTCCGCCGACTGCCCGGCCAGCTGCTTCTGCGAGGTCCAGCTCCACACGCCCGGGAAGTTGCCCAGCCCCGGATAGACCACCAGGTAACCCAGTCCATAGACGATGGTGATGACGAACAGCCACAGCCACCATCGCGGCAGCGGGTTGTTCAGTTCGCGCAGGTCTTCGTCCCAGACATGTCCGGTGGTTTCCGTGGTTGAAGGCGCCTCCCCGCGACGGCGACGCAGACCCACGAGCAACACGCACAGCAGGGCAATGTTGACCAGCACGACAACCGTGACGATGACGCCCGCTATGGAGTTCATTGCCCTTCACCAGTACCCGCGTCCTCCTCCAGAGGCAGGCGCGCGGCCGACTCGAATGACTTGCGGCGCTTCCGGTTGAACACCCACAGGAACAATCCCACGAACATCAGCAGGAGCAGCCCGGCCATCAGACCGCGCACCACTCCGGTGACCGCCTCCAGTTCCGTGCTCATCTAGTGCCACCCCTTCGAGGCCACGCCGAGGCCCTGTAGATAAGCGATCAGGGCATCCATCTCGCTCTTGTCACGCACGGACTCCGCAGCGCCATCGATCTGCGCCTGGCTGTAAGGGACGCCCAGTCCACGCATGAGCGTGAGCTTCCGCGGCGTCAGGTTCGCATCGATCGGCTCCCTGGCGAGCCATGCATAGGCGGGCATGTTCGACTCCGGCACGACATCGCGCGGATTGCTCAGGTGCACCCGGTGCCACTCATCGCTGTAGCGTCCGCCCACCCGCGCCAGATCCGGACCCGTCCGTTTGGAACCGAACTGGAAGGGATGGTCGTAGACGGACTCCCCGGCGAGGGAATAGTGGCCGTAGCGCTCGGTCTCGGCACGCAGCGGCCGGACCATCTGGGAATGGCAGTTGTAGCAGCCTTCCCGGATGTAAATGTCCCGGCCCTCGAGCTGCAGCGCGGTGTAGGGCTGCACACCCGGGGCTGGCGTGGTGACCTGACTCGAGAAATACAGCGGGACGATCTCCACGAGCCCTCCGACGCTGATCACAACAGCGATCAGGACGCCCAGCAGGCCAGCCCGCGTTTCAATGGTTTCGTGCTTCATCCAGAGACTCCGGGCGGTTCGATCAGGTGGCTGCCGCTGGCTGTGGAACCGGCACCGGCTGGCGTGCCCCCTGCGCCTGCTGGACAGTCTTCCAGTAGTTGTAGGCCATGAGACCCATGCCGGCGATCACCAGTGCGCCACCGCACAGGCGCACGGCGTAGTAGGGATAGGTGGCCTTGAGGGATTCGACGAACGTGTAGGTCAGCGTTCCATCCGGATTGGTGGCCCGCCACATCAGACCCTGCATCAATCCCGCGATCCACATGGCAGCCACGTACAGCACCACGCCGATTGTCGTGATCCAGAAGTGCCACTCGATAAGCTTGACACTCCACATCTGGCGTTGTCCGTACACGCGTGGGATCAGCACGTACAGGGAACCGATCGTCATCATCGCCACCCAGCCGAGCGCACCGGAGTGCACGTGGCCGATCGTCCAATCGGTGAAGTGCGACAGGGCGTTGACGGTCTTGATGGACATCATCGGCCCCTCGAACGTGGACATGCCATAGAAGGACAGCGACACGATGAGGAACTTCAGGATGGGGTCGGTGCGCAGTTTGTCCCAGGCACCCGACAGGGTCATGATGCCGTTGATCATGCCGCCCCAGGATGGCGCGAGCAGGATCAGCGAGAACACCATGCCAAGGGTCTGGGCCCAGTCCGGCAGCGTGGAGTAGTGCAAGTGATGCGGACCGGCCCACATGTACACCGAGATCAGCGCCCAGAAATGCACGATCGACAGGCGGTAGGAGTAGATGGGACGGCCGGCCTGCTTGGGAACGAAGTAGTACATCATTCCCAGGAATCCCGCGGTGAGGAAGAAGCCCACCGCATTGTGTCCGTACCACCACTCGACCATGGCGTCCGCTGTACCGGCGTACGCCGAGTAGGATTTCGTGAGAGTAAGGGGGATTTCCGCGCTGTTGACGATATGCAGGACGGCCGTCGTGATGATGAACGCGCCGTAGAACCAGTTGGCGACGTAGATGTGCGCAACGCGGCGCTTGGCCAGGGTGCCGAAGAACACGGCCAGGTAAGCTACCCAGACCAGCGCGATCAGGATGTCGATCGGCCATTCGAGTTCCGCGTACTCCTTGGCCGTCGTCCAACCCATGGGAAGACTGATCACCGCGAGGACTATGACGGCCTGCCAGCCCCAGAAGGTGAATGCCGCCAGCCGGTCGCTGAACAGCCGCACGTGGCAGGTGCGCTGCACGACGTAGAACGAGGTCGCCATCAGCGCCGATCCGCCGAATGCGAAGATCACGGCATTCGTGTGCAAAGGACGCAACCGGCCATAAGCCAGCCAGGGAATGTCGAAGCTCAATGCCGGCCAGATCAGCTCCGCGGCGATATACGCACCCACCAGCATGCCGACAATGCCCCACACCACGGTCATGACCGTGAACTGCCGCACGACGTGGTCGTTGTACGTCTCGACGGCCGGCGTGCCGACACGCTCCGCTGTCACTTTCTCAGCCGGTGGGTTGAGCACGAAATCCGCCTGAATGATCATTCTCTGGCCCCTGTTGTCTGCCGGACTCAGTTCGCCGCCAGCGCGCGCCGCAACTCCACCGTGAAGGACGGATCCGCATCCTGTGTCCTGCCGGTGCGCGACAGCACGCGTCCGTGGGCATCCAGAATGACGAACGCGCTCTGATGATCCACATACCCGTCACCGACGATCCGGTAGCTCACGCCCAGCGCACGGGCCAGAACCGGCACGTCCGATGCTGATGGACGACCGAGGATCCACGCGGGCGAAACGACGCTGGTCTGACGAAAGGCATTCAGGCTCGCGACCGTATCCTTTTCGGGATCGAGCGACAGGGCTATCACGCTCAGGCGGGAGCGCTCGCGAGGCGTGAGATTTCCCTCAATGCGCCGCAGCGTTGCCAGCGCCAGCGGGCAACTTCCAGGGCAATGCGTGTACATCATGGTGACGATGCGCACACGGCCATCGGTAGCCGCAATGCTAGTTGGCGTTCCCTCGCTCGTGACGAACGGCACGTGCGTCCATGAAGTGGCGGTGCTGGGAGCTGCGTCACTGTCCGCGGCAAGCGCCGCACCCGCAGCAATCGCGGTTCCAGTTCCCAGCCGGGCCAAAAGTGTTGCCTGGTCGAATGCCCTGATCTGCAGGGGTCCCCAGACGAAGATCAGCGCTACGGCGGCCATGGCCGCCGCGCCGAGGGTCAGAATCGCAAATCGGTTGTTGTCCGCCCTGCTGATGTTCCTCATAACCTCGTCACCTTCCGTTCCGAGCAAGCCTGGGGATGCGCGCGAGCACACTGTGTTTGTCCCGCGCAAGATATCGAGGCGGGTCCGGCTCAGAATCAGTAAATGTCCCTATGCGCGACCCCCATGGGGAATCACCGAGCGTCCATCGGTACTTCTACGTACGCGCAAACACGGACGCCACGTCGCGCGATCCAGCGCATGCTCACCCGATGTGAACCGGTCTCGTCCGTTGTTTCGTCCGGGTCTCAATATGACAGCCAGCCAGAAGGTTTCCGCCGAACTCCTGAGCCGCTATGACCGTCCAGGGCCGCGTTACACGTCCTATCCGACTGCGCCACATTTCACGGCCGACTTCGATGCGGACCAGTTCCAGCGCTTCGCTCTCGCGGCGGGCAGTCCGGCTCGCCCGCTCTCGCTTTATGTTCACGTGCCTTTCTGCAGCAGCCCCTGCCTGTATTGCGGCTGCAATCGGGTCATCACGCACTCCACGGAACGCGCCGCCGCCTACGTGAATCGCCTGTTGCGCGAAATCGAGCTGATCGCGCCCCTGTTTCGCGATCGCGAGGTCGTTCAGCTGCACTTCGGTGGCGGGACACCCAACTTCCTGAGGCCCGTGCAACTGGAGCTTCTCGTCGAATCGGTGGCGCGCTACCTGCATCTGAGCGCGGATGCGCAGCGCGACTTCTCCATCGAGATCGATCCGCGCTTCACGCAACCCTCCGACTTCCTGCATCTGGCGCGGATCGGATTCAATCGCGTGAGTTTCGGTGTGCAGGATCTGGATCCGGAAGTGCAGCGTGCCGTGAATCGGGTACAGACCGTCGAACAGACTTGCGGCGCCATCGAGGCGTGCCGGGCGGCCGGTATCGAATCGATCAACGTCGATCTGATGTATGGCCTGCCGCGGCAGACCCTGGAAAGCTTCCGCAGCACACTCGAAGCCGTGATCGCGGTGCGGCCGGCTCGCCTGGCCGTTTACGGGTACGCCCACCTGCCGCAGCTGTTCAAACCGCAGCGCCGCATTCGCGCCGAGGACCTGCCCGATGCCGCCACGCGCATCGCTCTGCTGTCCGCGGCGATAGATTCGCTTTCTGAGGCCGGCTACCGCTACGTCGGCATGGATCACTTTGCGCTTGCCGATGACGCTCTGGTCCGGGCCCAGGAGCAGGGCACCCTGCATCGCAACTTCATGGGCTATACGACGCACGCCGGCTGCGACCTGCTGGGTATCGGCGCCAGCGCCATCAGCCATCTGGGAGAGAGTTTCAGCCAGAACCGTCGTCAGCTCTCGGAATGGTCGGACGCGATCGACGCGGGGCACCTGCCGGTGTGGCGCGGCCTGGTTCGCGACCAGGACGACCGCATCCGCGCCTGGGTCATCGACCGGATCATGTGTCAGGGTGAGGTGTGCGTGACGGAGGCGGAGGAGCTGTTCGGCATCGACTTCTGGACGTATTTCGCGGAAGCGCGCAAGTGTCTCGCGCCCCTGGAAGCCGACCATCTCGCATGGGTCTGCTCCTCGCGCATCGTGGTCACTCCCGTCGGCCGCTATCTTCTGCGTGTGCTGGCCGCCTGCTTCGACCGTTACCTGCAACCGGGTGAACCGGCCAGGGTGGCCGAACCGGCCGAGGGGGCGCGGGACAAGCCGGAGAGGTACTCGAAGGTCGTCTGAGTCGAAGGCTGTCTGACAGCCCGCTACGCCGCGTTCTGCAATACGAGCGTTGCAGCGGCCGTATTGGAGATCGGAACCACGTAGTGACTGTGGATCCGCGACACTCGCCCGTGCAGAGTGCCGCGCGCGGCCAGCCACATCAGCAACTCCACGCCCTGACTGCCCGCCTGTTCGATGAGGTCCCTGACTGACAGGTGCGTCAGCGCCAGCGGATCGCTCACGAGCCGGTCCAGGCACATCTGATCGAACGGCTGATTGATGAAACCGGCGCGCTCACCATCGAGTTGATGCGAAAGCCCACCCGAGCCGATGACCAGCACCCGCAGGTCCTGCGGGTACGCCTCCAGGGCCCGCCCCACTGCCTGGCCGAGGTGGAAGCAGCGTTCGGGAGTGGGTAGCGGATGCTGCACGGTATTGATGGCTATCGGCACCGTCTTCACCCGCAAGGGATGGTGGCCAGGCCAGGCGAGAGCCATGGGAATGGCGAAGGCATGGTCCACGCGCATCTGCTGGCAAGTGGTCAGGTCGAATTGCGCTTCCATCAGCGATTCGATCAGATGCCAGGACAGGGCCGGATCTCCCTGGAAAGGCCCGAACGACGGCAGCCCCCAGCCCTCGTCCGAGTTCTGGTACTGCTCGGCGGCGCCGACGGCGAAGGTCGGCATGGCATCCAGGAAGAAGTTCAGACCGTGATCGTTGTAGAAGATCACGGCCACATCGGGCCGCACCTGCTCGAGCCACGCATGAATGGGCCGATAGCCGGCAAAGAAGTCCCGCCAGTAGGGCTCCTGCTGCAACCCGCGAGCGATGGCGCGGCCGATCAGCGGCACGTGCGAAGTCGCGAGGCAACCGATGATTCGTGCCATGTCAGTCCGCTCCGCCGCTGAGCCGCGCGTTGAAGGCCTCGAGACTCATCCCCGTCTGCTGCGCACCGATGTCCTGCATGTCCAGCCCGAAGATGCCGGCCAGCTTGGCGAGATAGTAGATATTGCCCCCGGCCTCGATCAGGGCCAGCACATCGCGCCGTCGCACGGCATCTCGCTGTTGCCCGTTCAATCCGAACCGGTCGCAGTAGGACTCCTCGTCACGCCGGAACGCCTCCCGGTTGGCCGCGTCGTTGAACGAAAAGCACATCCGGTTGAGTGCGTAACCCTTGCGGGCCTGCAGGCCGTCGAAGAAGGTGGTACCCGGGATTGCACCTGGTTGAGTCGCCATGGAAGCATCGTAGGCCGAGGCGCTGCCGGACAAATCCGGGGTTGTACCTACTCGTGCCGGACGCACGCTCCGTGGCGAAGGCTCCCGGCGTATCGCCATAAGTAAGTGTGCGGATGGTTGCGATCACCTGCACTGCTAACCTCGAAACGATCGGACCTGGATCGAACCCGAGCCACACGAGTGACGGATATGGTGCCGCAAGCCCCGGAGCCCCCGCGCCGAAATCTGACCGCGACCCGGCTTGTCGCTGCATTACTCCTCTCGAGCGCCTTGCTGTGCTCGTGCGCTGCCCGCCCTCCCCTCAGCGCCGTATCGTCACAGCCAACGCCGCCACCTGTCGACGCAACTGTGACGATGTCCGGCACGCTTGCCGGCATAGGTCTCGGCTATGGACACGGACACGGAATACTGAGTTACGAAGGAGCCACATACAGCTTCTGCATCCATGGCGTGTCCATCGGCGACATTGGAGCCGCCGACGTCAAGGCGGACGGACTGGTCTTCCACCTGCCCTCCATCGATGCCTTTGCGGGCAGATACCTGGCTATCTCCACGGGCGCCGCGCTGGCACGCGGCGAGACCGCCGCTGTTCTCAAGAATGAGCGCGGCGTCACCATGCAGGTGGAAACCCAGGTCAAGGGCGTGTGGGTCAACATGGCGGCCTCCAGCATCGACATCGTGCTGGCCGGCTCGGACGGCTGCCGCTGAATCACCCGGGATACGTCGCTGCGGGTCTCAATACACGCAGCGGAGATACTCAGTACACATTGAAGCGGTGCGCCAGCCACCTTTTCATGACGTGCGTCAGCACCAGATAAGCCACCACCATTGCCGCCAGCATGGGCCAGTAAGCTGCCGGTAAAGGCGTGAATCCAAGCCAGGCGGCCGCCGGCGAGTACGGCAAAGCCATCGCGACCATGCATACCGCAACGCTCATGACCGTCAGCGGCAGGCTGGCGTGACTCTCGACGAAGGCCAGACGCTGGGTGCGCAGGATGTGGATGATCAGTGTCTGGGAGAGCACGGACTCCACGAACCAGCCGGTCTGGAACAGGGAGGCACCCGCCGGGGTGCGCGCACCGAAGACGAAATACATG
>DATKLO010000101.1:0-74636 GCA_035542375.1 Steroidobacteraceae bacterium | reverse complement strand
TGCGACCAAGCACGCGATCGAAGGCTACTCGGAGTCGCTTGACCATGAACTGCGCACGTGGGGAATTCGCGTCTCGGTCATCGAGCCCGCCTACACGAAGACGCCGTTCGATGCGAACTTCCTGGAACCCGATGCAAAGCTTGATGAATATCGCGACGTCCGCGCGTCCGTAGGTGCGAGAGTCAGGGAAGTGATGGCGACTGCAGAACAGCCCAGCGTCGTGGCTGATGTCGTGCTGAAAGCCGCCACGGCGGAACGCCCGAGACTTCGCTATACAGCCGGGAGAGTGGCGAACCGGCTGCGCCTGTTGCGCCGGTTCGCGCCTGCTGGTCTGCTGGATTCAGGAATTCGCAGAGATCTGCGACTCGACGCGGTGCCGGTGCCGAAATGATCATGAAAGCATTTGTCCTCGAACGATATGGCAGGAAGCGCGCACTGCGGTTGGCAGACATGCCGCCTCCGCAGTTGCGCGACGACGAAGTGCTGGTCGAGGTGCATGCCGCCGGTGTCAACCTCATAGACTGCAAAATCAGAGATGGAGCGTTCAAGCTCATACTGCCGTATCGACTCCCGCTGATTCTCGGTCACGACGTAGCGGGGGTGGTCGTCAAGGTGGGCCCGCAGGTGCAGCAGTTCAAGCTGGGGGATGAGGTCTACGCGCGGCCAGATGATTTTCGCATTGGTGCGTTCGCGGAATTCATCGCTGTAAGGGAAGCTTCCCTGGCAATCAAACCCAAGAGTCTCACGATGGAAGAGGCCGCTTCCTTTCCGCTCGTCGCTTTGACGGGCTGGCAGGCGTTGGTCGAAAAGGCCAACCTGAAGAAGGGGCAGAAGGTATTCATACAGGCGGGTTCCGGCGGCGTAGGCACTTTTGCCATCCAGCTGGCAAAGCATCTGGGTACAACCGTCGCCACGACGACGAGTTCGACTAACTTCGCGCTCGTCAAGAGTCTGGGCGCGGACATCGTCATCGATTACAAGACGCAGAATTGTGAGGATGTACTGCACGATTACGACGTGGTACTCAACAGCCAGGACGGCGCTACGCTCGCAAAATCCCTCCGCGTGCTCAAGGGCGGTGGGGAGCTCATTTCCATCTCCGGTCCGCCTGATCCCGAATTCGGCAGGCAAATAGGGGCGCCCTGGTTCGTGCGCCTCATCATTCGCCTGCTGAGTGCCGGCGTAAGGAAAAAGGCAAACCGGCGCGGCCTGAAGTATTCGTTCCTCTTCATGCGGGCCAACGGACAGCAGCTGTTCGAAATCACCCGTCTCATCGAGGCCGGGGCCATCCGTCCCGTGATCGATCGCGTGTTTCCATTCGAATCAACCAACGAAGCTCTGGCGTACGTCGACGCAGGCCGCGCCAAGGGCAAAGTCGTGGTCAAGCTCAAGGGAGTGTGAGCTTACTTGTCGGGAGTTTCCCATGAAGATTGAAAAGGCCAGTACCCTCGTCACCGGCACAGCGGATTACTTCAACCGGATCAGCGTCGATCATTTGCCTGACCGCCTTGGTGGATACATCGGCAGGATATGGCTGTGTCGCGAACCTGCCCAGGGAGGCTTGGGATTTCACCACGGTTGAGCGGCAATCCAACCACCTCGGTACCGCTGCGGAGGAGACGATCGAGTGCGTCGCCACCGCAGCGCATCTGGGAAAGCCGACACAGGTGCGGGATGCCACGGTGACCCACCTCGAATCAGGTAAGACCATCGCGTTGTTCCGATGCACTCAGATGGTGCTCCAGGCAGGGAAACGCGCTTGATGCCAAAGTTCGGGTGGACTTTCATTTGGCGCTAATGGTTCGCCGTCGCGGCGAGACTGACGCGCCGCTGCTCCCGGTCACCGAAAATCCGGAGTTTCTGTGGTGGGTAGGTCTACCGCCGGTTTGACGTCAACGTCTACCGAAAGTCTACCGACGAGCTGACCACGGTAAGATATATCGCTTAACTGAACATTCGTCATCTCATCGTTACAGCCCAGTGTCGCTGCTGATACCGCACGCCTGCTTCTGGGATTAGACGCGAAGGCCGGGTTCTCATGCATGGCTATCGTGTTCGTACATGCCTCGATAGAAACGCCCCGCGACCTCGGCGGCGTGGTGCATCCACTGCCACTCATTTGCCGAAAGGGACAGAGATTCGACGAGAGACCGAAGCTCGGCGGTGTGTTGAATGTCCGTCTGACCATGGTTTATGAAGAATGACGCTTGCGACTTATCGAGGTTTAGGGCGGCAAGCAACTTGCCGCCATACACTGAACCGTATTTGGCGCCTATCCCCTCAACAACGCACGCCACTGCGAGTCGACTGACCGGGCATTCTTCTGCCAGGAAGTAATTGAGTCCAATGAAGGCTTGGGCCGAGTGGTGAGGTGGCAGGGATCGCGGAGGCGTACCGCGATAGCCTGTTGCGTCCAGATCATTAAGAATCCAGCGCCAATGGGTGCGTTCTTCGTCCGCGTGCCGAAGCAAGAACTCCTTCGCGGCTTCATGGTGCCAACTGCAATTGACTGCGGCACGAGCGAACGTGTATGGGCTGCTGTATGTCTGATGGAATAGCGTCGTGAGAATTAGATGGTAGTCAGACATTTGGAGGGTCCCTAGCTGCAGCCGTTGGAGCAGCGAGGAAGATGGGAAGGCTTCGACGGCCTTGTTGACAGTGCGCTCGAACTGCGCCAGGGCGCTTTGTGCTGCTGATTCTTCACAAGTCGATTTCGCGGCGAGCGAGTTCATGCAAGCACTCCCCTACTAGTTGATTTGCCGAAGCGCTCTCACCCCGGCGATGCAGGATGCGCTCAGATTGAGGCGCGGCCGCGTTCCCACCCGGAGCCGGAATCTTGTACATTCGGCGGAGTTCCGAGGTTCTTGCCGCCGGGAGTTGATAGGGATCCAGGTAAGGCGTAACAAGAGAGCCGCGCCGCCGATGAGCCTCGCAGTCACCGAAGAGGCTGATCATGGGCACCTGCCAGCCGGAGTACCTGGATTGAAACGGATCTCCGAGGCATTCGAAGCCGTACCTAAGGTACCGGGGCGCGAGTCGAGGCGCGCAGTGAAAGAGGGCGTACTCCATTCCACGAGGCCAGCCGAACTGGAGTAACCGAAGCATCAGAAACAACGCAGCGCCCCGGCCACGCAGAGTGTGGTCTAGCATTAACATTGAAATATACGCACCGCGAAATCCGTCTGAAGCGGCTATGTCGTAGATGCCCATGGACTGTAGTGCATGAGTGGGCATTGCTGCTGCAAGATGAAGACGTACGCACCCGACGGGACGATCTAAGTGGCGGCCGGCAAGGAAATGGAAGGCGGCTCCGTCATCCGGATCCGGAAGCAAACGACATTCATGGTTTGCCCAAGGGCGGCTTTTGCCGAGCTGCTCGATATATACGTGGTACCGAAAGCGCTGCAGAGCGTGGAGGTGGCTTGGATCCGACACGGAGCGAATGGGACCCAGCAGACCGTATCCGGCCAGTTGCAGCAGAGAAATGCGTACTTTGGCAGTAAGACGGCCCATTTTTATTCTGTTTCGAGTATGCGTGGCACCAGTCTCGAGAATCCACGCAGGCAGAGTTTCGCGCGCGAGTAGGTTCGTCGGCATCACCCATATGGGCTAAAGTCCGGTGGGCGGTAGGCCAGGCGGCGCGGGCTAACGCGGACGGGCACTGAGGCTCTCGCTGATCCGCGGTCGATTGGCGGATTCGCGGAGCGAGGCCCTTAAGGGTAGACCCCCTGGTGTCGATAGGGACCGGCGATCCGCACCATGCGCAAAGCGCCGCCCGATATTCCCTGGCTTCACGAGCGCATGTTGCGGCGCGGTAGAGGGGCCCGATTAAGCCAGCGGCAGGTCGTGTAGAGCCCGCGTATACTTCCTGGCGTCCGGCGACAGGGAATACAGGGACCGAAAGCGCAACGGGCAGCCGCAAGAAAAAGAACACAAACCAGGTTTCCTGGCACTGATGCGTCCGCGTTCCGTAAGTCTCGACAAGCTGATTCTATCGATCCACGCCGCTTGTTTTTCGGAGGAGCGCTGGGCTCAGGTTGTCAACGATCTGTCCCGGGCATTGCGCGTCCGAGGAGCCGCGCTTGTGCGACCCGCTCGCGACAGTCGCGTCAGATCATTGGTCACTCTCTACGAGTTCGACACCGCCTTCGTCGGTCAGTACGCCGAACACTGGGGGCAGTACGATCCTTGGTACCGGGGAGCAGTTCTTGCCGGGCGAATCGGCGTCGGTGTCGTCAATGTCGATAGCCAGATCATCGATTACCAGGAGTACAGGAGATCACCGTTTTACAACGATTATCTTCGGCCCATGAATATCGATCGGATGATGAACGTCAACCTGACAGGGCCCGAAGATGACTACGGCCCGACAGCCCTGAGCTTCTTCCGCGGCGTCGGAAGAGAGCCCTTCTCGAAGAAAGAGAGAAACCTCTTGTCTCGCCTCACGCCGCATCTTTGTATCGCGGCACATAATTACTGGACCGCGCAATCCATGCGATTGCTCGCACGCGTGCACACCTGTGCGATCGATGCCATGACGTCGGCCGTGTTCGGCACCGAACCCTCCGGGCGCGTGGCGTTTACCAATCAAGCCGCGGATGACCTGCTCCGCCAACGGCGATGGCTGCAGCTTGCGAACCATGTGCTGGGTCCTTCGAACGACGTCCTTGAGGCAACTGCTCTGGCAAGAGCACTGCGGCAACTCTCGGCAGGGCTCTCCTTCAAGCTTGTCGTGACGGAGCATTCGACGGGTGAACAGGCAATTGTGAGTGGTGCACCGCTTGCGATTACCCAAGATGACTTCAATCCTTCGCGGACCTCCTCCCTTGTCTGGCTGACACCCATCGTTCCTGGTGCCGACGTGGCGGCGGATCTCGCCAGGCTGTTCGGCCTGACCGTCGCCGAGAGGCGTCTCGTCGGCCGGCTGATCGCTGGCGAGGACCTTCGCGATGCTGCACTGAGTCTCCAGATCAGTCTGCACACGGTGCGAACGCAATTGAAGTCGGTTTTCGCAAAGACCGGCCGACGGACTCAGGCGGCGCTGCTCGCCCTAGCGGCGCGTCTCTCGAACCTGAGGACTCCGGCTGCATGATGCTCCACGGGACCCGGTGGCATTCGCAGAAGGCGTCCGTGATTGATGACTGACAGCGCTTCCACGAAGGTCATTCAGGATCTCTATGCGGGCACGCTGGAGGTTGAGGCTTGGGGACGAGCAATGCTCGGGCTCGCCGACATGGTTCGCGCATCCGGCGCCCTGCTACTTGCATTTGATCCCGCAAGCGGTGCGGTGCTGAGGGATGAGATCCATCGCTTCGATCCGGGCGTAGTTGACAACTACAGGCGGTACTGGACCTACGAAGATAGCCGCCGCGTACATTTTCTCGCAACGCCGGTTGCCTGCCCGGTGACGGAACGCACACTGGGCATCTCGCAGTGGTGCCGTAGCCCTATCTTGAACGAGTTCTTGCTGCCTGCCGATGCGCCGCACTTCATGCCCGCGTGGCTGCACAAATCCGGCGCCAAGGCCGTAACAATCAGCCTGCAAGGCACGCGCAGGCGTGGCCCCTTTGACGGCGGCGATATCGAGAACTTCCGGCAAATCCTGCCGCACGTCGCTCGGGCGCTCGAGATCCGCGATCGCCTCGAGCATGTGCAATTGAGAAGCAAAACGTTAGCCATCACTCTCGATCGTCTTGCACTCGGCGTGCTCCTTCTCGACAGCCGCGGCAGGGTTCTTGAGGCAAATTCCCAGGCGCAGGAATTATTGCGGGAAGGAAACGGCATTCGTCGCAACCATGACGGAACGTTCTGGCTACGCGAGTCCGCCGGCAGCGAGTTGGGACGATGGGTACGGACGGGGGAGCCGCTACGTCGGAGCGCAATGGATGGACTGCTACACGTTCGACGTGCCATGAGACTCCCGCTCTCGGTTCTCGTAACTCCACTGCCCCGGCGGAGCGTGTCGTGGGTGGCCCAAGACTCCCGCTGGCTCGTGCTACTCATTGACCCGGAGCGACGCATCGAAGCGTGCGCTGAACTCATTGGGCGAGATCTTGACATCACGGCGCGTGAGGCCGAAATTGCCGCGCTCCTGGTCTCCGGATACGGGGTGCAGAACATTGCGGTCCGCCTGCATGTGAGCCCGCATACCGTGAGAACGCAACTCAAATCCATCTTCCGCAAGACGGGATCACACACGCAATCAGAGCTGATTCGCAGGATCGCTCTGGGCCCCGCGCTCTTGCGCTCCAGATCAGATACACCATTTGGGTGATGCCGGTACCGGAACCGCTGGCGATACTGTATCCGTGAAGGTATGGCCCACACCAAAGCCCGTTGCGCCGGACGTGACAGTTGGACACGGGGGGAGGTCATGAAGCGTGGCGCACGACTGTGGCCGCTAGCAATGTCGGTGCTGGTGGGGTGCGGTGGCGGTGGAGGTGGCGCCCCCGTACCGCAACCGGATTTCACCATGACCGATTCCGGCGCGGTAAGTGTCATACAGGGCGCGACCAGTGCTCCGATTACGGTGGGCGTGGCGGGCTCAAACGGATTCACCGGCGTGGTCACCGTGTCGATCTCCGGTGTGCCAACCGGGGCTGTAGTCTCGCCGGCCTTCCCGCTCAGCATAAAGGCCGGATCTGCTGCTCAATTCACGATAGCGATACCCGGTTCGACACCTCCCGGGAATACGACGGTGACTTTGACTGGTACGAGTGCCGGCACTTCGCACGCGGCACCCCCGGTAACCTTGACGATCATGCCGGCGATTCAGACCTCGCAGAGCAACGGAGTCCTGTACCTGACAAGCCACTCCAATGGCCACACGGTGCGCATCGGGTTGGATACCGCATGGGGAGGATCGATCGTTGAGGTCAGTCTGGATGGTACAAACTTCGTGAACGCTCACGACACGGGCCGCGAAGTGCAGCCCGGTCTGTACGCCGGGTCTGACAGTTATATAGACTACAACTGCAATCCCTGTAACCCGCCATGGGGATGGGATCCAGTGCTTGGTGGCGACAAGTACGGCCACGGAAGTCCGGTGCTGTCACAGCAGATGGGCGCGACGACCATCGACGTCAAAGGGCAGCCGCTCCAGTGGGATCCCGATAACTTTGGTGGGGGTGCCAACAGTCCCGTGACGTCGGATGTGACGGTAGAACAGACGGTCTCGCTTGTGCCTGGCTACCCGCTGGCTTTCAAGGTTCACTGGGTCATAACTCATACGGGGACCGACCAGCACTACAACACGCAGCAGGAGCTGCCAGCGGTCTACGTGGGGTCGCAATATAATGTACTCTCGTATTACGGCGGTGGCAGTCCCTGGACGAATGATACGGTGACGGTAAACGCATCGCCGCCAGCCTCACCAGATATGCCGCTGTTTTATTCCACGGAAGAATGGGTTGCCTACTCCGATCAGTCGGGAAACGGATTGAGCATCATCGCTCCGGGTCAGTATCCGTACGTCGTCGCCACGACCTTCGGCGGTGGCGGCACCGGCCCTGCCGGGAACGCGACGAACTACGTGCGCCCGTTCTCTGTCTTCACGTTCGGACCATCCGTCGTACTGGAGCGGGACATCTACCTGATTCCTGGAGACGTGACAACGGCCCGCAGCATCGCCTATGCCCTGCATGACACCGGGCCCGCGCCGGACGTCCTTCCACCAATGGGAAATATGGATGCGCCTGGCGCGGGCGCCAGTATCAGTGGAACAGCAGTCACTTCTGCAGGATGGGCTGTAGACAACATTGCGGTGAGCAGCGTCGAAGTCCTCGTTGACGGCGCTGATTTGCTCTCGCCCGTCCTGAACACCGATCGACCTGATGTCGTCAAGGCGTTTCCAAAACTTGCGCCACTTCAGTGTGGATGGAATGAAACGTTCGACTCAACGAAAATAGCCAACGGCCCGCACGTGTTTACTGTCCGAATCACAGACACTGCAGGAAACGTCGCACTGCTGCCGCCTGTGAGAGTAATCGTCAGTAACTAGCAATAGTACCGATGCATCGATATGCAGTGTGTCAATCCAGCGGAGAGGAGGGGCCCGTCGGAGCGGCTTCCGGGCAGCCTTTGCCTCGATGAGCCGGTCGCCGTTCCTGGTGAAGCGTGTTCCCGCGTTCTGCCGGAAATACAGACTCAAATCCACCAATTCAATGAAAGGAGGAGATAACAGTGAACCGAGCAATTGTCGTTCTTACCGCGAGCGTGTTGACCCTCTTCTGTGCAAACGCGGCTTTGGCCTCGGACAAGGACGATATCCTGGCGGTGTTGAAGCAGTGGACCGACACGCAAACCGCCGCCGGGAGTTGTGCAGACGATGCATCCGTGATTGACGATTTTCCGCCCTTTGAATGGCGTGGACCGGGAGCCTGCGCAAACTGGGCGAAGGCTTTCGACGGCGTCGCGCAAAAGAATGGCTTTACCAATCCAAGCGGCACCATCGGCAAGCCAAGGCATTTTGCTGTCGAGAAGGACCGCGCGTATGTGGTGGCGCCGGGTACTTTCAGTTATACGGCGAATGGAAAACCGGTGAAGATCACGGCCGTAGCAGCCTTCGTGCTGCACAAGACCGCAGCGGGCTGGAAGATTACCGCGTGGTCGTGGGCAACGACGAACGTCAGCTAGCTGGTCCGCGGCACATCCTCAGGATGCCTGTCAGAATCGGGGCGGTTTCGCATGCGTCCACGGGCGGACGCTTTGCTGTCGACCGAGTTGACCGGAAAATGCGCCGATGAGAATGTCGCCCACGATCCTTCTGCGAAGGTCGACGGTGCTTTCGGCCTCCTTTTTTGGCGCGCTGTTCGGGGTCCTTGGCGCCGTCCACGCCGCCGGCGCCGAAAGGGCGGATATTCTGATCACCGAAGGCACGATCATTACCATGGACCGGGACCGCCGCGTGCTGAACGACGGCGCCGTAGCGATAGTCGGTAATCGGATTGCCGCCGTCGGAACGACTACTGAGCTACGGGTGCGCTTCCATGCGAGCCAGGTGATCGATGCGCGCCGGAAAGTGGTGATGCCGGGGCTGATCGATGGGCACGGGCATGCGGGCCACGAACTGCTCAAGACGCTCGCGGCTGACAGCGACAAATGGGACGCGATCGTGGAACGCATTTACGCGCACGGCTCGACTCCCGATTTCTGGAAGGCCGATGCCATGCTGGCAGGGCTGGAGCGCCTGAAGTTCGGTGTTACCACGTCGGTGAATTTCTTTGGTGGTGGTGACAACGTATATCGTGTCGATGCTCCAGGATACGGTGAGGCGTATCTCAACGCCATCAGGACTGTCGGCGTTCGCTGGATTCTGGGTGTTGGTCCGCGTCGCGGGCCCTATCCAAGTTCGTTCACCGAGTGGAGCGGTGGGGTACGCAGGGACGTTCAGGTGAGCTTCGAGCGACAGATGGAGGTCTCCGAGACCCTGATCCGCAAGGGCAATGGCCTGGGCGATGGACGTGTGCACATGGCGGTGGTGTTTCCCACCATCAGCCCGGATGAGCACCTCGCTGGAGAGGCGCTTGACGAGGTGAAGCGCGAAGCGCGCATCGCTCGCGACCTGTCGAAGCGGTACCAGGTATTGTTTCTTCAGGACGGGCACACCCGCGGCACGGTCAAGTATGCGAATGACGTGCTCGGTCTGCTCGGCCCGGACGTCATCCTGTCACATGCGACCAATCTGACGGATGAGGAAATCCGGCTGGTAGCATCGACGGGGACGCGCATCTCGCACAATCCCAGCTCGGTCTTCTCGATGAACGGCCGCTGCCCGGTGACGGAACTGATCGATGCCGGGGCGATTGTCATGCTGGGGTCGGATGGCGTGGCGCCGGATCGCAGCTTCGACATGTTCCGGCACATGTTTCAGGCGACGCGCTATCACCGCTTCTACTTCCACGATGCCCGGGTGTTACCCGCCGGCAAGGTGCTGGAGATGACCACCATCGATGCCGCGAAGGCGCTTGGCATGGAAAATGAAATCGGCTCGCTCGAACCCGGCAAGAGGGCGGACGTCATCCTGGTGGACTGGTTCAAGCCGCACCTGGTGCCGATGAACATGCCCGTCTATCGCATGGTCTACTACGCCAGCGGCGGGGACGTCGCGACGGTCATTGTCGATGGACGAGTCCTGATGCGGGACCGCCATGTGTTGACCGTGGACGAAGAAAGAGTCCTCAACACAGCGGAACGGGAATCGGAATTGGCCGTCCGTCGCGCGGGACTGCCGGATGATCCGACCGCGTTGCCGGATGGCTTCTGGGGGACGACGCGACTGAGAGACGGGACTCCAAAGTAGACCTGGCCGAGGGGACTTCTCTCGCGCCTGGCGAGAGCCGTGCGACGACATCTCCGATCGCATGAAGCGAGGAGTTACGAAGCTGCAGGCAGGCTCAGAAGGCCGATGCCGTCAATCGGGTGTCCGCGCCGCTCCATGCGATCTCGAATTGCCGGGCCGCCTCGGCCGCCTCGACGGTTCTGCCTTGCGCCTTCAGTGCGGCGCTCAGTCCATAGAGCGCCCACCCATTGGCGGGATTGCGTTGCAGGTCGTCCCGGTAGACTCTCTCGGCTTCGTGTGCTTTGCCGGCTTGCATCAGTTGCGCCCCCAACAGGTGACGCGCGGGAAAAAACCAGTCCTTCGGCTCGTTGTACGCAAGCCGATCCTCCGCGGCGATGGCCAGCCGAAGCGCCGCCACCGCCTCGTCGGAGCGCCCCTCGGCGACTGCGATTCGCGCCTGAACGGTCGGTACTGCAACTCCCAGCACGTCCCTGACCGTGTTCATGCGAAATCGTCCGGGAAACGCGCGGCAACGGCCTTCATCGCGTCGGCGCAGGCGACCACCTTCCGCAGTGCGTGTAAGATGAGTGACCCTCAAGCCCATCAACGACGGATTTCGCATCTCTACCCTGTGAGAATGCACCATGTACCTGGCAAGTAGAACGGTCATCTGCCTGATAGCCGCTGCAGCGCTCGGGATCATACTGTCCGCGCCTCGAGCCGGTGCCGCCGAACTCACTCCGAAGCCCAGGGTGACGAGCCCGCGCCTGTACGTGTTCGACTGTGGAACTCTGGTTTACAACAAGCCGGAGGACTACAACCTGAAGCGCGAGGAGGTCAAGGACACCAACATGGGGGTCACCTGCTATCTGGTCGTCCATCCGAAGGGCATGCTGCTGTACGACACCGGACTCAACGACCGGCTGGTCGGCAGGCCGCTGTACGAGAACGTGCTGGACGGTTATGCCCAGATCAAGTTCAACACCCTGAGCGGGCAGTTGGCCGACATCGGAGTCGCGCCCGCGGATATCGACTACCTGGTGCTGTCCCACTACCACTGGGACCATGTAGGCAATGCCAGTGACTTCGCCGGTGCCACCTGGCTGGTATACCAGGGCGATCGGGACCGGATGTTCAGCAAGGAGGCGCGCGCTTACGCCTGGTTCAGCCAGTATTCCCAGCTGGAGCACAGCAAGACCATGCTGCTGAAGGGCGACCACGATGTTTTCGGGGATGGTTCGGTCACCGTGATTGCGACGCCGGGGCACACGGAGGGGCATTGCTCGTTGCTGGTGCGCCTCAAGAATACGGGGCCCGTGGTGCTATCGGGCGACCTTTATCACTATGAGGAAGAACGCACTCTCAACCGTATGCCCGACGAGGAAAAGACATCGGGCACGGTCCAGTCGCGCAGGAAGGTCGAAGAGCTGTTGCAGCGAACCGGGGCGACCCTCTGGATCGGGCACAGCATGGAGCTGTTTCGCGTCGTGCGTAAGTCGCCCGCCTGGTATGACTGATCGGGCTGACTGACTCCCGGGTGCCGGGCGCCGGGCGCCGGCGAACCGAGTTTCGAGCGGACGGCTCGAGATTCCGTCCTAAGTCGGACGCCATACGGCAAGAACGACCGCCACGAGCCCGCCTATCCTCATCAGCAGCACGGGAGCCTCCACTCGTTGAATGGCGGCGCGAGCCGCTTCGAGGCTGCCCGCACTGTCGCCGGAGAGGGCGGCGATTGCCGCATAGGCGCGGGCGAATCGCGGGGTGAGGACGACCATGCCAAGGATTATCGCGGCCATGATCGCCTGCTTGACGCCCAGCCACAGCACGGTGAAGAAACCCCAACCGAGAATCACGGCCATCGCCACTCCGGCAGCGGCGACCACCAGCGTAGCCACGGCGACGATTCCGGCGTAGCGACCATAGATGCGAATCAGCGGGACTTCCTCGGGCAGGCCCCGCGCCTTGTGGATCTCCCGGACCAGCAGAAGCTCATACAGGCCGAATCCCAACCAGACGATGACGGCCAGCAAGTGGATCGACAGCAGGAAAGTCCGGATCACCTGGTGACTCCAGTTCCGCGGTACCTGTGCTGCTGGAGAGGGTACCCGGAGCGCAGATTCGTCGCACGTGAGTGTCGCATGGCGCCCTATTCGGGAGAATGCCGCAGCATACGCTGCGCCGCAGCGTCCCGTACTGGCATCCACATCCAACAGCTGACATGATGGATTCAACCAGGCTTGGCGCTGGCCATGCCCGACCGGGGGAAATCCATGAGCCTACAGGCCACTCAGGTGCCCGCGCCGCTGTTCACTCCCGAGTTCGTCCAGGATCCCTATCCGACCTATCGGATGCATCTCGAGGGACCGCCGATCCAGTCGCCGGTCAAACCGCCGCCGCACGCCATCGCGTTCACTTACGACGCCTGCGTGAGGCTCTTCAGGGATCCGCGGCTGTCGGCGGCAAAACGCCTCCAGGCGATGCAGATGCTGCCGGGGCAGGGCAGAAACGATCTGCCGTATCTCTACGAGCATATGGGGCGCTGGCTGCTGTTCCGGGACGCGCCCGACCATACCCGCCTGAGAAAGCTGATGAACGCGGGATTCTCGCCGATGGCGACCGAACGGCTGCGTGCCACGACAGAAACCGCAGTCGAGGAACTTCTGGACGCCATGGCCGATGCGGCTCAACCGGACCTCGTCCGGGATCTCGCGTACCCGCTGCCGGTGCGCGTGATTTCGCGCTTGCTGGGTGTTCCGCGCGAACTGGAGCAGCAGTGCGTCAATCTGTCCGACGCGATCGCGGTCTGGTGGGGTGATCCACACAGGACGGTCGAGGGCGGTCACGCCGCGCAGTCCGCTGCGCGGACCCTCACGGAGATGTTCGGCACGATCATGCGCGAGCGCAATTCCGGCGGCGGCGACGATCTGCTGGAACTGCTCCTCGGAATTTCCAGGGAGGATGGCGGGATGAGCGAGGAGGAACTGCAGGCACAATGTGTACTGCTGCTGTTCGCGGGCCATGAGACGACCCGCAGCCTCATCGGAAACGCAATGCTGACACTGCTACGCAACCCCGAGGCGTGCGCCGATGTCCGCGCCAGCGACGAGGCGATACGGCCGGCAATCGAGGAAGTGCTGCGCTATGAGTCACCAGTCCAGGGCGCAGTGCGCGTCGCTACTGAGGACGTCGAATACGACGGGCATCGAATCGGCAAGGGCTCGGCGCTGCTGCTGTTGACCGCCGCTGCCCAGAGGGATCCGCGCCGCTTCGAGAACCCCGATCGCTTTGACATTCACCGGCAGCACCTGCGGCACATCGCGTTTGGCGGCGATGCGCACGTGTGCCTGGGCGCGACGCTGGCGCGCCTTGAAGGGCAGATCGCGGTGCAAAGGGCGTTGCGACGCTTCCCCAGAATGCGACTGCTCGATCCGACACCCGCCTGGAGTCCGGTATTCGGATTCCGTGGACTCACGCGGCTCAATGTTGCCATCCCGTAGGAAGTTGCGCCTTCCCGGTTACGCTGCCCCGTGTGATGCCAGGGAACTGCAGAAGGAACCTCGTCAGCGTCTTCGGCACCACCGGTCCGCATCGGCGGAAGACGCGGCGGCAGTGAGCGCTCCAGCGAGATCCGCTCAGGGGCGCATGACAATTCTTTGCTGATCCGCCGTTCCGCGATCACACGACTGTCATACGGGCAAATTAGCTTTCCGCGAGCTTTCGCAGCGCCGGTTCGTCCCGATTCAGGGGCGGGCCCGGCGTGACTCACCCGAAAAGAACCGCAGGAGCACCCGATGATCCGCACAGTCGTGAATCGCAGCCTGATGGCCGCGGCGTTCGCCACCGTTCCCATGCTGAATGCATACGCCAGCCCCGATCTGGTGGCCGCCGCCAGTGTACCCGCAACCTACGAAGACCTGAGCAATCAGACCGCCGCGCCGCTGGAGAACGCCGTGCCCGGCAACCGCCTGGGCGGCTTCGGATCCTCGATCGCTTACGCGGGCGGAGACACCTTCCTGATGCTGCCCGATCGTGGCCCCAATGCCGTGGAATACGCCTCCAGCATCGACAGCACGGTGTCCTACATCAACCGCTTCCACACGTTCAATCTTCGGCTGCTGCCGGTCTCACCCTCGGATGCCGGTGTTCAGGACAGCAATACGACACCAAATCCGGTCAGTGGACTGACGCCTCCCTTCGATGTCGCTGGTTTGCCGTTCATCCTGACGCCGACCCTGCGCGCGACGACGCTCCTCTGGAGTCAGACACCGCTGAACTATGGCAAGGCAGGCGCCTTCACCGATGACAAGGGCAACGCCATCGGCGACGGCGCACCGGCCCTCAACAAGTTCAGCCACAGGTACTACTTTACGGGCCGCTCCGACGGCTTCGCCTTCAATTCGGCCAGGCCCGCGGCGTATCCGAACCTGTCGAACAATCCCGATAACGCCCGACTCGACCCGGAGAGCATCAAGATCTCCAACGACGGCCTGTTCGTCTTCATCTCCGACGAATATGGCCCGTATGTCTATCAGTTCCTGCGCGCCACGGGTCAGCGCATCCGCTCGTTCAGGCTGCCTGACAGCTTCGCCGTCATCCCGAACACGACCACCACCACGGAGACCGGCAGCTTCGGGTCGGATACGCAAAACAGCAACAGCACACGGTTGCAGGGAAGGGTGGCGAACAAAGGCGCGGAGGGGTTGGCCATCACGCCAGATGGCAAGACGCTGCTCGTCGCGCTGCAGAGCGCTCTGATCCAGGACGGCGGCACCGGTCCCAATGGCGCGTTCACGCGCATGGTGGCCATCGATATCGCCAGCGGCAAGGTCAAGGCCCAATACGCCTATCCGCTGTTCGCCACCAAACCCGGCAAGTACACCACCATCAGCGAGATTCTCGCCGTCAACAACCATCAGTTCCTGGTGGATGAACGCGACGGCAAGGGATTCGAGGGCGGCGGTTCCGCCGGGTACAAGATGCTCAACCTGGTAGACATCCAGGCCGCGGGTGTCGCGGATGTGAGCAACAACCCCAGCTTCCTGACGAACAGTCCCGCGGCCGTCGCGCTGCAGAAGGTGCCTTTCCTCGACGTGGTCGCGGTCATCAAGGCTCACGGCCTTGATCCGGCCGTTGACCTTCCTGCGAAACTGGAAGGCATCACCTTCGGGCAGGACATCAGCCTGAACGGGGTCACCAAGCACACGCTCTACCTGTCGAGCGACAACGATTTCCTGGCCAGCTTCGTGCTCGATGACGACCAGCAAGCGCATGTCCACGACAACCCCAGCAGGATCTTCGTCTTCGCGTTCGATCAGGGTGATCTGGACAGCCTCGGGACGGCGGGCACCGCACAGAACCAGGGCTGGAAGTACGTGGCCCAGCCGCTGGTATCCGAGCAAGTCCCGGACTTCTTCTCGCCGGAGCAGTTCCCCTCGTTCCTGTTTGGACTGCCGGGCCAGGGCGATTGACCGGCGTTCCGCTCACCGCATCGTCCGCCGCCATCCGAGCGGATGGCGGCGGGTTCGACAGGTCTCAACCCCTCGGTAGTCCGGATGGCCAGCTCGGCGCCTCGATCCCGAATTGTCTGGCGTACTCGACATTCAGGCGTGGCCAGTCGAACTTCATGGCATCCCCGGCGACAATGCGGCCCAGAGGATCGCCGCCTGCGAAGTGATCCAGCACATCGAGGCAGATGTGCCAGCCGGCCGCGCCCATCGAGATGAAGCCCCGATCAATGTTGTGCCACAACGTGAGCCGCGTGCCCTGGCCAAGTGGCTCGAGCAGCCAGCGCAGGTCGTTTCCACCCCAGCGGTACTCCAGGATCCTCGGGGCCTCCGCACGGATCACCTGCGAATCGGACACCTGCGGCCTGGGTGTTCCGACTGTGGAAAGCTTTACGCTGCCGACGCTTGCAAGGTTGCGATCGGCATCGAATGGCGCCCATTCGCGCAGCTGTACGGGGTCAGTCAGCGCTTGCCACACCTTTTCGGGTGAATGACGCAGCTCCCGAACGAGGATGAGCGTCCACTTGTCACCATCCTTGCGCACCTCGGCTCCCGCCGCCGGTCCCGGTCTGTAGCCGTCGCGACTGCTCATCGTTTCTTCCCCTTGCGTACGGGCAGTGGGTTCAGCCGATCGAGATGGCGCTCGAGCGCATCGACATGGCCCGACCAGAACCGGCGGAACGGGGCGAGCCACGCGTCAAGTTCCATGAGCGGCTCGGGCCTGAGCCGGTAGAGACGTCGCTGCGCGTCGACGCGCGCCGCCACGAACCCCGCCTCGCGCAGCACCCGCAGGTGCTTGGAGACCGAGGGTTGCGGCAGGCGCAAGTGTTCTTCGAGATCGCCCACCGATCGCTCGGCGGACGCGAGCAGGTTCAGGATGGCGCGCCGGTTGGGTTCAGCGATGGCTGCAAATGTATATTTCATTTAAGACATATACCACAAATAGAATATACGGGGAAGCCGGGTCTCACGCCGCTGCCCGCGCGTGCTGCCCACAATATCAAGCACTTTGCCCAGGTGCCCGGGCCTGAAGATCGAGGTGTGGCAGTAACGGCGGACCAGTCCCGGGCCCGTTGACGACGCGACGCACGCGCTGGGGCCCGAAGCCGGAGCATGCGCGGTATTCCCTAACTTCATTTGCCCTGGCGGCAGCGGCGGCGATACTGCGCTGAGTACAGGTTGGGGGCCCCATGCTGCAGGCGAATCTGACCGTTGAAGACGCGAAGGATGGAGCAAATGCCGCCCAGCTGTTCCTCAACGTCAGTCCCGTGGACATGTCTGCTCCGGGCCGCAATTCGCCCGTGCCGGGCGCACCGCCGCTGTCCAGCATCGTTGCCCGGGCGCGCGAACTGGTGCCGATGCTGTCGGCCGGCGCGGCGGGTGTGGAGGCGGCGCGACGGGTTTCGCCCGAGACGATCCAGTCCTTCCGCGAAGCGGGATTCTTCAAGCTCATGCAGCCGGCACGTTATGGCGGCTATGAGTACGGTTTCACGGCCTTCATCGACGTGATTTCCGAGCTGGGCCGAGGCTGCACATCCTCGGCCTGGAACTGCGCCATCGGCGCGATTCATCAATGGCTCATCGCGGGCTTCCCGGAAGCTGCGCAGGATGATGTCTGGAAGCAAGACCCGGATGCCTTCGCCTGCGTCTCCTACACGCCCACCGGACGTGCCCAGGTGGTGGACGATGGTTTCCTCGTCGAGGGTCGCTGGCAGTTTGTTTCCAACGTCGACAACTCGGAGTGGGTGATTCTCGGCGCCCAGTTCCCCGCATCCGTGAGCGGTGCGCCACCGCAGCCGGGCTTCGTGCTGGTACCGCGATCGCAATGGCGGATCGAAGACAACTGGCACGTGGCGGGGCAGGCGGGTACCGGCTCCAAGACGGTACTGATCGACGAGCCGGTGTTCGTTCCGGCACACCGACGACTCATGGTCGCGGCGGTGGCATCCGGATCGTCGCCCGGAGCGGCAGTCAACACGCATCCGCTGTTTCGCATCCCGATGCTCTCGGCATTGCCGGTCTGCCTGGTTTCACCGCTGCTCGGCGCCGCGCTGGGTGCTGTCGAGGAGTTCGTCAATCTCTGCGGCGTACGAGTCACGCGCGGAGCCGTGGGCGGCGGCGGAAATCGGCTCAGCGAGTTCTATCCGGTACAGTCCCGAGTTGCAGAAGCGTCAGCGTTGGCTGACACGGCGCGGATGTTGATTACACGGGATACCGCTGAGGTTGAGCACATCGTGATGCGTGGGCAGACCTTGAGCGTCGATCAACGGATTCGTAACCGGCGCGATCACGCGTTTGCCGCACGACTCGCACGGGACGCCGTCGAATCCGTATTCTCGGCGGTCGGTGGCAGCGGACTCGCGCTCAGCCAACCCATCCAGCGCATGTGGCGTGATTCAAATGCGATCGTGCGTCACATCACTCTCAACTGGGACGCGGTGTCGTCCATGGTGGGACAGCATCTGCTGGGGATAACGCCCAAAGGTCAATACTGAGCGGAAGTACACTCCGTGTATTCATGGACGCTTCTGACTGGCGATACACCGACCACGACGGATGCGCGCGCCTTTCGCCAGTCGCTCGGAACCTTCCCCACCGGAATCTGTCTCGTGACTACCGTCACGCCTTCCGGCAAGCGCGAGGGGATGACCATCAACTCGTTCGCCTCCGTGTCTCTCGATCCGCCACTCGTTCTGTGGAGTATCCGCGACGACGCGCGCAGTGCCGATGCTTTCGTATCCGCGAAGTATTTCGCGATCAGCGTGCTGGCGGCCGGGCAGCGCGAGCTTGCCGTGCATTTCTCGCGCCCTGCGCCCGACAAGTTCAACGGGTGGGATAGGGAGTTCGATGCCGGCCTGGGCGGATGTCCCCGCCTCCGGGGCAGTGCCGCGACGTTCGAATGCAGCACCTACTCGCGCCACCAGGAAGGGGATCACACCATCCTGCTGGGACATGTCGAGCAGCATGAGCGCTCGGGACTGCACCCGCTCGTGCTGCACCTGGGACGGATGGGATCCCTCCTGGAGCTGGCCGCCACGGGGGAGTGACCTCAACTCCAACCGCAAACCCAACCCCGACCCCAGCCGCCGGCTCCCCTAGCACCCCCACGGTCGCGCCCCGCCCGGCCGTGATCCGCCCTACAATCGGCCTCATATGCCCCCTGGAACCGGCCAACTGGCCGCCGCCGTACCCGCCTACCAACCCTTTCGCTGGGCGAGCGCGGATTTCACACTGGGCTTGCGCTCAACCCGCCTGAGCGAATGGATCCAGTTCAGTCCCCGCCACGCCGACAACATGCGCGAAAAGCGCAAGCGATTGCACGACCACACTGCCAGCTATTACCGCGCGCTTCCCGAATCCCTCGAAGCACAACGCGAGCTCAGGGATCGCGTGGTGGCTCACCTGGCGACAGACCACGGGGAGCGCTATTCGCTGAGCGGGGCTTTGCTGAGGTCACACCATGAATCCCTGACCTGGCGGCTCGATGACCCGGCGGTCGAGCCGCTGCGCCAGCTCAGCGACATCATCGAAGAAGACTTCATGTTGCTGCAGGAAAGGCACGGGGCGATGCGCATCGTCGCCACGTCCAACGCTTATTCGAGTTCGGGGCGCCTGGTCTCCGCCGTCGGCCAGACGGTGCACTGGGCGCATATTCCAGTGCCCACGCTGACCGACAAGCTGGGTGGCAGGATCGATCGGGTGCTCTCGAGCGTTCACGAGGACACCCCCTGCGAGCGCTTCAACTGGCAAGTGACACCCATGGCGACTCTGTTTTTCCCCCATGACGACCCGCATCAGGCCAATGCGAACGCCATGCACGCGATCCGCGATGCCCTGGCGCGCGAGCCCGGGAGGATGGGGGAACTTCTGTTCATTCGCGTGGAGCGGCAGACCCTGAGCCGGCTGTCCGATTCCCGGGCGGTGGCCTTCAGCCTGCATACCTACAGCGATCCGCTCGCTTCAATCGGGACAGACCCCGCAGCCGCAAAGGCGATGCTGGACCTGCTCGAGGGCTATACCGAGGATCGCTGGCACTACTCGGAAATGGACATCGTGCGCGAGCCGCTGCTCGCCTGGCTCAGAGGGGTGGCGAGCGCGGCATGACGGCAACGAACCTCCGGCACATCCGAGTCCGCTGGTGGATCCTCATATTCATGTTTGCCTTTGCGCTGATGTCCTTCGTACAGCGCACGTGCGTAGCGGTTGCGGCGGACACCTTCATGCCCGTCCTGCATCTCGGTCAGGTGCAACTGGGGCTGCTCAACACGGCATTCTTCGTGACCTATGCCGCCATGCAGATACCCGGTGGCGCTCTCGGCCAGATATTCGGTGCCCGCCGAACTTACGTGTTCATCGGGATTGTGAGCCTCGCGGCGACGGTGGCATTGCCATTTCTGTCGATGACACTCACGGGCACGGCACTTTTCGTGTCCCTCCTGGCTGCCCAACTGGTGCTCGGAGTGGCGCTCGCACCGATATTTCCCGTGTTCGCCTCAGTGGTCGAGGCGTGGTTCCCGACACGACAGTGGGCGGTCGCCAACGGCTTGCAGAGCAGCGGGATGGTGATCGGCGGAGCCGTGACTCCGCTCGTGGTCGTGGCGCTCACGGAGTCGTTTGGATGGCGAACGGCCCTCGTGCTCGCCACGCTTCCAATGGCTTTCGTCACGGTCGGCTGGGGTCTGTATGGACGGAACCTGCCGCGCCAGCACCCACGGGTGACCGCTGAGGAACTTGCGGAGCTCGATTCCCGTGCGGAGACAGCACCCCCGTTGACCTGGCGACGCCTGGGCCAGATTGCGGGGAACCGGGATGTGCTGGTGCTGACCTTCTCCTATCTGTGCATGAACTACGCGTTCTACCTTCTGACCTACTGGTCCTTCCTGTATCTGGTCCAGGTGCGCCACTTCGCCGGCATCGAAAGTGGTGTCGCCGGCATGATCCCCTGGATCGGAGCCGCCGTGGGCGCGGCCGCCGGTGGATTCATCTGTGACCGTTGCGTTCTGCGCTGGGGGCCGCGCCGCGGCTATCGGGTCGTGCCGCTGCTTTTCCTGCCTCTGGCTGGCGCACTGTTGCTATTCACGATCCGCGTCGATGACCCCTATGGCGCGGTGCTGGGTCTGGCCCTTGCCTTTGCCGCGGTTGAGATCAATGAAGGTCCCTACTGGGCCGCCACCATGCGCGCGGCGGGTACCGATTCCGGTGCGGCCACCGGTGTTCTCAACACGGGTGGCAACATGGGCGGTCTGATCTGTCAGCCGCTGGTCGCCGCGATGTCGGCCAGCGGCCACTGGGATACGGCATTCGAGACCGGTGCCCTGCTGGCGCTGATCGCCGCCGTCGCGTGGCTCAGTGTCGATTGCGGGCGGCAGCGACAATGAAAAAGCCGACGCCCTCGCGGGCGCCGGCTTCGTGGGTCCGATCCGACTAGAACTTCTGTCCGAACTTGATGCCGTACTGCATCGGCGCGATCGGATACACGTGCGCATTGAGCAGGCAGTAGTGCGCGACGAGGTCGTTGCACTCCGAGTTCTTGCCCAGCTCACCGCGCTTGTCGAACGCGTTCTGGATGTAAGCCTCGATGTGCCAGTTGTTCAGGCCCGTGCCAGCCGAGAAGTCCACTGTCGTGAACGACGGGGTATTTCCAGCGTAGATGCTGGTTGACTCCAGGCTGAACGTGGTCGAACTCTGGTGGGACGCCGACACCTGGGCGAAGGTCTTGTACTGACCCGTGTTGAAGGCGTACCGGGCGGTTCCGTTCAGCTTGACCTTGGGAGTCACGGGCAGCTGGGTACCCGGCGGTGCATCGACGAAGTCAGGCGTACAGGTTGACTGCGGTACTCCGAGAATGGAGGGACGGCAGAAAACGGTCGTGGTCTCGAGTTTCAGCAGACCCGTGCCCGATGCCGATACCGTCAGGTGCTCGGTGGCGGCCCACTCCAGCTCCGACTCCATGCCCTCGACCTTGGCGTCGCCCGCATTCACGATGGACGTGATGCCGTATTGTCCCTGGACCGCGGTCTGCACGTTCTTCCATTTTTCGTAGAACAGCGCGCCATTCCAGCGCAGCCGGCGATCCATCCAGCTGGTCTTCCAGCCGAGTTCGAAGTTGGAGAGCGTGTCCGAGCGATAGGACCCCGCGGTCGGCAGGCGGTTGTTGCCACCCGGCCGGAAGCCGGTCGAGTAGGTTCCGTAGACCATCAGGTCCGGATTGACCTGATATTGAAGATTGACCCGATGCGTCTCGCCATTCTCGACCACCTTGCTGTCGATATTGACGCAGGGCAGGAGGCCGCCCGTGTACACACCCGGCGTGGTCAGGAGCGGGTTGCCTTCCGCGAAGCACAGGGCCTCGCCGCTGTGGGTCGAATAGCCGTTGTCGTTGAACCCGAAAAACCCTACCAGCGTGTTGTTGACCCAGAACTCGCGGATGCCGGCATTGAGCTTCAACTGGTTGGTGATGTCGAAGCTCGCCTCGCCGAACACGGCGTAGTCGCGATCGACGCGCACCATCTGCGACAGGTAGTACACATCCTGCTGTCCGGCCACTTCGTAGTAAACCGGCAGGTTCGGCGCGTCGAACTCGGCACGGATGTTGTCGGTCTGGCGCTGGTAGAACAGTCCGGCCGTCGCCCTGAGGCGGTAGTCCTGCGGCGAGGAGATCCGCAACTCATGGCTCATCTTGGTGTACTTGTCCCGGTTCTTCGTGTACTGGACGGGACGATCGAGCAACTGGCCGTTGGCGTCGATGAAGCGGGTATAGGCGTATGAGTTCGCGATCGCCTGCGCGTCGTACGCCACCGAGTACTGCGAGTAGTCGACCAGGTTGTCGACCGTACGGGTGAAGTAGCCGCCCGAGTAGACCATGTCCCAGTTGCTGATCTTGCCCTCTATGGTCAGCTCGGACTGGTACCAGGTGTCCTTGTTGTAACCCTCGAAGTAATCGCCGACATTCAGGTCGCCGAAATGCGGATCGAAGGCGAAGTCGCCGTGGGTCTTCTGGTTCTGGGCCAGCAGCTGCGGCGTGATGGTCCAGGAGTCGTTCAGATCCACCTTGAGGGCAGCGCGGCCGCCATAGCTGCTGACATCGTTCCAGTGCTTCTTGACGACATCCGCGTTGTTGATCGTGATGGGATCGTAATTCGGGAAGCCGTCCGGTCCGCCGTTGGGTCCGCCCGCAACGGGCGTGCCGGAGGGCGAGTAGCGCTGGAACGTATCCTGCCGGAACACATTGTTGATGTAACCGCCCTCATGGTCGTAGTACCCGACCAGGCGGACCGCCGCATTCTCCGACAGCGGAATGTTCACGTAGCCTTCGACGCTGCCGCCAGGGTCACCATGCAGCCACTTGTCGGCTTTGAAGTCGTAGCCGGCGGAGAAGGCTGACGGGTCGGGCTTGTTCGTGATGATGCGCAACGTGCCTGACAGGGAGCTGGCGCCGTACAGGGTGCCCTGTGGACCTGCGAGGGCCTCGACGCGTGCGATGTCGTAGATGTGGATATCGAGCGCGCCGGCGACTGTCGTTACGGGTATCTCATCCAGATACAGGCCGCTCGATGGGAGGAAGCCTGCGTGCAGCGGCGTTGCGCTGGAGCTGGTGGATATGCCTCTGAAGAACAGTTCCGCCTGGCCCGGTCCGTTGGACCGATATGTCACGCTCGGCAGCAGCTTGGTGTAATCGTCCAGGTCATGCACCTGCATCTGGTCGAGCTTCTCGGTGTTGAGCACCTGCAGGCTGATCGGGACCTTCTGCAGGTCTTCCGCGCGCTTCTGTGCGGTCACCACCACTTCCTGGAGCGCGCCTTCCTCCGGCGCCTCCGCCGGAGCGTCCGCGGCGGCCGCGATCCCGCTCCCCATCAGTACAGCCGATGCCAGCGGCATGCCGAGCAGCTTGCCGCGCAGTCGCGCCAGTTTTCTCTTTCGACTACGAGTCATGGACCCACCCCTTCAAGTTGTTTGTGTGTGCCGGCCCCCTCGTCGGCCCACGTATGCCACATCTACGATCGAATCAGAACCGGGGCACCTCCGGATAGGTATCGGCCAACGGACCCAGCGCTGCGCGCAGCGGCGCGAGCCACTCTTCGTAGTGCCGCCAGTGATCGATGCCGTCACGGAAAATCGGTTTGCGCACCTGCTGGGCGCTGACGGTCCGTACCGCGCGCTCGTTGTTGTAGAAACTGAGCGTGCCCGGCTCGAACGGCAACCCGCAGAACTCGAGCAGCCGGCGCACTTCCGCCTCCGTATCCTCGATCAGCCGCTCGTAGATGACGCGGTGGATGCCGCCGGGCAGCACCGAGTCGAAGTGCGCCATCAGCTCGACGTAGTCGCGGTAATAGCGACCGATGTCCCCGAGCCGGTAGGTGTAGCGCTGCCCCTGTGCGAAGTTCTGCTTGAAACCCGAGAAGCAGCAGGCCATCGGGTGGCGTCGCGCATCGATGATCCGCGCACGGGGCAGGACCAGCCGGATGAGCCCGATGTGCAGGAAATTGTTGGGCATCTTGTCGATGAAGAACGGCTTGTCCGTCTTGCGCTGGATGCGGGTCTGCTCGAGGTACTGTTCGCCCAGGGCGCGGCATTCCTGCGCGCTCAGGCCGGCCAGCACCTCCGGGTACGCCGAGTCCTGCTGCCGTTCGGCCTGGCCCCCGAGCCTTGAGGCCATCGCCATGATGTCGGGCAGTTCCATCGTGCCCTCGACCTGGGAGTGGCTCGCGAGGATCTGCTCCAGCAGGGTGGACCCGGCGCGCGGCAGGCCCACGATGAAGATGGGATCGGGTCGCGGGGAGCCGTGACTGGTGCGGCTGGCGAAGAATTCCGGGGTGAACACCCGCTTGGCGCGCTGGACCAGGTCTGAGGTGGACGCCGGGTCGTAACCGACCCGGGCGGCGCGCAGCTCGTTACCCCTGGAGTAATGCTCGAACGACTCGGCGTAGCTGCCCGAGTCCTCCAGGGCCTTCGCCAGGGAGAAGTGGAAATGGATGCGGTCCTCGTCGTTGATCGCGGAGCCCTGCAGCTGCGTGCGCATGGCCTCCACGTCGTGCGCATCGAAACGAAACGTCTTGAGGTTCGCCAGGCTGTAGTAAGCCTCCCCCAGAGAGGGCACCAGCGCGATGGAACGGCGATAGGCCGCAATCCCTTCCTCGGTCCGGCCGGCGGTGGCCAGGGCATGTCCGTAGCTCAGCCAGATGCGCGCCTGGTCCGGATGCTTGGCCAGCACATCCGCGTAGATCTCCAGCGACTCCTGGTAGGAGCCGATGTTCGCCAGCACCACGGCGCGCAGATTGCGGTAGCCGGAATTGCGCGGCTCGCTTGTCATCAGGATGTCGATCTGGCGCAGCGCGGCCACGGGCTTGTTCAGGCGATACAGCGCCATCGCATAGTTGTAACGGGCGGCGTTGAATTCTGGCGCCAGCTCCAGGCAGCGAACCAGCAGGTTCTCCGCATCGTGATAGCGGCGCAGCCGGCCGGCCACTTCAGCGAACATGCGGATGGCGGCCGCATCATTCGGATCCCTCTTGAGGTGTTCGCGCAGCAGATGCTCGGCCCGCGGCAGCTGGTTCTCGCTGAGCGCCGCGGCGGCGGCCATCAGATGCGGCGAGCGGTTGGAGAGGCGGATGTGCCGGGCATAGGCCCGGTCCGCGCCTTCCCGGTCCCCCAGTACCGTCAGCTGGCTGGCGAGGTCGCGCCACGCATCGGGCAGGTCGGGTTTCAGTGCCACCGCACGTTGCAGTTCGAGCACCGCGGCGTCCACCCGACCCACATCGCCGAGGGTGACGCCCCATTCGTAGTGCGCCATGGCCCAGTTGGGCTGGGACCTGACAAGCCGTTCCAGCGTCGCCAGCGCGGTGTCGATGTCTCCTGCGATACGCGAGGCCACACCCAGTAACAGCAGCGCCTCCGGGTGGCTGGGTGCGACCCTGAGGATTTCGCGCGCCTGTTGCGCAGCCAGCTTCGGATCGCCACGCAGCATCCGCGTTGCGTGAGCGAGCGCCACCTCAAGGGTACCCAATGGCTCCGCTGGAGAGCTCACATTAAAGATCCCAGAGACCTCGTGTGCAGCCATAAGAAACCGCAAGCGGTGACGTTGTCAATTACACGAACGCGGCGGCCAATCAATGAACGCTCCCCGTCACAATTGTTGCATAAGAGCGACATCGCGCTGCGCTGAAGCGACACGGGTCGCCTCTCCCGCTCGTCATTGCGCCGCTTCCGCTTTACAGCGCATTCTAGCCGGCGATTTCATCCGGGGGCCGCTCCGTCATGCGCACACTGTTCGTTCTGCTCGTCTCGATGTTCTGCACCGGCGCTTTCGCCGAGCAGTACGACCTCGTGCTGAAGGGCGGGCGTGTCATGGACCCGGAGAGCGGACTGGATGCCACCCGGAACGTCGGCATCAGCGACGGCAGGATTACTCGCATCTCGGCGGATCCTTTACCCGGCAAACGGGTGCTGGACGCCCGTGGACTGGTCGTGGCTCCCGGGTTCATCGATCTGCATCAGCATGGCCAGGACAACGAGAGCGGTCGCGTCAAGGCATTCGACGGCGTGACGACCGGTCTCGAAATGGAGATCGGCGCGCCGGATATCGGTACCTTCCTGGCCAGGAAAGAGGGCAGGTCGCTGATCAACTATGGCGCCACGGCGAGTCACGGTGCCGCGCGCGCGCTCGCCTTCGATGCACCGCTGGGTGGGGATGAGCTGATACCGCGCGCGGGTCACGCCACGGATGATCCGGCCAGCGATCAGCAGATCCTGCAGATGCAGAACCGGTTGCGCAGCCAGCTCGATGCCGGCGCCCTGGGTGTCGGCATGGGGATCCAGTACACCCCGGGTGCGACCCGGTTCGAGGTGATCCGGATGTTCCAGGTGGCCGCTGAACGACACGTGCCGGTGTTCACCCACGTACGCAGTGCGGGAAGACTCGAGCCCGGCTCGAGCATCGAGTCCGTCAGTGAAGTCATCGCTGCGGCCACCATCTCGGGCGCGTCACTGCAGATCGTGCACGTCAACAGCAGCTGTCTGAAGGACGGGCTGGAGTGCGTTGCGCTCATCGCCGGTGCCCGGGCCCGGGGCATCGATGTCAGCACCGAAGCCTATCCGTACGATGCGGGCATGACCTACGTCAACTCAGCGCTGTTCAATCCCGGCTGGCGCGAGAAATTCGGTGTTGACTACGACGCCATCGCCTTGCCGGATACGGGCGAACGCCTCACCCAGGCGCGCTTCGAGGAGCTGCATGCCTCCCACGATCCGGTCACGGTGCTTCTGTTCATCAATACGCAGGAAATGGTGGACAAGGTGGTCACCGAGCCGCTCGTCATGATCGCGAGCGACGGCGAGCGGGGTCACCCGCGCAACGCCGGTACTTTTTCCCGGGTTCTCGCGCGTTACGTGCGCGAGCAGGGACGCCTTACCCTCATGGACGCCATCCGCAAGATGAGTCTCATGCCCGCGCAGCGCCTCGAAAAGGGTACGGCTGCCGCCCGCCGCAAGGGCAGGCTGCAGGAAGGCGCGGACGCCGATGTGATCGCGTTTGATCCGAAGACGGTCCGCGACCGCTCTACCTATGCAGCACCGATGGAGCCAAGCGTCGGCATGAGGTACGTGATCGTCAACGGAACGCTTCTCATCAACAACGGCGCCCTGGTGGCGTATACGTTTCCGGGTCGGGCGATCCTGGGGGACGGGGTGGCAGCGAAGCCGCCAGGGCGCTGACCCGCGTCTGGGCCGGGAGGTGGTGCGCGCGCTAAGATGCGCGCTATGTCAATTTCTGAAATTCCCGTGGCCTCCGCCGAAAATCCGGCTGACGTGCGATGCAGGTAAAGGAATACACCATCGGCCGTACCAGTCTGCAGCTGCCTGCCGATCATGCCCTGGATCGGTACCAGGCCCGCTGGAAGCGCTACGACCGCGCGCTCGGTGAGATCGCCCGGCTCGTCTGGCAGAAATATCCGGATTCGACGGCGATTGATATCGGGGCGAACGTCGGTGACACCGCTGCGCTCATCAATACCTACCACGACATACCCACTCTCTGTATCGAGGGGGGCGAGGCGTTTCTGCCGTTTCTGCGGGAGAACGCGCGGCGGATCGGCCCGCATATCGCCATCGAAGCGGCCTTCGTCGGGGATGCTGCATCGGCCAACGTCTATGCCCTGCAGAGTACCGAGGCCGGCACGGCCAAGCTGGTGTCCGACCCGAACCGGGGCGGCGACATCAGAGTCAGGAGCCTGCGCGAACTGCTGACGGGGGCTGCCGGCTTCTCGCGGCCGCGGCTCATCAAGACGGACACGGACGGCTTCGACTTCCAGATCATCATGACATCGGTCGAACTGCTGGCCGAACTCAAGCCCGTCCTGTACTACGAATACGCCCCGTTCGAGCAGCCCAACGGAGTGGCTGACGGCATCGGCAGCTACCAGGCGCTCTTGCAGGCGGGCTACCGGTATTTCATCGTGTACGACAACTTCGGCAACTATCTCATCCATCTGGGTGCGACCCACGCCGCGCAGTTCATCGACCTGAACGGTTACCTGTGCTCGAACCGGGTGAATGGCGTCGCCGTGCCGTATTTCGACGTGTGCGCGTTTGCCGAGGAGGACCGGGATCTGTGCGAGGCGTTGCGGGCCTTCGAACTCGCGCCTTACTTTGGCGGCTCAAAGCCCGTTACGTGAACCGCTTTCACACGATGCGCCGGATACTGCCGGCACCGGGTTTGGTGCTCATGGCGTGCGCGCTGTGGGCGTGTACCGCGGCGGGCGAGGGCGGAAGGGCGATCGTCGGAACGTGGATCGTGAAGGACAGTGCGGCGCCCTTTCCGTATCACATGTACGTCTTCAACGCCGACGGCACCATGCAGCAGGCCAATCCGGATGCCGGGGATGCCGGAACGAGCGACAGCGACGGCAAGGGTGTCTGGGTATCACAGGCGGGAAGGACCAGGGGGAAGTGGGTGGAGATCACGGCCGACCGGAACACCCACAGGTTCGCTGGCCGCACGGAGATCACTTTCTCACTCAGCGTCCGGGATGACGTGTTCACGGGGGATGCGCAGGCGAGGTTCTACGATTCCGAAGGCAATGAGCGGGGGTCCCCTCTTGCCACGACACTGAAGGGTACGCGCGTCAAAGTGGAGTGAGGCGTCTAGGGCAGAGACTCGAGATAAGCGGCGACCTCTTCCATCTCCGACAGACGCAGATTCAGCGCAACGCCATGCATGACGGCCACGTTGCGCATGTTCGTCTGGAACGATCCAAGCTGCTTGAGGACATATTGGGCATGCTGACCGGCAAGGCGAGGGAAGGTCGCCGTGCCGTGCGCGTCCGCGCCGTGACACGCGGCGCAGGCTGGCACACCTTCGGCTGCGATTCCGCGTTCGTAGATCTCCCGGCCGTGGGAGCCCGCGGAGACTTCCCGTGCGTTCGCGCCAACTGGCTTTTGGCCTGCGTAGTACTTCGCCAGCGCCTCTATGGTCTCGTCTGACAATTCCGCAGCCATGCCCCACATGTATCCGATCGCGTCCGGATCCCCACGTGTCTGCGAACGGAAGTTGCGCAACTGCGCGGCGAGATAACCGGCATCCTGGCCCGCCAGCCGTGGAAATTTCGGCTGCACGCTATTGCCACGCGCGCCATGACAGGTGCCGCAGACGCCGACGGCGAGATTGCGTGCGTTGAGAGTCGCGAGGTGCCCGGCGTCACTTGCCGTCTGCGCATTGGCTTCCGGCGCAACGAAGCTCATGGCTGTGGCCAGGATCGCAAGAAAAAACGAGTGACGTGACTCGAACAGGGGGACTGGCCGCGCATGGCTGTTCATGGGCATCCCTCTCAGTAGGCGAACCAGAGCAGGAAGTACCACGTGTCGTTTGCCGAGGCTGAACGCCCGACCCCATCGTAATTGGCGCTGCCCCCGTTGAATTTCAGGTAGCGTGTGTACTGCACCGACAGCTTGGTATTGAGCCAGGGCAGGTAATTCGCCTCCAGCATCCAACCCCGCGTGTCTGGGCGGTTGTTGGCGCTGGTGATCACACCCGCACTCCCCGCAGCAGGGGACGGATACAGATCAGAGTCCGCGCTGCCGGTCGTCGCGAAGTACGCGAGCGTGCCGCCGATGCGCCTGCGATAGTAGCAGGTGGAACTGACGCGAGTCGTGGTCAGGGAATCAGACAGGTTGCTCGCCGCGCCGGATGCCTGGCTCGCCGCCAGTGACATGCTTTCATGGATGCGCGTGGCCGCTGCCGTGACGAGGAATTGGTCCGCTATGAACTGATACTGGACGTCCTCGGCGACGTCGTTGAAGCGATTGTACGGGCCCTGCAACGCAGACGGCGCCGCCGGACTGCCGCCGGGAAGCAGTCTGACTTCCAGTCCATAAAGACCCGCCTCGAGGGAATGGTGGCCCCAGTTATGCTCGTACGCGAATCGCCAGTACGGCGCTACACCGTGGATGACGTTCGATACCGTTCCGTCCAGGGGGCCGGCGGCACCGGTGAGCTGGTTGGCCGCAGCCTGCTTCGCCGATCGATAGACTCCGAATTCCGCGTAGGCCGACTCGTTCCAGAACGCGTAGGCGCTGATTCCCGCGACGTCCTGGGCTAGCGTGCCGTCGATCATCGTTGCGGCCAATGGCGACACCATGGCGTTGCTCGTCGCGTAGGGAAATCCGAATGCGGGCGTCGAATTCCACAAGTCCTGCACGGTGGGATTGTTGTTGACCGAGACGCCGTAGATCAGGCTGCGATCCTCGCCCAGAATCCGCATGTCGGCGAAGCGCAGGTCGGTATTGTCGATGCCGATGGAGCCCGAATCGTTGCCATAGGTGAGCTGGAAGAAGGCGCCGAAATGCGGCGCGATCTTGCCCGCATAGAACAGGCTCAGCTGCTGCGGAAATGCGGCCGTGCCGTTTTGCGCTTCACCCGGGACCGAGACGTTAGCGAGGTCCGGCAGCGGAGTCTTCAGCTGCGTGTACGAGACCTGAGCCATGATCGACAGCGGCGGAATCTGCGCGAGCTCGAGCAGTTCGGATCTGCGGGCGTCCACGTCCCGGACCTGTTTCACGTTGTCCAGGACGTAACCGTTGGCTTTGAAGACCCGGCCGAAGTGGGTCAGTTCCGGGTAAACCGTGTGACAGGCCTCGCAGGCCATCCCGGTTTGCCGTGCAAAGCTCGGAACCGAGCGGACGGGGAAGGCGAGCAGCAACGCCAGCAGTCCGGAGCATGCGATGGCGCACTGAAAGTAGCGACGGCCTTCGATTCGCATGAGTGCGCGCCCGGGATGCCAGAGGTGCCATCAAGATAGTCTGTCGTACAAAGCTGACCAGCGTGGCGTCTACCTAGGAGGCGAGGGTAAGTGCGTATGGGTTGGGAGGCATATTGTCGGGTTTGGCGCAGAGTGGACCCGGAGGGCACCGCAGCCGCTCGCGCGACCGTGGAACTCAACCAGACCCAGCCGAATGCTTGGAATTGCACAGGGATATGACATACCCTCGGTCCGGGGTCCCCGGGCCATCACCCGAACGGGCAGCGGTCACAATGACTGAAACAGTCCATCCGCGCTGCACCGGGCGCCTGTCGGCAGCCGCCGCATGAGTTCTTCACGGCGGCTGCGACGGATACTGGGGTTGGGATTCGGCCTGGCTTTCGTGTTCGGGACCATGGTGGGCATCGGCATCCTGCGTTTGCCCGGCATGGTGGCGGCGGCCATGGGCAGTCCTGGCCTCATCATGATCTGCTGGTGTTTGGGAGGCCTGTACGCGCTCATGGGAGCGGTCTCCGTCTCGGAGCTGGCCGCTGCATACCCTGAGGCTGGCGGGCTCCGGGTCTTCGCCCGTCATGCCTTCGGCGAAGGAGCCGGCTTCGTGGTCGGCTGGGTTGACTGGCTGGCCTCCGTGGCCACTCTGGCCTATGGCGCCGTCGCGGCGATCCAGTTTCTCGCCACGCTGTGGCCAGTCCTGGCGCGATACGAAAGCGTCGCGGCGAGCGCAATACTGATCCTGTTCACCGTGATGCACCTGGCGGGCGTGCGCCTCGGCAGTTCGCTCATTTCGGGCGTCAGCGCCGCAACCGGCATTCTTCTGATGGTCCTGATCGGGGCGTGCTTTATGTCCCATCCGGTTGCGCCGGCGACCGCCGCGAACGGGGCCGTGCTCAATGCCGCGGGCACCACTGCGGCTGGAACCTTGCTGGCGATCGTACCGGCCATTCGCGCCATCCTCACTGCCTACGATGGCTGGTATGCGCCGGTCTACACCGCGGAGGAGAGTCTGGACTGCTCCCGAACCCTGCCACGCGCCATCATTGGCGGGGCCTTGATGGTGGTGGGCCTGTACCTGCTCATCAACTATGCCTTCCTGCGCGTGCTGCCGATTCCGGTACTCGCTGCCTCGACACTGCCAGCCGCCACGGCGGCGGATGTCGTTCTGCCACACGGCAGCGGCGCATTGATGACTGCCATCTCGATCCTGATCGCACTGAACCTGGTCAACGGCAATGTCATCATCGGGTCTCGCGTCCTCTTCTCGATGGCTCGCGAGGGCTGGATACCCGCTGCTCTGGCCGGCGTGAACACTGGCGGTACCCCCCATGCGGCACTGATCGCGACGACGGTGACAAGCACCGCGATGATACTGACCGGCAGTTTCAATCAACTGATCGCGCTGTTCGCCGTGCTGATCCTGCTGAATTACGTGGTCACGTTCGCGTCCGTATTTGCACTGCGATGGCGCAATCCCGCCCTGCCGCGTCCCTACAGGGCTCTCGGGTATCCGTTCTCCACGGGCATCGTGCTGGCCGGTTCGCTGAGTTTTCTGGTCGCGGCACTCATCGAGGACTGGCGCTCCGGACTGACCGCCGTCCTGTTCCTGTCCCTGTGCTTGCCTGCCTATGCATTCGCGGCTCGTTCGCGCCATACCCGGGCCCCCGACTACGCGCCGTCCTGAGCGGGAACCGCGCGCACCCGGAGGATCGCGGGCCGCTTTTGCGGTGACGGCACCGATCGGCTAAAACTGTCGGTTCCCGGACCGAAGCGCCTGCCAAATACGTGAAACTGCTGGAAAGAGACCGGTTGCTGACCGACCTCGCGATGTGGCTCGAGGCCGCGCGCACTCGAGCGGGCTGCGTGATGCTCATCGGCGGCGAAGCTGGCGTCGGCAAGACAACGCTGCTGCGTGAGTTCGCGTCCCGGGCGGGCGTCCGCGTGTTGTGGGGCGGGTGTGACGATCTGTCGACGCCCCGGCCGCTGGCACCGGTCTGGGACATCGCCCGACAGATACGAGGCGAGCTACTGGAGGCGCTGACTTCCAAGGATCGGCGCGAACACGTGTTTTCACTGGCTCTGACCGTACTCGAGCGCGAATCCATCCTGCTCGTACTCGAGGACATGCACTGGGCGGATGAAGCGACACTCGACCTGCTGAAGTTTCTCGGCCGGCGCATTCACACCACGCGTTCGATGATTGCCGCGACATTCCGGGACGATGAGCTCGGTACGCAACATCCTCTGCGGATGGTCATCGGTGACTTGCCGAGCGCCAGCACACGAAGGGTGTCTCTCGTGCCCCTGTCGGAATCGGCCGTGGCGGAACTCGCCGGCGTGGCGGCGCATGCGGCCGGTGATCTCTACAAGATCACCGGGGGCAACCCTCTGTTCGTGACGGAGGTTCTCGCTTCGGGTGTTGATTCCGTGCCGGCGACCGTGCGTGATGCCGTGCTCGCGCGCGCGGCGCGGCTCTCACCCTCGGCCCGTGCGATCGCGGAATTCGTCTGTGTCGTGCCGGGCAAGGCTGAACCCTGGTTGCTCGAGAGCGCGCTGTGCGTTGACCAGTCGGGGATCGCCGGTTGTGTCAGCATGGGGATGGTGCTGCATGCGGATGGCTCGATCGGGTTCCGGCATGAGCTCGTGCGGCGAGCGCTCGAGGACTCGCTGTTTCCGCAACAGCGGCAGAGTCTGCATGCCGCGGCACTTAAAGCGCTCACTGGCCGCCCGGATGTGTCGGCAGCCAGGCTTGCCCACCACGCCGACGGTGCTCGCGATGGCGACGCAGTCCGCAGGCTCGCCGCCATCGCGGCCGATCAGGCCGCAACGGTGGGTGCGCACCGGGAGGCGGTGTCGCATTACGAGATGGCGTTGCGCTATTCGGACGATGTTTCCCCACTGGAGCGTACCCGCCTTCAGGAACTACTCGCTTTCGAGTGCTACCTCACCAGCCAGCATGAACGCGCCATCGTCGCGCGCGAGGCGGCCCTGCGGGTCTGGCGTCTTGCGGGCAATCGCCTCAAGCAAGCCGATACCCTGCGCTGGCTGTCGCGGCTTCATTGGTTCGTGGGGCGGCGTCGCCAGGCGGAACAGTACGCGGCGGAATCGGTCGGGATTCTGGGTTCCGATCCGCCCGGCGCGGAGCTCGCCATGGCGTATGCCAACCGGGCGCAGCTCGACATGGAGGCGCACGAGATCGATTCCGCGATCGAATGGGCGGGGCGTGCCATCGCCTGGGCGGAACCCAACCGACAGCTTGAGATACTCGCCGATGCACTGAACACGCGCGGCACGACCCGGCTGATCGCTGCGGATGAAGCCGGCTGGGCGGATCTCGAGCGCTGCCTCGGGATTGCCTTGAAACAGGGCCTGCAGATCGAACTGGCTCGCGCCTACACCAACTGCTGTGCGATGGCGGTCTCGCGGCGCGAGTACGCGCGCGCGCTGGCTTTTCTCCAGGATGGCCTGCGGTACTGCGAGGACCATGATCTCGATTCGTGGTGGCTGTACCTCATGGCCTACAGCGCCCGTCTGAAGTTCGAGCGGGACGATTGGGACGGCGCCAGTGCGGATGCGGAGATCGTGCTTCGGCACCCGCGAGCCACAGCTGTTACCCGGATCCCGGCGCTCCGGATCGTCGGGCACATGCGCGTGCGGCGCGGTGATCCCGACGCTGCCACACCCATCAGGGAGGCGGAGGAGCTTGCAGGTAGCGCACGTGAGCTGCAGCGGGTGGGCACGCTCGCGGCAATTCGGGCCGAGGCCGCCTGGTTGACCGAGGACCGTGAAGGTGTCATCCGGGAGGCTCGCACCGCGTATGAACTGGTGCGCGCGCGCCGGGATCCTCGCATGAAGGGAGAACTTGCGGTCTGGTTGATTCGGGTCGGAGCGCTTGATGAAACACCGTCCGATGTTTCAGACCCTTATGCCCTCGAGATCGCCGGTGACTGGCGTGGCGCCGCCGCAGTGTGGAAGTCCCTGGGATGCACATATGAATATGCGTGTGTGCTGTGTTGTCACGGCGGTGAGGCCGAGCAGCGCGAGGCGTTGACCCTTTTCAAGGAATTGGGAGCAGCGCCTGCCGAGCGTCTGCTGCGCAAGAAGATGCGCGCACAGGGTGTCCGCAACGTACCCCGCGGCGTCAAGGAATCGACTCGGCGCAATGCTTTCGGGCTCACCCGGCGCGAGGCGGAGATTCTGGCCCTGGTGGCGCGGGGCATGCGCAATTCCGCCATCGCCAAGCGGCTCTATCTGTCCACCAAGACGGTCGATCACCACGTCTCGGCGATTCTGGCCAAGCTCGGTGTCAGGACACGCGCCGAGGCTGCCGCGGTCATCGGCAGTTCGAGCAGCGACCCGGAATCGGGTGGCCGCTGATGACGGAATGAGCCATCGGCGTGGGTGCTCTGCCAGGGGCGCGGCCTGGTTCAATCCGCTCAGCAGGCCCATGCCCCGTCTCGCATCCGAGCAGCATGACGATGGACACGGATCACGCCTTCAACAGCCACCGGATTGCTCTCGAAGCCGCAATCGTGCGGTGCGCAGCGGCGCTGCCCGGCAGCCCGAACCGTTGAGTGTCAGATACGCTCGATCACTTTCACATCAACTTCGGCGCGCAGCGCGAACCCGAGCGACTCATAGAGCGATATGGCTGCGTGGTTGGTGGCCCACGCGTGCAGGAAGGGCAGATCTCCGCGCGTCTGGATGCTGGCGGCGACCGCTGCTGACAGCCGGCGCGCCAGCCCCCGTCCGCGAAAGTCTGGGTGCGTGCAGACACCGCTGACTTCGGTATGGCCCGGGAAGCGGAAGCGCTCGCCCGCCATGGCGGCCAACCGGCCGTCGATGCGGATGCCCAAAAATGTACCCATCCTGTGGGTGCGTTCGAGGAAGGGCCCCGGCTCCGTGAGCGTGGCCAAAGCCAGCATCTCCGGCGCGTCGGCGTCGGTCAGTTTCACGATGTCGTCGAGGGGTGGAGCATCGATGCTCCGGGTCGCAATCATCTGCACTCCCCTGGCCACCTTCAGGACCCGGACACCGGGAGGTACGACGATCGGTGGAACCTGGAGGATGAAGAGGCGTCCGCCAGGTTGCACCAGCTTCGTCAGTGCGGTGAGCGCGGCGGGGCTGTCATCGCGCGCCGAGGCGAACAGATTCACATCGGGCGCGAACCGTCGCGCCAGATCATTTCCGATGGACAAAGGGGCGTGCCAGGAGAGCAGACTCTCCCAGACGGGTCGGTCAAGCTGCGGCATGCCCACGGCCTCGTGCAGAAAGCCGCGTCGCCCGGACTTGCAAGGGCGCGTCGGCGAGAGCGTCCTCGAGCGCGGATAGTTGCGCAAGCAATGAACCTGAACCGCCCGCGCAGGCGTCGGCGACCGCGGCTTCGATCCTGGGCCAGATTGCCTGCTTCGAGCGGCTGATCAACTGGCGACCCGACCGAGTCAACGCGATGGGCCGTACCCGCCGGTCAGCGCTCTGGCGCTGCGAACTCACCCAGCCCCGCGACTGCAGATTGTCCAGCATCCGCGTCACTCCCGGCTGGCTGATGCCAACGGCCTGGGCCAGTTCTCCCACACCCGACGGGCCGAGCCGGTCGAGCGCGGCCAGCAGCGGATAGTGCGAGGCGGGCAGTTCGACACCGGCTTCCTCGATCAGGTCCTGGGCCTGCGCCTGTAGCCGCTCGCCCAGCCGCTTCAGGCGGCTCCCCAGGGTCAAGTGCCCCAGATCCCGGACCACGTCCATCACGTTCCCGATCTCAGTTGCATAACTATTTATATATCATGTTATAGATACGCGCAACCGTCCGGCCGCTTCCGGCAGGTGACTTCGGTGCGCCAGCGGCAGTACCATCGTGCGTTGCCCGGTCCGTTCGTGTCAGGATCATCGGTCGACGCCTTTTCCCATGAGCCGAGTGAAGTTGCTCGAAAGAGAGCGTCTGCTTGCCGATCTCGCGCAACGACTGCAGGGTGCGCGCACCGAGTCGGGCATCGTGGTGCTGGTTGGTGGCGAAGCCGGCGTGGGCAAGACCCTGTTGCTGCGCGAATTCGCCGCGGCGCAGACCGCGGTGCGGGTGCTGTGGGGAGGGTGCGACGATCTGTTCGCGCCGCGCCCGTTGGCGCCGTTGTGGGATGTGGCCCGACGGACCGGCGGAGCGCTGCTGACGGCACTCGGTTCCGGGGCCCGGCGCGAGGACCTCTTTGCGCTGGCGCTCGATGAGCTGGAACGTGAACCGACACTGGTGGTGTTCGAGGACATGCACTGGGCGGACGAGGCGACACTCGATCTGCTGAAGTTCCTGGGACGGCGCATTCACACCACCCGCTCGATGATCGCGGTCTCCTTCCGCGACGATGAAGTCAACTCGAAGCACCCCTTGCGCGGGGTGATCGGCGATCTGCCGCGCGCGAACATGGCGCGGGTCTCGATCACGCCGCTGTCCGAGGCCGCGGTTGCCGAACTGGCCCGCGCCGCGGGGCGTTCGCCGGAAGGTCTCTACCGCATCACCGCTGGCAATCCCCTGTTCGTCACGGAAGTGCTGGCGTCGGGCATCGACTCCGTTCCGGCGACGGTTCGCGACGCGGTGCTCGCGCGGACCGCGCGCCTTTCCCCCGCGGCCAGGCAGGTCGCGGAGCTCGTGTCTGTGGTGCCCGGCAAGACGGAACTGTCGCTGGTCCGTCAGGCGTTGCAGGCAGACGATGCAGCCATAGCGGGATGTGTCGAAGTGGGCATGGTGCTGCACGACGATGACACCCTGGGATTCCGCCACGAGCTGGTGCGCCGAGCCGTGGAGGAATCCCTGCTCCCGACGCTGCGGCAGAGTCTGCACGCCCAGGCGCTCAGGTTGCTCGCGGCCCAGTCTGATATACCCGCGGCCCGACTCGTGCACCATGCCGATGGGGCCAGGGACGCGGACGCCGTGTTGCGGCTGGCACCTGTTGCGGCTGCGCAGGCTGGATCGGTGGGTTCGCATCGGGAGGCTGCGGCACATTTCGAGGCAGCCCTCAGGTATGGAGCGCGCCTGTCGGGTGACGAGCGGGCACAGCTGCAACAGCATCTGTCGTACGAGTACTACCTGACCGGTCAAACCGAACAGGCGCTCGCCGCGCGTCTCGAGGCCCTCACGCACTGGCGCTCGCAGGGTCGAACACGGGAGGAAGGCGACACGCTGCGCTGGATGTCGCGTCTGAGCTGGTTCGCGGGACGGGGTGCGGACGCGGATCGCTACGCGAACGCCGCGATCACCACACTGGATGGGCTTGCACCTGGCCGGGAACTTGCAATGGCCTACAGCAATCAATCGCAACTGCGGATGTTGGCTCACGACACGGTGGCGGCCGTGAGCTGGGCCAACCGCGCGATCGAACTCGCGGAGCGACTGGAGGATATCGATACGCTGAGCCACGCTCTCAACAACCGGGGTACATCGCGGTCGATGGGTGGCGATGAAGGCGGCTGGGCGGATCTCGACCGGAGCCTGGCTCTGGCGCTGGAGCATGGTCTGCAGGAACACGCGGCGCGTGCGTATACGAACCTCTCTTCCAGTTCCACCGCGGCGCGGCGCTATGAAGCGGCGCAGAAAGCCCTGGGAGCCGGGCTGGCCTATTGTGAAGCGCACGATCTGGACTCTTGGCGGCTCTACATGCTTGCCTGGCGGGCGCGCCTGAATTTCGAGCGCGGCGACTGGGATGCGGCGAGCGAGGATGCGGAAGCTGTGCTGCGGCATCCACGTGCCATCAATGTCAGTCGCCTGCCGGCCCTCACGGTAATCGGGCACCTGCGGGTTCGGCGCGGCGATCCCGATGCCCGCGCGGTGCTGGAGGAAGCCCGGACACTGGCGGATACCACCCAGGAGCTGCAAAGGATCGGGCCGGTGGCGGTGGCCCTGGCCGATCTGGGTCGGCTGACGGATCAGTGGGAAGAGGTATCCGGGTACGTCCGGTCAGCCTATGAACTGGCTGCCCGACAGCGGGATCCCTGGCTGAAGGGTGCGCTGACCGCGGCGCTTCGTGCCGTGGGGGAACTCGAGGCAACGCCTGATGACATTGCCGCGCCGTACCGCCTGGAACTCTCGCGTGACTGGAAGGCTGCGGCCAACGCCTGGTCGGAACTCGGCTGCCCATATGAAACCGCGCGTGTCCTTGCGGATTGCGGCGAAGAGCCTCAGCAGCTTGAGGCACTCGAGCAGTTGCAGCGACTCGGAGCGTGGCCCGCGATCGCGATGCTCAGGAGGCGAATGCGTCAGGACGGAATACGCAACGTGCCGCGCGGACAGCGTGATTCCACCAGGAGTCATCCACGGGGCCTGACACGCAGGGAAGCGCAGATTCTGGCGCTGATGTCCGAGAGTCTGACCAATGGAGCGATTGCCAAACGGCTGTTTCTTTCCACCCGGACCGTTGACCGGCACGTATCGGCCATCCTGGCGAAGCTCGGAGTCGCATCGCGAGTGGCGGCCGTGAAGCTGGCGCGCCGTCAGGATGACGCCAGCGAGTCGTAGCGGGAACGGTTTTCATTCGCTGGCCAGGTGCATGGGCGCCTTGGGACCGGCCATCGGCGCCAGAGGCGTCGCGTCGGCGGACGGCGCCAGCAGGATGAAGGTCAGCAGCAGCGCTGCGGTCAGTGTGATCAGTCCTTTCATCGTCTCTCTCCGTTGGTACCCCACGGTCAGTGTTCATCCTGGAGAAACCGGTTCTGGTGCGAATCGGCGCGAGCTACCCAGCTTGTGGACCTGCGCTCCCCATATCGAGGAGCCGAACGGGGCGTTGGGAATGAACAACGCAGCGGCAGCCCGCCGTGACCGTTCCGCGCAAGAGGGGTTTCGAGGAACGGTCACGGAAGTTGTCATCTCGGCGCCCGGCTGTCTCAGCGCGGCGACAGCGTCACGGGAATTTCGGTGATGCTGTCGACCGGCAGCTTGTTCAGTTCAGCCGCCTTGCGGATGGCAGCTTCATTCGGACCCTCGTAGACGCAGAACGTCTTGGTCTCGTCTGAGTTCGCGTACGAGGTGATCCACTTCACGCCGACTGACTTGTTGTTGGCGTTCACCTTGCTCTTGGTTTCGGCGTTCAGGCCTTTGAGGGCCTGCGGCGGGAACGTGCGTTCGACCAGGTAACGGTGGACGGCCGGCTTGGCCGCCGTCGGGGCAGAGTGAGAGGCCGCGTCGTCGGCGAATGCGGGTGCCGCGACGAACAGTGCTGCCAGCGCGATCAGGGTTTTCATGTCAGATCTCCTGCGTTTCAGCTGTAGAAGTAAGGATTGAGCACCCGCACTTCGGTGATGCTCGAGATGGGGAGCTTGTTGCGGGTGGCCGCCCGCCGTACCGCTTCCGGCGACGGACCGTCGTAGATGCAGAAGGTCTGCCTGCGATCGGGCGTCACGTAGGAATGAATCCAGGTCACCCCGTCCTCGGCGTTGTTCTGGATGACGTTACGGCACAGGGCGACGCCCGAGTCGTCCACCGGAATCGCCAGTCCGGCGGGAAACTCTCGTTCGATCAGGTAGCGTGGCATCGGTTTTCTCCAGTTCGGACCGGCGGGTCCGGTGGACTACATGCTGGAGAAAGGCCGCCGCGGCGGAATCGGCAGCGGCTACCCAACTTGGTCGGGGGAGCTACCCATATTGGCGGCCGCCGGGGTGCTGGGGCCGCCGGGGTGCTGGGGCCGCCGGGGTGCTGGGCTCGCCGGAGCGCTGGGCTCGCCGGGCGGCGGCTGGGGCGCCTGGTCGTATTCAAGGACGTACTGCGGCGCGATGAGGCGGAAGCCCGCAAGGTCAGGCGGTGGGCGATCCGTGCCCTGGTGGAAGCTGCCCGCAAGTAGTCGCGATCAGGACGGGTGGCTAGAATTCCACCCGCACCACCCCGCTTTTCGACGATCCGAGAGAGTGCCCTCATGCGCCAGCTGGTCGTGGTCCTGTCAACCGTGCTGCTGTCGATCGCGGTCCTGTCAGTCGGTCGTCCCGCTTCAGGCGCTCAGCAAACGTCGCCACCCTGGCCGACTCACGGCTGGCGGCAGGGAACTCCGGCCAGCGTGGGCCTCGACGAGCAGGTGCTCGCGCAGCTCGACTCGGATCTGGCGAAGGGCAAGTACAGCCTGGTGGACAGCGTCCAGGTATTTCGCTGCGGCACGCAGGTGTTCAGCCGAACCTACGACCATGATTACGGCAGGATCTACGGCAAGCAGGCGAAGACCCGGGGACCCCTGAATGCTCGCCTGACCGGTCCCTACAACTACTACGATCCCGCCTGGCACCCGTACTACCACGGCACGGATCTTCACACGATGCAGTCCGTCAGCAAGACGGTGACCTCCGTGATCATCGGGATCGCCAGGACCCGAGGCGATTTCAAGGCGAGTGTGGACACTCCCGTGCTCAGCTACTTCGATGCGAAGAGGGTCAGGAATGTCGACGAGCGCAAGCGCCGGATGACCCTGAGGGACGTGCTCACCATGACCAGCGGCCTCGATTGGCTGGAGGACGTGCCCTACGACGATCCGCGCAGCGATTCGAGCCTGATGGAAGCAACCGATGACTGGGTGCAGTATGTGATCGACAAGCCCATGGCGCATGATCCGGGCACGGTCTTCAACTACAGCAGCGGCGCTACGGAACTGCTGGCTTACATCTTCAGGAAGGAGACCGGACAGGACATCGATGCGTACGCCGAGGCGTACCTGTTCACGCCCCTTGGCATCAAACACCACTGGAAGCGGACCTACCTCGGCGTCGTCGATACCGAAGGCGGCCTTTACCTCAACGGAGCGGATCTGGCGAAGATCGGTTACCTGTACCTCAACGATGGTGTGTGGGAAGGCAAGCGGTTGGTATCACACGACTGGATCCAGGAGTCGCTGCGGCCGGCCATCGATACGGGCTGGCAGGGCTTGCGCTACGGATATAAATGGTGGCTCCAGCCACGCGCCGATTCGCAGGACTTCATCTGGCACGCCATCGGGCTCGGCGGCCAGCGGCTGATGGTGTTTCCCGCCGAGCAGCTGATCGTGACCTTTACCGGTTGGGACATCGAGAAGGACATTCCCTTCGACGCCGAACTCGCCGATCGCGCCTTGGCGGCCGTGCGCAGTGCGACGTGCGCAAAGCCCGCCCATTGAGCGGCTTGCCCGGCCGGTGAGCCAGGGGTCCACGGTGGAAATCAAGATCGACCGGCCCGGGGAAATCGGGGAATACGACGACGGCATGCAGCAGCTGCTGCAGATCGTCTGGGGTGACGGGTTCCTGTCGCCAGGCGGCGCCGAAGAAGTGGCACGCATCCTCGAACACCTCGACATCCGCGGCGCGCGCGTGCTCGATATAGGCTGCGGACTGGGTGCCGTGGATGTCCTCCTCGCCCGCGATCATGGGGCGCGGCAGGTCATCGGCATCGATCTGGAGCCCGATCTGCTCGCCCAGGCACGGCAGCGGGCGGTGCGCGCCGGACTCCCGGATCGTCTCGAGTTCCTCCAGGTGTCGCCGGGACCGCTGGCGTTTCCCGCGGCCCACTTCGATGTCGTCTTCTCAAAGGACTCGCTGTTGCAGATCCCGGATAAACCGGCTCTGTTCGCGGACATCCACCGGGTTCTGGTGCCGGGTGGGCGCTTCATCGCCGGTGACTGGCTGCGGGGCGGCTCCGGTGCGTATTCCGAGGCCATGCTGGAATACTTCCGCCTGGAGGGTCTCACCTACAACCTGGCGTCGGCCGAGGACAGTGCCAGCGCTCTGCGTAATGCCGGTTTCGTTGACATCGAGGTCCGGGATCGCAGCGCCTGGTACACGGCGCTGGCCGAGCGCGAACTGGCCTCGCTGGCCGGCGAATGGCAACCCCTCCTGATCGAGCGCCTGGGCGCGGCGCGCGCACGGCATTTCGTGGACAACTGGCGGCAGCTGGTGCTTGTCCTGCAGCGAGGTGAGTTGCGCACGGCGCATCTGCGCGCCCGCAAGCCCGCCTGATGCACCCTTGAAGACGCAGGTCGCCATCATTGGTGCCGGGCCCGCGGGGCTGTTGCTCGCGCATATCCTGCACCGGCACGGCATTCACAGTATTGTCGTGGAGAAACACAGCAGGGCGCATGTGCTCGCTCGCATTCGCGCCGGCGTTCTCGAACAGACCACCGTCGATGTCCTGCGCGCCAATGGACTGTCGGAGCGCATGGACCGGGAAGGCCAGTCACACGATGGCATGAGGATCGTCTGGGCCGGGCGGGAGGGCTTCTTCATCGATGTGGCCACTTGCGTCGGCAAGCGCTTCATGACCTATGGTCAGACCAGCTTGCAGGAGGATCTGTTCGCGGCCGCTGACAGGCGCGCTGCCCAGGTTCTGACGGATGTCGAGCAGGTAGAGCTGCGCGGTGTGCAATCGGAGCGCCCCACCGTGCGCCTGCGCGACCCCACCGGTGAACAGTGCATCGAATGCGATTTCATTGCCGGCTGCGACGGCTTTCATGGTGTCTCGCGCGCATCCATCCCAGCCGCCATTCGCCGCGAATTCACCAAGGACTATCCCTTCGGCTGGCTCGGAGTTCTGGCGCGGACTGCACCCCTGCCGGACATCATCTACGCGAATCATCCGCGCGGCTTTGCCCTCGCATCGGCACGGAGTCTGCAGCTCAGCCGGTACTACATTCAGGTGCCGCTGGACACGAAACTGGATGAGTGGCCGGACGATCGTTTCTGGGATGAGTTGCGCGCACGTTTCCCCAAGGAACTGGCTGACGCCATCGTCGCGGGACCGGCGATCGAGAAATCAATCGCCCCGTTGCGCAGCTTCGTCTCGGAGCCCATGCGACACGGACGGTTGTTCCTTGCCGGGGATGCCGCTCACATCGTCCCGCCGACCGGTGCAAAGGGGCTCAATCTCGCAGTCTCCGATGTCTATTATCTTTCGCGGGCGTTGGCCGCCTTCTACGGCAGCGGTACGACAGCGCTGCTTGATGCCTACAGCGACACCGCGCTGCGCCGCGTGTGGAGTTCGGTGCGGATCTCCTGGTACCTGACCCTGCTCCTGCATCGCTTTCCCGGCAGCAGTGACTTCGATCAGCGCGCCCAGGAATACGAACTCGAATATCTCAGGAACTCACCGCACGCGCAGATCGCCCTCGCGGAACAGTACGCGGGCCTGCCTTTCGAGGCGCCGGCGAAAGGCGCGCCGGCCGGCCAGCCCGGTCAGACACTTCCGCACGGTTAGCCGGTCAGCCCGATCGGCACGGTCAACCGGTCACGAGCGGATAGCCGGCTTCTCGCCACGCCTTCATGCCACCGTCCAGCGCAATGGCCCGCTGGAAGCCGATCTGACGCAATGTAGCGGCGGCCAGTGTGGAGACTCGTCCAAACTCGCAGACGGTGAGGATCCGCACGGTCGGGTCGGGCAGTTCCTCGTTGACCCGAAGTTCCAGCTGGCCCCGTGGCAGAAGGCGCGCGCCGGGCACGTGCCCGGCTACGAAGGCGTCGCGCTCGCGGACATCGAGCACCACCAGGTCCTGGTCTTGCGCATCGATGCGACTCTTGAGTTCTCCGAGCGACATGAAGGGCACGATGGCCGTGGCCTCGGCCAGCAGCTCGTTGATGGTCTTGCCGCCGGACAGATTGGTGCGCAGGGCCTCCGTCAGATGCGTGGGCATGGACAGGTTCAGGTTGCGCATCATCTCGACGAACTCGCTTCTGTCACGTTTCTGCAGTCGTGGATTGGTCGCGATCTCCTGGGCCAGCGTGGTGTGGTCGCGGTTCTTGTACTCGTGAGCCGGGTATACCTCCAGCTCGGGATCGAGCTTGAGGACGCGATTGAACAGGCTGTCGTACAACGCCTCGGGATCTCCCGTCGGCAAGTCCGTTCTTCCAGTGGCGCCGATGAGAAGCGTGTCGCCGGTGAAAAGACGGTTGCCGACGCGCAGGCACATCGAGTCACGAGTGTGTCCGGGCGTGTGCATGATCTGGATGCGCAGCTTGCCCAGCACGATGGACTCGCCGTCCCCAAGGCGCATGTTCACGAACGGGGCGGGACTCGCCTGATGCATGGCGATCGGCACATTCAGGCGACGCGCTACCTCGCGCGTGGCGGAGAAGTGGTCCGCGTGCGTGTGAGTGTCGATGGCGTAGTGGATGCGCAGCCCGTCGCGGGCCGCGAGCGCCAGATAACGATCGACCTGGCTCAACTCAGGATCGACCACCGCGGCCGCGCAGCTTTCCGCGCAACCGATGAGATAGGAGCGGCAGCCGCCGGCTGCGATCTGTTCGAACAGCATGCTGGGAGGGAATCCAATGGGGCGCGCCGTCGTGACGGCGCGCCCACCGGTGGCCTGAGGGCTACTTCAGGATGATTTCGCGGACCTGGTATTCGCCGACGATGTCGCGCATCGCCGGATACTCCTTCTGCGCGGTCTCGGTGGTCTTCTTGTCGCGCTCGGCGCCCCACTCCTTCATGAACGCGTCATAGCGCGCCTTGTTGGGCGCCAGCATTTCATTGTTCTTGAAGCGCACGACCAGCAGCAGGTTGAAGCTGCCGCTGTCGGGCAGGTCGCTGCGATAGATGTGGTAGTCCTCGATCTGGCCGAGCTTCTTCGCCACCTCGTTGGAGGCGACCCAGGTCTGCTTGAGACCCTCCAGGTAGGCATCCTCCATGTTGGAGTGCACCTTGATCGTGGTGACCGACCAGACCGCATCGCTGATCGTGTAGTCCTTGTAGGGCGTCAGATCGGCGAGTGCGGCCCCGGAGCCCAGGGCCAGTGCCAGCGAGAGTGCGATGAGTTTCAGAGTTGAGCGCATGACCTTATCCCCTTCGAGTTGGTTGTATTGCGGAAGTGAAGGCAAGCATCAGCTCATTGTTCGCCCGGACAGCCGGTAGCGCGGGATGCCGGCCTGCTGCTGCAGGCGGCGTGACACTCCTGGCGCCGGATGCGGGTAACAGTTTCGCTGTGGCGCGATGGTTGCACCGTGCGGTGGCGCGCGCAAGCAGCAGGTGCCGCGCAGGCTCGAATGTATTCAAAATCAGCCGGGCAGGGCGGCGCGGGGGTTACGCTGCGGTGCGCTGGCGAAGCCGGTCACCCGCGTGCAATCATGCAGCGGCGTCAACGCAGGCTGGCACCGCCAGTTGGGTATTGACGTCAGCAAGGGCGGTTCCTACGTTGTCTGATCTCACGCTGCCTACACGACCCGAACCCCTCGGGATGAACTTCGAGCAGTCCGCGATCGTCGTGGTGGACATGCAGAACGCCTTCGCCAGCAAAGGCGGTCTGCTCGACCTGGCGGGAGTCGACATCTCGGGTGCTCAGGCGGTGGTCCGCGCCATCGGTTCAGTCCTGACGGCGGCGCGCGCCCGGCGGGTACCGGTGGTCTACCTGCAGACGGGCTACAAACCGGACCTCAGCAACGGCGGCGGCGATCTGTCGCCCAACCCACGCAAGGAGACCGCGCTGTGTCTGATGCGGGCAAGACCCGAACTGCGCGGCAAGCTGCTGGTGGAGGGGACGTGGGACTTCGAGATCGTGCGGGAGCTGAGCCCACAGCCGGCCGACGTGGTCGTTCTCAAGACCCGTTACAGCGGATTCGCGGGTACCACGCTGGACTCCGTCCTGCGGGTGCGCGGCATCCGGTATCTCTTTTTTACGGGCATCGCCACCAACGTTTGCGTCGAATCGACGCTGCGCGATGCGTACTTCAATGAGTACTGGCCGATCCTGGTCACGGATGCCGCCATGCCGGCGGGGCCCCCCGCCGCGCAGGAGGCCACCATCTTCAACGTCGAGTCGTTCTTCGGCTGGACCCTCGGCACGCAGGCTCTGATCGAAGCACTGGGCGGCTAGCGAGTCCTCGACTGGGGGGCGCCGGACTGCGGCACGCTGAAAGCACCCACAAAGTAGTCCACGACGGCGCCGTCCACCTGCAGCCAGGAGGCGTGGCGCAGGAAGTCGTGGATCTCGTTGGGCAGGATCAGTTCTGCGTACTGGACTCCGGCAGCCTGCAGTCGTCGGGTCAGATCCACGGTCTGCTGGAAGGGAACATTGCGATCATCGTCGCCATGAATGAGCAGCACGGGTGACTTCCAGCTGTCAATGGACGCCACGGGTGAGGAGCTCCAGGCCATCCTGACGGCGGCCTCGCGGTCCCCTTTCTCGTAGCCGGACGAAGGCTTGCCGGCCCACAGCTCCAGCAGCTGCGACCAGTCGTGCACGCCATGCAGATCGGCTCCCGCCTTGAAAACGTCGGAGTTGCGAGCGAGCGCCAGTGCCGTGAGGTAGCCGCCGTATGAACCACCCCAGATCCCGATCCGGGCAGGATCGACTCCCGGTAGCGATTGGAGGTAGCGGGCCCCCGCCAGCACGTCCTGGTACTCGGCAGCTCCGGCCAGACCGGCGTGATCGGGTTGATGGAAGGCGCGTCCGTAACCGATGCCGAGCCGGTAGTTGACGGACAACACGACGAACCCATGGTTGGCGAGGTATTGGTTCACCGCATAGGCGTTGCTGTAGTAGCCCATGTAATGCCAGCCAAGGAGCATCTGCCGTGGCGGGCCGCCGTGCACGAAAATCACTGCCGGCTGCCTGACACCCCTCTTGAGCGATTTCGGGTCGGTTCGCTGGAACAGCTGCCCATGTACCTGGACGCCGTCGGTGGCCTGGAACGTCACCGGCTGAGGCACGATGAGCTGACTGCTGGGAAAATCGCCGCCACGCTCGTGGGCATCGGCCGGTTTGCGCTGCGTGCCATCCAGGTGAATCGTCGCGACCACCGGTGGCTGCTGCGCTCCTGCGGAAATGAATGCAATCCGATCGCTGGCTGCCGTCACCGGAGTCCACTCGAGCGTGTCTCCGGATGTGATCGCCACGGGACCTGGTGAATCCACCGCAACCCGAAACAGGTGCCGCCGGTCGTGATCTCCGGCGGAGGTGCCGGTGTTGGCATCGTAGATCATGTAGCGTCGGTCGCGGCTCTGCGTGACGTGCTCGACCATGAAGGGGCCGGGCGTCAGCAACGTAGGTGAACCACCCGTCGCAGGTATCGAATACAGATGGGGCCACTCATCCAGGTACGCGAGGAATACGAGACGGTCACCCGCTCCCCAGTGGAGATTGGCCTGTCCTTCCACGTCAGGGTAGGACCCGGCCAGGGTCTGCGGCGACTGCCATACGCGCTTGCCCGAGGCATCACTGACCTGGCCGACCCAGATTGACCACGGATGCGGAATCTGTTGCAGGAGGGATTCTGGAGGTCCACCCTCGCCCGGGCGTCGCACGAAGGCGATTCGGGTTCCGTCGTCCGACCACCGTGGTGAGCTGTCGATGCCGGTGGATGGCGCCAGGTAGCGGATCGGCTGGTCGGTGGCGCTGAAGATGCCGATGAAGGCGTGGTCGCCGCGTTGGGAAACGAACGCGAGATGTTTGCCATCCGGCGACCACCTCAAATCGGTAGCCTTGCCGCGGTCGAAGAAGAGCTGCTCCGCGTTGCCCTGACCATCGAGCGGCACTGTCCACACCCGCCCGTCCTTGAGATACGCAAGTTGACCCGCCGACGAAATGGCCGGAGCATCGCCTTCGGCGAGCCTCACGGGAGCATCGCCCGAGAACGACGCCCTCCAGATCGCCGTGGAGGGCTGCGCAGGCGAGGAGTCTGGATCCGGCTCCAGGTTGCCTTCCGCGGGCCAGTTCTCCCCGTGGTCGCCTCCGCGCACGAAGAGCAGGTGTGCGCCGTCGGCTGAGAACGTCAGCTGGGTAATCTCCTGCCCATCATCGTCCGTGAACTTCGTGATCTGCCGTGCCACGAAATCCGGTCCGCGTGCGACCCAGACGTTGCGCACACCCCTGGAATTGACGACCCACGCCATCGCATCGGCTTTCTCGGCCGCAGCCAGTTGGTCGGGGTAGGTGTACTGGAGCATCTGCGCCAGTGTGAACGAAGTGGGCGATGCCGCGTGCAGGGTGAGCGAAAACGCTAACAGCGCGCTCGCTACGAACGGACGGATGGCATTCATCAGGAGGTATCCGGCGCAAGAAATTGACGGCTAGTGTATACGGCGAGCATTCTTACGGTCGACCGACCGACCCCTGGACCGATACCGACTGAACACTGTGGCGGCGCTTCTGCGCCGCGGGGAGCAAGGCACCGTGGAACTCTCCATCAATGGTCGTAGCGTGACGGTTACCGCCACGGACGACACGCCTTTGTTGTGGGTGTTGCGCGATCACCTTGGGATGACGGGAACGAAATACGGATGCGGTATGGCGCTGTGTGGCGCCTGCACGGTGCATGTTGACGGACAGGCGGTCCGCTCCTGTGTCCTCACGGTCTCGTCCGTGGCCGGAAAGAAGATCACCACGATTGAAGGTGTGGGCGAGAGCGCGCAGGGCAAAGCGCTGCAGGAGGCCTGGCAAGCTCTCAATGTGCCCCAGTGCGGCTACTGCCAGGCGGGACAGATCATGTCGGCCGCGGCGCTGCTCGCGGCAACACCTGCGCCGACCGATGCGGACATAGACGCCGCGATGTCGGGAAACATCTGCCGTTGCGGCACCTATCCACGCATACGCGCCGCCGTCAAGCAGGCGGCCCGTCAGGGGACGCCGGCATGAACGCACGAATCGAACCGCAGCTTCCGGCAGATCCCTCGCGGCGTGAGTTCCTGGCCCACCTGCGCAGCCTGGGCGCGCTCGTGTTGGTGGCTACCGTGCCCGCTGTTCTAAAGGCAGAAGACTCCCCGAAATACGGAGCCGATGGCATGCCGCATGGCTGGCGCGACGATCCGCTGGCCTTCATTGCCATAGCCGATGACGGGACGGTGACGATTCTCGTGCATCGCTCGGAGATGGGGCAGGGCGTGCGGACCGGGATGCCGATGATCGTGGCCGATGAGATGGAGGCTGACTGGGGTCGCGTGCGCGTCCAGCAGGCGCCGGCCGACGAGGAGAAATACGGCAACCAGGATACGGACGGCTCGCGCAGCACCCGGCATTTCGTCGATCCCATGAGGCGCTGTGGTGCCGCCGCGCGCACCATGCTCGAGCAGGCTGCCGCTGCGAGCTGGGGTGTGGCGGTGGGTGAGGTGAAGGCCGTGAACCACGAAGTGGTACATGAAAGGAGCGGCCGCAAACTGGGATTTGGCGCTCTGGCGCGCCGTGCGGCGAAACTGCGTGTGCCGCCGCGGGAATCGGTCCGGCTGAAGTCGCCGGCACAGTTCCGGATCATCGGCCGCGACAACATCCGTTTGCTCGATGGCCTCGATATCGCCACGGGCAAGGCGCAATACGGCATCGATCCCTGGTTCGAGGGCATGTTGTATGCCGTCATCGCGCGCTCCCCCGTGCTGGGGGGGCGTGTGAATCATTTCGATGCGGCCGAGGCACGCAAGGTGCCCGGAGTGGTCGAGGTCATGGAGATGCCGGCGCCGGTGGCCGCAGCGCAGTTTCACCCGCTGGCGGGTGTCGCAGTGATTGCCAGCGACACGTGGGCGGCCATGAAGGGACGCAACGCCCTGAGGATCAGCTGGGATGACGGCGAGCATGGGGTGTACGACTCCGAGACCTATCGCGCGGAGCTCGAACGGGCGGCGCGCAACCCCGGTCAGGTCGTGCGGGAGGCCGGTGATTTCGACGGCGCCATCGGCAAGGCGGTGCGCAAGGTCGAGGCCGAGTATTACCTGCCGCACATAGCCCATGCCACGATGGAGCCCCCGGCAGCCGTGGCGCGCATCGTCGACGGACGTTGCGAAGTCTGGGCGCCAACACAGGCGCCGCAAGTGACACGGGAAGATGTCGCTAAGCACCTCGGATTGAAGTTCGAGCAGGTCACCGTTCACGTCACGCTGCTGGGTGGTGGATTTGGCCGCAAGTCCAAACCTGACTTCGCCACGGAAGCGGCTTTGCTTTCCCAGAAGATGGGCGGGCGACCCGTCAAAGTGACGTGGACTCGCGACGATGACCTGCACCACGATTTCTTCCACACGGTTTCCGTGGAGCGATTGCAGGCAGGCCTGGACGCCTCGGGCAAAGTCTCTGCGTGGCTGCATCGCAGTGTCGCGCCCACGATCATCTCGATCTTCGCCCCCGACCCGCGCCACGAGGCGCCATTCGAGCTCGGGATGGGCCTGGTCAATCTCCCCTACGACATCCCCAACCTGCGGATCGAAAACCCGGAGGCCATCGCGCATACGCGCATCGGCTGGTTCCGTTCGGTGTCCAACGTGCCACATGCGTTCGCCGTGCAGTCCTTCGTCGCCGAACTGGCCGCCGCGGCGGGTCGCGATCACCGCGATTTCCTGCTCGATCTCATCGGCGCGCCGCGCATGATCGATCCAACCTCCCAGCACGACGGCTGGAACCACGGCGAGTCGCCGCAGCGTTATCCGGTCAACACCGGGAGGTTGCGCAACGTGATCGAGACGGTCTGCCGCGAAGCCGAGTGGGGCCGCGGCATGCCCAAGGGCAGCGGCCTCGGGCTCGCCGCCCACTACAGCTTCCTCAGTTACGTGGCCGTGGTGGCGGAGGTGTCCGTCAATGACAAGGGCTATCTACAGATTCCACGCGTCGACGTCGCCTTCGACTGTGGGCCGCGCGTGAACCCGGATCGGGTGCGCTCGCAACTCGAGGGGGCGGTCGTCATGGGAGTGAGCCTGGCCACGCTTGGCGAGATCACGTTCAAGAAGGGGCGCTCGCAACAGGACAACTTCCACCAGTACCGTGTGACGCGCATGGATACGGCGCCGCGCGATATCCGTGTGCATCTGGTTCCCGCCACGGACTGGAGTGTTCCCCTCGGTGGTGTCGGCGAGCCGGGTATACCGCCGGTCGCCCCGGCAATCTGCAATGCGATCTTTGCGGCGACGGGCCGCCGCATCCGCCGCCTGCCCATCCGGGAGCAGGCGGCGGGTACCTGAAGCTGACTGCGCGGCGCGGACCCGTGGAGAACGGCTTTCCGCGGGTAACTAATTGATAATGAAAAGATATCTGAAGGAGGGGCGGGTGCGGTGGCCGCAGCCCATGACCTGACGCAAGCTGTCGGCCCGCAGGCATTTTGGTAACAAAACGCATCTGGCCGGTGATGCGTTGCTACTATCGCCCCCACAAGAATCACAACGGTGCGCTCAAGGAGCTCGAAGCCGCATCATGCTCGGTCCCCTATTCGCGGGAGGCTCGGCGGGCCCGGAGTTCGTGCTGTCCACGGCAGGCGAATCCGCAACACTGGCCGGAGCCAGATTGCTCGAAAGCATCGACCGGGCTGCCAGCCAGCTCGTTGCCCGCGGCGTGTGCGCGGGCGACCGTGTAATGCATTGTGGCGAGCAAGGCCCCGCGGCATTCATCGCTTTCTGGGCTTGCGTGCGTCTGGGTGCCGCCTTTGTGCCTGTCGATCCCTCGTGGGCCGAGACGCTGCGTCGGCTCGCTCTTCGCAAGATCGGACCGCGCGCGCTCGTGGTCGGCGACGCGAGCGAGCGCGCTCGCTGGCACGCGCTGGATGGGGCGCTGCCGACCTTGCAATTCGAGATGGACTCGCTCGCGGCCGGCACCGCCGCGGCGGCGTCTGAAACCGGGGCTGCCTTGCCGCGGGAATTCGACTCGGGCATCCCTGCGGCATGTCTGTTTACCTCGGGGACCACTGCGGAGCCCAAGGCGGTGGTACTGAGCCGCGGAGCACTCGTGCGCAGCGCCGTTCTCGCAGTGCGTACCTTCGAATGGTCAGCCGGGGAGCGGCTCCTGAACCTCCCCGACCCACAGAGCATGAGTGGTCTGCGTAACGCTTTCCTGGCGGCGCCACTGGCGGGGATGCACTGGGTGTGCGCGCCGCGTTCGCGGCGCACCGACATCTTCGCGCTACTCGAGCTGTTGCAGCAGGCGCGGCCGCAGCGAATCGTCGCGGCGCCACTGCTGCTGCGACAGATCAATCTGCTCGGTGAGCGCGTTCCATCCGGGCTGCTGGCCGAAACACGCGCCATGTACTGCACGGGCACGGATCTGAGCGTCCCGGAGGTCAGCGCCTTCTTCGAACGCTTCCACATCCCGGTGATCAACTACTACGGACTGACCGAGTCGGTGGGCCTGTGCCTGAGCCAGCGCCTCGCCGGCTGGAGTCACTCCGACACCAGTCTGGGGTGGCCGGCCGGCTGCGAGATCCGTATCGTGGATGCCGAAGGTCTGCCGGTATCCGCCGGAACTGCAGGAGAATTGCGGATCCGGCAGGAGTGGCCCATGAGCGGCTATCTAGGCGACCCGGAAGCCACCGCGCAGTGCTTCACGGGCGGCTGGCTGCGCACGGGCGACATCGTCCGACAGCATCAGGATGGCCGGATCACACTCGTGGGCCGGCGCTCGAATTTCATCAAGACGCAGGGCACCGAGCGCGTCCATCCGCTGGAGATCGAGACGGTGCTCGAACAACACGCCAACATTGCCGAGGCGGCCGTCTGCGGCCTGCCGCAGCCCGCCGGCGGCGAGAGCATCGCCGCGGTACTGGTGCCGCGCGCGGGGTGGCAGCCTACCGGACCCGAACTCAAGGCCATCGCCAATTTCGTCTCGGATCGCCTCGGTCGCGAGCGGGCACCGGCTGTGTTCCGTTGCGTCACGCAGATTCCGCGCAACACCAGCGGCAAGATACTTCGACACACACTGAGAGAGCTGTTCAATGCTTGAGCGCGCAGCGAGTGCCGACGCCTTCGAATGCTACGAGCGGATCTGCGCTCCACAGCTCGCACGCAAACCCTGGCTGGTGGCTGCCGGGCGCACGGTCACCTTTGGCCAGTTGCGCGAACGGATCGAAGCACTGGGTCCGGTGTTTGCCTCCCAGGGTGTGCAGGCGGGCGACCGAGTCATCATCGCCACGGCTGACGAGGTCGAATCCGCCCTGTTGTTCGTCGCTTCGATGTGTTGGGGCATCACGGTCGTCAACCTGGATCCCGAGATGGGTCCGGAGCGCGCACGCACGCTGGTCGCCGCCGCCGCACCGCGCCTGCTTCTGATGGACCGCGAGCTGTCGGTCCGTTGGGAGCTTCCGGCAGGCGATGCGCCAGTTCGTATGATCGACCGCGCGGCTGCCAAAGGATTGTTCGGCAAACTGCGCCGCGCGGCCGATGGGGATGATCTGCACGGGCTGCTCGAAGCCGCGGGTTCACGGCCGCCACCGCGCACGATCGACCCGGAGACCCTGGCCTACGTGATGTTCACCTCGGGCACGACGGAGCAGCCCAAGGGTGTGGCGATCAGCCATCGCGCCCTGTTTGCGCACTTGCGTACGCTCACGCGCCGCTTCGGCTACACGCCGCAGAGCCGGATCCTGAACATTCTGATGCTGGCGCACGCCGATGGCATGATCCAGGGGCCGGTCATCGCATTCTTCAACGCGATCGCGGTGTTCCGTCCCCTGCGCTTCGAAGTGACGGCCATCGACCGTCTGCTCGATGCCGTGTATCAACTGCGGATCACGCATCTCGTGGCCGTGCCGACCATGATGGCACTCATCCAGCGGCTCGGGCTGGAACATCGCGATGCATTCCAGGGAGGCGACTTCCGCTTGCTCATCTCGTGCGGCGCCCAGCTCGAAGCCGCCCTGTGCGAGAGCTTCGAGAGCACCTTCCGCGTGCCGATCGTCAACGTGTACGGACTCACCGAAACGGTAGTCGGCGGCGTGTTCTGCGGACCGGATGCGGCCAGTCGCAGGCCGGGCAGCATCGGTGTCCCGGTGGACTGCCAGCTGCGTATCGTGCGGCCGGATGGCACGGAGGCGCTGGTGAATGAAGTGGGCGAACTGTGGATGAGCGGTGATCTGCTGATGTCGGGTTATTTCAACGCTCCGCAGCTGACTGCCGAGGTGCTGCGCGATGGCTGGTTCCGGACCGGCGATGCCGCTCGCCGCGACGCGGACGGCTTCTACTGGATCTGCGGTCGCTACAAGAATCTGATCATCCGCGGTGGCTACAACATCCACCCGGAGGAGATCACGGAGGTATTGCAGCGCCATCCCGCGGTACGCGAGGCGGTGACCATCGGCATGCCGGACGAGATCTGGGGTGAGACCGTCTGCTGTGTGGTCAGCGCCGAGGACAGCGTTTCCAACGAGGAACTGCTGGCTCACTGCGGCCGGCAACTCGAGCCGCGCAAGGTGCCAAGCCGGTTCGAGCGGGTGGAGAGGCTGCCGCGCGGCCTGTCCGGCAAGGTGCGGATGGAGGCAGTGCGTGAACTGCTGCAGGACCGGCGCGCCCGCGCGCAAGGGGGCGCGACGGATGCCGCCGACCGGGCCAGACGCCTGCTCGAAGTTGCCGCGAAGTGTTTCAGGACCGAGGCGGCTATGCTGAGTCTCGCGAGCACCCCGGATGACGTGGTGGGCTGGGACTCGCTGGCGCATCTGGAACTCGTTGCCGGACTGGAACGCGAGTTTGGCGTGCGTTTCAGCCCGCGCCAGATCATGTCACTCGATCGTCTGGACCGGGCTCTCGAGTTTCTCGAGTCCGCTTGAGCCCCTCGAGGCAATTTCCACCGCTGAGCGTTTGGTACGGCACGGCCGGCATCATCGCGGTACTGCTGGTCTTCCTGGCCAATGAGGACCGGATACCGGCGCTGGCGCATCATATAACGGCTGCGTCGGACGCCAATCTCAATCTCGAGCGCCTGACGGTTCCAGCACCGCCGTCTGCTGTGCGCATCGTCGCTCTGGGCTCGTCGAAAACACTGTATGCAGTCGACTTCGACGCGAACTTCGCTGCCCGTCTCGGTGGCTCGCAGGCAGTGGACTTCGAGCGGATCACCTGGGAAGGGGCGAACTTCTGGGACGTGCAACCGGCCCTGCGCGCGCTCGCCGCTCATCCGCCCGACATCCTGCTGCTGGAGAGCGACCTGCTGCTGCTGGATCGCGGCGCGCATTTTCCGATCCGCCAGAACCTGCTGCCGCTGGAGCGGGCGTTGCATCAGGTGCTGGTGGGGGACAGCGGCGTGGATCCCAACTTCGGCGAGAACCGCGGAGCAGAGCAGTTTCCCGACGCACGGGAATGTCGCATCCGCCAGACTCAAACCCAGCAGTTGATCTACGCCGCGCACCTCAAGACGACCCGCCCGAGCTCGTCCCTGAGTCGCCAGCGCTACCTGGATATGTTGGGCGCTCTGCAGAAGGCGGGGACGCGGATCATCCTGGTCCGTCTGCCGCGCGCTGCCTGGGCCGAGGCGCTGGTCCCCTCATCGCTGGCGCGCATCGACTCCGTCATTCTCCCGCAGCTGGCGCGCGACAACGGTTTCCAGCTCTGGTCAGCGGCGCCACTGCCGGACTCGGCTTTCTGCGACGAGGGGCACATGTCCGCGGCGGGTCGCGAACTCTTCAGCCAATGGCTCGCCGGCAAGTTGATGGCGGCGCGTGCGAACCATGGCTGAGCAGGACGTCCTGCAACTCGTCCTGGCGAGTTCGAGTGCCGCCGTCATCATGGCCTGGCTGCCGTGGCGCGCCCTGCAACCCTGGTTGATTGCGCTCTGTGGCGCCGGTCTGCTGGCGATGGCGTCGCCGACTTCACTGGCGTTGCTTGCCGTGGCCAGCGTGGTCACGTTCGTCTTACAACGGCGCGGACTGCTGACGAGATACGTGCTGCTGGTCAGCGTCACGATCATTGCTGGCGCCTATCTTCTTCTGCTCGCGCGCAGCGAGCACAGCAGCACATCGCTCACCCTGCGCGTGGTCCTTCCGTTGGGCATGGCGTTCTATGCGCTCCGCCTGATCCATTACCTGTTGGAGGCGTACAAGGGCCATCTGCGACCGCACACGCTGGGGGAATATCTTAGCTATCACTTCCTGCCCGCGACGCTGCCCGCGGGCCCGATCCATCGCTTCGATGATTACCTGCGTGATCTGCGGCGCAAGCGCTGGGATTCCGACCGATTCTCCTACGGTGGTCAGCGCATCCTGTACGGCCTGGTGAAGCTGGTCGTGCTGGGCAATTACCTCATCGGCGAGGAGCTGACTCCATTGCTGGCCGGTGCCAGCGGCCATCCGCTGTTGCATCAGTACCTGAGCGTGCTGCTGTTCTGGGCGAGGCTGTACGTGCTGTTCAGCGGCTACAGCGACATCGCGGTGGGGTTCGGCGCGCTGATGGGATTACGGATCCGCGAGAATTTCAACTGGCCCATCGTGGCGCGCAACATCGCCGATTTCTGGCAGCGCTGGCACATCACACTGGCCGGCTGGTGCCGCGAATATGTCTACGCGCCGGTGGTGTCGGTCACGCGCCGGCCCTTTCTCGCCGTGATGGCATCCATGATCGTGCTGGGCATCTGGCACGACCTGTCGCTCCACTATCTGCTCTGGGGAGCCTATCACGGTGCCGGAATCGCCGGGTTTCGCTGGTTCGACGCGCGTGCGGGAGAGTCGATTGCCGCGCTGCCGCCGCTGCCGGCCGCGCTGTGGCGGGTATTCGCCTGTGTCATTACGCTGCATTTCGTCCTGTTCAGCTTCTGGGTGACCCGCGCCGTCGAGCGCGTCCTGATCCCGGGTGCGGGCTGAATCTCCCGGGCCGTACCGACATGTATCAATTGCTCCTCCGCCACCTGCCCCGACCGTTGGTCCACACGTTGTACGCGCTGTGGTACGCGGCCCTGCTCGTGCTGGTCTATTACTTCTTCGATCGCGATGCGATCGAGTTCTACTACCTGCACCGGTAAGTCCTGATGCGCCCGGGCCTGCTCAACCTGCTGCGTTGTCCGGATTGCCGGGGAAGTTACCGGGAGCAGGGGGACCGGCTGCATGGCTATCTGCTGTGCGGTTGCCGGGATGCGATTCCCGTGCTCGACGGGTTTGCGTTCTTCACCGAGGCGCGACCCGCCTGCGAACTGTCCGAGCCGGGTGCACTGGAGGTCCTGGCCGCGAGACTGTTTGGCACGGCGCGCCAGTACGAGGACTATCTTCGCGAGAAGCAGTCGCGCAATCTCATCGAAGCCTACGCGGCGTTTCAGCCTTTCAACGAGTCCGAGCGCGCGCTCGAAACCCTGCTGCCCCACATTCGCCCGGCGGTTCGCCGCGGCGGCGCGATCCTGGATACCTGGTGCCGGACGGGATGGAGCGGCGAGTGGCTCGCGGGACTGTTTCCCGAACAGCTCATCGTGAGTCTGTGGGAAGGAGACAGCAGCGTGCTGGGTTATCGTGGATTTCGACGTCTCCTGGGCAGCGGGCAACGCCCTGGCAATCTCGAAATCCTGTTCCATCATCCGGGCCGGCCGCTGCCCTTTGCGGATGAAGTCTTCGATTTCGTGCACGCGCACGATGCGCTGCACCGCTTTGGCGTGGAGCGGTTTGCCGCGGAATGCCTGCGTGTGAATCGCGGCAGCGGTGCCGTGGTCTTTGCGCACGTGCATCTGGCCAACAGCGAGCCCGATCCCTACTTCGAGCGCGGTGGTACCAAGGTTCACGGTCGCGATTATCGTCGCTGGCTGGACGGTCTCACCGCCGGCACGTCGCGACGCGGATTCGTGTTCAGCGAGGCGGCCCTGTTCGACGGTCCGACGCCCGCATTGCTCAGGGATGACTCCGACACCGCGCACTACAACGGATTGATCGCGATCCTGCCCCAGCCGACCCAGCCGACCCAGCCCACCGAGACCACCCAGCCCGCCCAGCCGGCCACGTCGGCGGCCTGCGGCACGCAGCAAGATACGGGGGAGCCTCGGTACATCGTCAATCCGATGTTCCGCCTAAACCTGGCAAGGCGGTGCGTGCAACTGTCGCGAGCAGGGTATGACGGTACCGTGGGTCACTATCTGCTGCGACATCCGGCGTACACGGCTCGTCTTCCGGAGGGGCCGGTCGTGCTGGATGAGACAGGTATCCTGGCGCTGCATCTGGCAGCGGCGGGCCTCCCGCATGAGTCGATACTGTCGGCTGCGTGTGATCCGGCCATCATGAGTCGGACATTGCACTCGCTCTGCCGGATGGAGTTGTTGTTTCCCGCGTGTGTGAGCGCCAACGCTCACTTGCTCCAGCGTGTGCATGCCAGCCAGTACGCACGCCAGAGCGAGTCCCTGGCGCAAGACTGTTTCGTGTTGGCGAGTGGCTCCGATGGGCCCCTGATCGATACCGCCGCGGCGGGTGCACTGAGTGGGCGGGATGTCGCCGAGTTCGCAGGCAGACTGGCCTCCTGGCTTGCGGCACAGGACGTGTCCGCTGGAATGTGGCTGGAAGTGTGTCCCGCGGGACAACCGCTCTTGTGGATTGCAGCGGTCGCGGCTGCCGCGGCCGGAGTCAATGTTCGCATCGCCGGTGAGTGTTTGCCGGTGCAGTCGGATGGTAGCCCGACATCGGACGCTGCGACGAATTCGGGCACGCTGCGGCTCTGTGCCGACGAACAACCGACACCGCGGGGCTGGCTGCCTCTGGGACTGGCGGGCCAGGCGCACTCGCTGCTCACGCAGTTGCAGTCCATGCCCGCGGCCGATCGATCAACCAACGCACCGGGCAGGGACTTCGGTCTCATCGAAGTGCCAGGCCACGCAGGCCCCTGGCGTTGTCCGGTCGCGGCGCTGGCGGCTGGGTGTGCGGCGCTGCGCGGCCAGCGCGAGCCGTCGCTGCTGATACTCGGCGAGCGCGCCGATCCGGCGACGCTGCTCACAGTGTTGATATCCCTGGTCGAGTTGAGGCCGCTGCAGTCTGTCTGAGTTCCTTCCGGCGCCGAATGTTGCGCGCGCAATGCGCGCCGCTTTCAGCTCTGCGATACCCCGAGTGCCGAGCCCTGTGAACCACGTCGCACCGCAGCGCGGATCGGTTCACAGTTCTCCGCGCCACTCGCTGCGGTTTCTGCCAACCTCCGCAACTGCATGAGACTATTGGAAACCACACCGATCATCGGCTTCGCAGACGCAGCATCATGTCCTTGAGTCCGGTTCCGACCTCCGCCGCTGGCGCCGACCGCAAGCTGGTATCAGTGACCTGGCCCCTGGTGCTGATCATGTCGCTGATGCTGCTGCTCAGCGTGGCCAGTATCGTGGTGCTCTCCGGACTGCGTGCCTACGTCAACGGCGAAGGCATGTGGTCCAAGGCCGAACGACAGGCCGTGGCGGAGCTCCACAAGTACGCTGCGAGCGGTAGCCAGACCGATTACCGTCATTTTCAAGAGGAGCTGGCCGTCCCGCTCGGTGACCGGCTGGCGCGGCAGGAGTTGCAGAGCGCGCACCCGGATACGACGGTCGCTGCGCGCGGTTTTCTCCGGGGTCGCAACGATCCGCACGACGTGCCCTGGATGATCCGCCTGTTCGGGCTGTTCCAGCACAACTCCATGATGGCCAGCGCCATCGGCTTCTGGGCTCGCGGCGATGCGCTGATGGCGCAGCTGTCTACGATCGCCGCCAACCTGCACGAGGAGATGACCAGCGGACATCCCGATGCGCGGCGAGTGGCCGCACTGGTGGCGCAGGCCGATGAGACCCATCAGCGGGTCGCCCCGCTGGAAGATGCCTTCACGGTGTACCTGGGAAACCTGTCCCGCGCGGTGACCAACCTGCTGCTCGTATTGCTGTGCCTGTGCAGCGCCGCGCTGGTAGCGGTGGGTGCGGCGATCTCGAGGCGCAATCTGGTTCGGGGTGAGAAGCTTGCGAGCGACCTGCGCGCGAGCGAAGAGCGGATCTACATCGAGCAGAAGCGCGCGCACGTCACGCTGGGGTCGATTTCGGACGCAGTCATCACCGCCAACCGCGATCGCCGCGTGACCTACATGAATGCCGCCGCCGAGCGTTTGACGGGTTGGTCACACGCGGAGGCACTTGGTCGCACGTTGACCGAGCTGCTGCGGATCGCTCCCCAATCGGACGAGCCCAGCATCATCGCCCAGCTCGAGCGGGTCATCGTCGGCGAGTCGGTCTCCGGTGCGGCCAATGGCGTGCTGTTGAGGACGCGCCACGGGCTGGAGATCCCTGTGCACGAGCGAGCCGCCCCACTGCGCGATCGCAACGGCGAGTCCTTCGGCATCGTGCTCGTCTTGCGCGATATCACACACGAGCGGGCACTGGCCGCGCGCCTGCAGCATCAGGCCACGCACGACTCGCTCACCGGACTGACCAACCGCCGCGAATTCGAGTCGCGCCTGGCTGTCGCCATCGAGGACCAGCGCGCCACCGGCAGGGAGTACTCGCTGCTGTATTTCGATCTCGACCAGTTCAAGGTCATCAACGACACGTGCGGCCATGCGGCGGGCGATGAGCTGATCCGTCAGGTCGCCTGGCTGGTAGGGGCGCAACTGCGTGCCAGCGATGTGCTCGCGCGCCTCGGCGGCGATGAGTTCGGTGCATTGTTGCCCGATTGTCCCGCGGTGGATGCCCTGGTTCTGGCCGAGCGCATCCGGTGCCGGATCGCCGACCTGCGTTTCCGCTGGCAGGATCGCATTTTCGTCGTGAACGCCAGCATTGGCGTGCTGGCCCTGGGTGAGGCCCTGCCGACGGTGAGCGAGACGCTCAGCGCGGCCGACCAGGCGTGTTATCTCGCCAAGGACAATGGCCGCAACCGGGTGCAGCTCTACCGGCCTGATGACCAGGAGGTCAAGAACCGGCACGGCGAGATGCGCTGGGTCGAACGGCTGAACGCGGCGCTGGAGAGCGACAGGTTCGTCCTGTACGCGCAGGAGATCCGCGCGATCGGGGCGCCCGCGGGCTCGGCGGCGGCGCCCACCGCCAGGCGCTTCGAGGTCTTGCTGCGGATGGTCGGACCGGAGGGCGAGTTGATTGCCCCGATGGCATTCATCCCGGCTGCGGAACGTTACGGGCTGATGCCGCGCATCGACCGCTGGGTCATCGATCGGGCCTGTCGCGAACTCGCCGCCCTGCGGGCCGGTGGGCTCACGTTGCCCACCTGCATGATCAATCTGTCCGGCGCCTCGGTCAGCGATGCCAGCCTGGTGGACTTCATTGGCACGTGCCTGAGCGCGAACCGGCTGCCGGGGCGGCACCTCGGCGTGGAGCTGACCGAGACGGCGGCCATCGGCAACCTGGCGAGCGCCTCGCAACTGATGCGGCGCCTGCGGGATCTGGGCTGTCCCATCGCGCTGGATGATTTCGGCAGCGGCATGTCCTCCTTCTCCTACCTCAAGGCACTGCCGCTGGACTTCATCAAGATCGACGGCTCTTTCGTGCGCGACATCAGCAGCGATGCCGTGGATTTCGCGGTGGTCGAGGCGATCCAGCGCATCGGCCGCGTCATGGGAATCGAGACAGTGGCCGAGTGCGTCGAGAACGAAGCCGCGCTCACCGCGCTCGCCCTGATCGGCGTGGACTATGCCCAGGGATTCCACCTGTGCCGGCCGATCCCGCTGGCGCAGATGCAGGGCGCGCCGCTGCCGGCCGGGGCGGCAAACTGTTCGGCCGCGTCGGGTGAGGCGCACGACCTGCCTCAGCCGATCTCCTTGTAGAGGAACGTCGCGTCGCAGAAGCGGCCATCGGGCCAGAGCGCGAAGCGCGGAATCACGCCCACCTTGTGCCAGCCCAGGGTTTCGTAGAGCTTCTCCGCCGGGCTCGCCGTGACCGTGTCCAGCGTCAGTAGCGACAAGCCGAGCCGGCGCGCTTCCGTTTCCGCATGCAGCATGAGGCGCGTCGCAAGTCCCAGCCGCCTGACCGAACGGTGCACGAGAAGCTTGCGGATGTCGCCGCGATGGCGCTGGTTGTCCGGCGTATCGAGCCACAACTGCACGGTACCGCCGAGAATTTCACCCTGCAGGGCGGCGTACACGTGCGCGCGGCCGTCGGCGACCGCCTGTTCCAGGCCGCGCCAGTACTTGCGCGCCTGCTCCATGTCGAAAGGCAACATGAAGGAGACCGAAGCGCCACCTTCGACACAATCAACCAGCACGGTCGCGAGATCCTCCGCGTGCCGGCGCACCTCTGCGGCAACCAGATCCTTGATCGTCACGGTACCCGTCATACGTTCTCCGAGCTGCGCAGGCGTGCCGTCAATCGAGACTCCAGGAGCAGGGCGACCAGAAGTATGGACGTCGCGCTACTGAGGAACAGGATCAGACTGTTGGGATTCCATAGGTCCATCGCCAAGCCTCCCACCGTGGGCCCTATCACACCGCCAGCGCAATAGATCATGACGAACGCCGCATTGGCGTCAGCAAGTTCGCGCGGAGGAAACGTCTCGCCGAGCATGGCGATGCCCTGAGTATAGAACGCATACATCATGCCGCCCCAGACTATCAGCAGCGGCCACAGGGCCCAGGGTGTGCGCAGAGAGACGGCCAGTAACACGGGACCAATCGTACTCACCGCCGCACACAGTCCCAGTACCAGTCTGCGGCCAAGTCGATCTGCCAGATAACCGATAGGCAGTTGCAACAGGATATTGCCGGCCAGGAATACGGTTACGAGCAGCAGGGCATCGCGCTCGTCGAGTCCCTGGTGCAGGCCGTATACAGGCAGCAACGACACGTCGGCCGATTCCACCAGGCCGGCGATGAGGGCCGCCAGCATGATGATGGGAGCAGTGCGGATGAGATGCACCAGGCGCACGCGGTGATACGTGTCCGCGCTCGCCGGTGGCTCACCGATGAACAGCAGCGGCACCGCGGTGATGGCCAGTGCTACGGCACCGACCACGAACGGAAGCCACCCGGCCGTGCCTGTGAATCGCAGCAGCGCCGGACCAGCCATCACTCCCGCGGCAAACGCAACAGCGTAGAAAGCCATCACGCGCCCGCGTGATTCGTCGGTCGCGAGCGCGTTGAGCCAGACCTCGCTGGCGATCCACGCCAGCCCGAGCGCGCAGCCGTTGATGAATCGCAACGTCGTCCACGCCGGGACCGTCTCCAGAACCGGCATGAGCAGAAGGATGATCACTGCGATGGCCGTGCCCGCCAGGACCGAGCGCTTCAGACCGATTCTGGCGATGACCCGCGGATACACCGTGCCGAAGATGATCACGGCAATGGTGCTCACGCTGGTGACCGCGCCCACTGCGACACTCGGGGCTCCGGTCCGGGTCAGGACCAGCGCGATCAGCGGCGGCTGGAAACCGAAGACCAGTCCGACGCCGAGAAACGAGCAGACAACCGTGGACAGCTGCAGGTTGCGCGAGGTGGTCACGAGCTGTTCCGGGGAAGCGCGTGCGTGCGCACGCTGATCTGCCCGTTATTTTCGAGTATCGCGAAGTGGACGTCGGCGACGCAGCCGCAACCCGCCAGGCGCAGCGCGGCATCCAGCTCGGACTGGGTGAGCTGATTCCTTTCCATCACGTCGCGATAGACGTGACCGTTGTGGATCAGCACCTGCGGTCGGCCTTCCACGAGCCGCGCCAGCTTCTTGCTGCGGAACGTCAGGTAGCCCACCAGCCAGTTGAGCAGCACCAGCGCCAGCGCCGAGACCATGCCGCCGAGGAGTGAGTTGTCGCCGCCGTTCATGGAGTTCTGCAGCGCATTGCTCAGCACGAGCAGCAGCACCAGATCGAAAGGCGCCAGCTGGCCGACCTGCCGTTTTCCCGTGAGTCGCAGGATCAGGATCAGGAAGGCATATACCAGCGTCGCGCGCAGCAGGAATTCCCACCACGGCAAGGACAGATTCCACATGACCCGTCTCCCTCGGGACCCGGCCTCAGTGGGTCCTGGTCCCGTCCTGCATGAAAGCCGCGATGTGCTCGTTGAGGAACCGGGCATCGTCCGGCGAGGCGCCGGCACCGGCCGGATGGCCCCAGATCGAAGGAATGATGGCGAGCTGACAGTGCGGAATGAACGCCGCCTCGTAGCGGGCATCGGTCACGGGAAAATACAGATCCGTTTCCGACGGCATGTAGAGCACGCGCGCCTTGATCGAACGCAGCGCAGCCTCGGTGTCGCCATGAAACGCTCCGGTGTTGCCGACGTCGTTGCTCTCCCAGGAACGGACCTGCAGGATCAGGTTGTTGGCATCCGCACCGGGAATGAAGCTGGTGCGAAAATGCTCCACCACCGCGTTGAAGTTGTCGCCGAACGGTCCGCCGCGCCACAGCTCGCGTCGCCACCACTCCTGCGAGAACAGCCATCCTGCCCACACCATGCCAAAAGCCTGCAGACCCTTCTCGGGCGGCTTGTCGTAGTCACCGCCGTTGAAGGTCGGATCCGCGGTCAGAGCTGCGATCTGACCTTCCAGCCGCACATAACCGTGGCCGTAGGTCCTGGCGGTCCCGGCCGTCGCCACGATCCGGTCCATGAAGTCCGGGTAGCTCACCGACCACTGGAACGCTTGCTGCGCGCCCATCGAAAAGCCGATCACGGCACGCAGGTGACGCACGTGCAGTTGCTCAGTCAGCAGCCGGTGCACCGCTTCCACATTGTCGCGGATGGTCATCACGGGAAAGCGCGGTCCGTGGAAAGGCTCCGGGGTATTGCTGGGCGAGGAGGACCGGCCGTTGCCGAACAGTTCGCTGGTGACCAGGAACAGCTGCTGGGGATCCAGTGCCTTGCCGGGACCGATGAGCCATTCGTAGCCGTGCATGTCAGCCATGTAATGCGACGGCAACAGCACAGCGTTGTCACCCGCGGCATTCAGATGCCCATAGGTTCCATAGATGATGTGCGCCTCAGGCAGCACCGCACCGCTTTCCGTATGGAACTGGCGGATGAGGAACTCGTGCTGAATCGGTTCATGATCGTCTGCCCACGCCGAGGTTGCCTCTACGGCGAGCAGACCGACCAGGGCCAGCGTGCGTAACAGGCGCAGAGAGTCCGTTGTGCAGATCATGGAGTTCCTCGGGGTCATGCGGACTGAAGACTGTCCCGTACGGCGGCTGCGATCCGGTAGGAGCTCAGCCGCGCCTCGTGGCTGAAGATCTGCGAGGTGATCATCAGTTCATCCGGCCGCGTGCGCGCGATGAAATCGGCGACGCGCGCGCGCACGGTGGCTTCCGACCCGATGGCCGAACAGGCGAGTACATCCGCGAGCATCGCGCGTGCCTGCGGATGAAGCTGGCTTTCGTAATCCTTCAGTGGCGGGGGTAATTGCCCGGGACGCCCACTGCGCAGATTGACGAAAGCCTGCTGAGCGGAACTCGCCAACAGGTGTGCTTCGTCGTCGCTATCCGCCGCGAAGATGTTGAATCCCAACATCAAATAGGGCTGCGGCAGGCGTCCGGGTCGAAATCCGCGCCGATACACGTCGATGGCCTCGGACAACATGGCCGGCGCGAAATGTGAGGCGAAGGCGAACGGCAGGCCCAGGGCGGCGGCCACATGCGCACCGAACAGACTGGAGCCGAGAATCCACAACGGTACGTCCGAACCCACACCCGGGATCGCCGTGATCTGGTTGGGAGGTGGCGAGGGCGCAAGGTAGCCCATCAGCTCCAGCACATCGCGCGGGAATTCATCAGGGTCGGTGGCCAGATTGCGTCGCAGCGCGCGTGCCGTGATCTGGTCGGAACCGGGCGCGCGACCCAATCCGAGGTCGATGCGTCCCGGGAACAGGGCTTCCAGTGTGCCGAACTGCTCGGCGACCACCAGTGGTGAGTGATTGGGCAGCATGATGCCCCCGGCACCCACGCGGATACGCGTCGTTCCGGCAGCGACGTGGCCGATCACGACCGCCGTGGCGGCGCTGGCGATACCGGGCATGCCGTGATGCTCTGCCAGCCAGTAACGGCGGTAGCCCCACTCTTCGGCATGACGCGCCAGGTCCAGCGTATTGCGCAACGATTGCGCGACGCTGCCACCTGCCGTGACGGGTGACAGGTCGAGCACGGAAAAAGGAATCATGCGCGCATCTTAACGGAGGCACGGGGCGGGCCGCCCGCTCGGATGTGTACGCGCGCGTGACCCGCGTGTACGATCGCGAAAAACCGCAATCCCGCAGGTCCGGCCGCGTCCGCCAGGGTGGATTCGGGCCCTACCTCGTCCCATTCATCATTCACTCAAGGTATTCGTGACATGAAGAGAGCTGCCGGCTTCCTCGCTGGTCTGTGGATGTATGGCCTGGCGCAGGGCGCCGCGGCCGCGGAGGCGGCCCGCCGCACTCTGACTCCCGATGATTTCTACCAGATGCAGACGGTAAGCGATCCCCAGGTGTCGCCCGATGGCCAGTGGGTTGCCTACCTGGTGACGACCAACGACCGCGATGCGGATGAAACGCGCACGGCCGTCTGGATGGTCAGCTGGGACGGGCGGCAGCAGATCCCGCTGACGAATCCCGCGCACGATACCGCGGCACCGCGCTGGAGCGGCGATGGCCGCTATCTGTCGTTCCTGTCGCTGCCCGCCGGTGCCGACAAGGACCAGATCCTGTTGCTGGACCGCCGCGGCGGCGAGGCCCGGACACTGACCCATGTCAGCGGCGACATCGAGAGTTATGAGTGGTCGCCCGATGGCAAGCGGCTGGTCCTCGTGATGGAGCAGGCCCCGACCGACGTCGCGAAACAGTCCGGCGGCGCCGATGCGGCCAGGGGTGGCGCCGATTCAGGCAAGGACGCCAGTCCAAAACCCATCGTAATAGAGGCCATGCATTTCAAGGAAGACAAGGACGGCTACCTGGGAGTGGGGCGCGCGCGGCATCTGTTTCTCTTCGATGTCGAGACCCGCAAGCTCGAGTCTCTCACGAGCGATGCGGCCTTCAACGACGATCTGCCGGCCTGGTCTGCCGACGGCCATCGCATCGCCTTCGTCCGGACCCGTGAGCGCGGAACCGATGTCGATGGCATGCAGGACATCGAAGTCATCGATGCGCAGCCGGGCTCCGCACCGAGCCGCGTGTTGCGCGTCTATGTTCCCAACCAGCAGAAGCTCATGTGGACGGCTGACGGCAAGCAGATCCTGTTCCGACAGGGTCTTGAGCCCAAGTACAGCCAATACATTCAAGACAAGCTGGTTCTCGTGGGGGTCGCCGGCGGCGCCCCCCGCCCGGTAACGCCGACGCTCGATCGGGCAGTCACTTCAAGTGTATTCGCCACGGATGGCTCGCTGACAGCGACGATCGAAGACGACGGAATCGTCTATCCCGCGCGAGTCGAACTGCGCAACGGCGCCGTGACGAAGCTGGCTGGTGGTGACTTCGTGGTCTCGGATGTGGTCGAGGCAGGAGGGCACACGGCGCTTCTCTACTCCGATGACCGCTCGCCCGTGGAGCTGTTCGCGCTCGAGGGGGGATCGCTGCGCAAGCTGACTCACCACACCGATGCGCTGATGGCCGAACTGCAGCTGGGGGAAGTGCAGGACATGCGCTTCCGAAGTCGTGACGGCACGGCGATCCACGGCCTGCTGGTCAAGCCGCCCGGCTACACACCCGGCCGCCAATATCCGGCGGTGCTCTGGATCCACGGGGGACCGGACCTGCAGGATCAGCACTCCTTCGCCTTCGACGACTACCAGTTCAAGCGCCAGCTGCTGGCGGCGCAGGGCGTCGTGGCCTTCGGCATCAACTATCGCGGCAGCAGTGGTCGTGGCGAGGCCTTCTCGCGCGCCATCTTCGCGGACTGGGGCCACAAGGAAGTGCAGGACCTGACCGCCGGAGTGGATGACCTGATCGCGCGTGGCCTGGCGGATCCGGCGCGCCTGGGCATCGGCGGCTGGAGCTACGGCGGGATCCTCACCGACTACATGATCGCCACCACGCCGCGCTTCAAGGCGGCGGTCAGCGGTGCCGGCATGGCGAACCCGCTCGCCAGTTACGGCACCGACGAATACAGCATCCAGTACGTGCACGAGTTGGGTGCACCGTGGCAGAACAGCGCGGTGTATCTGAAGCTGGCGTATCCGTTCCTGCATGCGGACCGGATCCGCACGCCGACCCTGTTCATGGGCGGCGACAAGGATTTCAACGTACCGATCGGCGGTGGCGAGCAGATGTATCAGGCACTGAAGACCCTGGGTGTTCCGGCGCAGCTGATCGTCTACCCCGGCCAGTATCACACGCTGACGCGCCCCAGCTTCCTCAAGGATCGTGCCGAGCGGATCGCCGGCTGGTATGGCCGCCATGTGCAGGGGCAGCCGGGCCAGTGAATCCGCTGCTGGTGCGCCGCGCTGACTCCTTTGACATCGCGCACCTCGTGCCGCTCGTCGGTGAGTACTGGGCGTTCGAGGGGATCGAGGGCTTCGATGCGGCGCGCATCCAGCTACTTCTGGCTCGATTGCTGCCGCCGGCCGGAGAGCCGGCGCCCCTGGGTGCAGTCTGGCTGGCGAGCCAGCAGAGCGTCGCGCTCGGTTATCTGATCGCCGTGCGCATGTTCAGTCTCGAGCATCAGGGGTTGATGGCCGAGATCGACGAGTTCTTCGTGCGTGAGTCAGCACGCTCGCGTGGAGTAGGGGCGGCGCTGCTCGATGCGGCCGAACGCGAACTGGCGAACGAGGGCTGCGTGAGGTTGCAGTTGCAACTCGGGCGGCAGAACACCGCCGCCCGCGAGTTCTACCGGCGCCGCGGCTATATCGAGCGCGCGGGATTCGAGCTGATGGACCGGCCGCTGCGTGGCTACTGACGCCGGATCTTGCTCAGCAGGCGCAGGATTTCCATGTACAGCCACACCAGGGTGACCAGCAGCCCGAAGGCGGCATACCACTCCATGTAGCGCGGCGCGCCCTGTGCCACGCCCGACTCGATCAGGTCGAAGTCCAGCACGAGATTCAGTGCCGCCACGCCGCACACGGCCAGCGAGACGATGATTCCCAGCGGTGTCGCATCGTTCAGGACCGGCACCGACACATGGAAGAAGCCGAGCACGAGCGAAACGAGATACACGAGCGCGATGGCGCCCGTCGCGCCGATGACGATGGAGCGGAACCGTTCCGTGGCGCGGATCAGGCGCGTCGAGTAGGCAACGAGCAGCACCGCGAGCACGCCGAAGGTCAGCCCGACCGCCTGGATGGCGATGCCCGGATAGCGGCGCTCGAGCACCGCGGAGATACCCCCGATGGCCAGTCCCTCCAGGGCCGCATACGGCACGGCCAGGTAGGGCGCCAGAGTGGCCTTGAAGCTGATGACCAGGCCCAGTGCGAGTCCGCCGATCAGCCCGATCAGCACCGACGGTCCCACCACGGCCGGATCGCCCGTGGACATGTACTGGGACCACGGCCAGAGCGCGCCCGCCAGCAGCACCACGAGCAGCAGGAACGACTTGTTCACTGCACCCTGAAGCGTCATGGCTTCGGCACCGAGGGCGCGCGGCTGGCTCGAGAAGGTCCGGTCGTTCAACCCGGGGTTGCCGGACCTGACGGGCAGAGGCATCTCTATCTCCTTGATTCCATTAGGACTGTAAGCTTCGGTGCCAGCTGTGGGCGGCGGCCGCCGTGGCTGAAGGCAGCGGCTGCCGCCGAGCCTCCCGATTACATTGTAATCGACCCCGACAGAGCCAGCAGGTTCAACCGGCAGCGGACTCTTCTTTGCACTTCCGGGGGTTGTGGCGCGCCCGCGGGCGCCGCCGCCGCAGATCCTGGCTGGCGGCGCCGGGATCTCTCCCTTTTGACAGGTTGCGGGCAGCGATGGATTATCGATAATCGAGAGCTGCGGGTCGTGTCCCGCTCCCAGCTCAGGTTCCAGGGAATCCTCCGCTCATGTGGATCGTCGAGGTGGCGCTGCGGCGCCCCTATACCTTCATCGTTCTCGCGCTGCTGCTGCCCCTGATCGGACTGCTGGTCATCCTCGGCACGCCCCTGCAGAAGGGGATGCCCACCGACATCTTTCCGGACATCCGCATTCCGATCATCGCGATCACGTACCAGTATTCGGGCATGCCGCCGGATGAGATGTCCGGGCGCATCACGGGCCAGATCGAGCGCTATGCCACGACCCTGGTCAACGACATCGAGCACGTCGAGTCGCAGACCTATCCCGGCTACGCGGTCATCAAGCTGTTCTTCCAGCCGGGCGTGGACATCAACCTGGCCATGGCGCAGTGCACGGCCTTCGGGCAGCTGTCCCTCAAGTTCATGCCGCCGGGCGCGCAGCCCCCGCTGGTCCTGAAGTACAACGCCTCGAGCGTGCCCATCATCCAGCTGGCCCTCTCGAGCAACCGGCACACCGAGGCGCAGCTGTTCGATTTCGCCAACCAGGTGGTGCGCGCGCAGGTGGCGACCATCGCCGGGGCCTCCATCCCCTATCCGTACGGTGGCGCGACGCGCCAGATCCAGATCGACCTCAAGCCCGAGGCGCTGCGCGCCCAGGGCCTGACGGCCAGTGATGTCAACAATGCGATCGCCAACCAGAACCTGATCGTGCCGGCGGGCACCCAGAAGATCGGCGACCGCGAATACAACGTCAAGCTCAACGCCAGCCCGATCAGGGTCGAGGACATCAACGACCTGCCGATCCGCAGCCAGAACGGCGCGGGTGCCGTGACTTATGTGCGCGATGTCGCCTTCGTGCACGACGGACATCCACCCCAGACCAACATCGTGCGGGTGGACGGGCAGCGCGCTGTATTGATGAGCATCCAGAAGACCGGCTCGGCTTCGACTCTCAGCATCGTCAATGAGATCAAGGCGCGCCTGTCGCGGGTGCGTGAGCTGCTTCCCGACGGTGCCTCGGTTGCTGCCACGGGCGACCAGTCCGTGTTCGTGCGTGGCGCCGTCAAGGGTGTCGTCATGGAGGGGGTCATCGCCGCCGCGCTGACTGCACTGATGGTGCTCCTGTTCCTGGGGAGCTGGCGCAGCACACTCATCATCACCATCTCCATACCGCTCTCCATCCTCGCCTCCATCATCATGCTCGATGCGCTGGGGGAGACCATCAACCTGATGACTCTCGGTGGCTTGGCGCTCGCGGTCGGTATCCTCGTCGACGACGCCACGGTCACCATCGAGAACATCAATCGCCATCTGGAAGAAGGTGAGGCCGTCGAGCCCGCCATCCTGGAGGGCTCGCGCCAGATCACCGTTCCGGCGCTGGTGTCCACGCTCTCCATCTGTATCGTTTTCATACCCATGTTCCTGCTGTCGGGCGTGGCGCGGTATCTGTTCGTGCCCCTGGCCGAGGCTGTCGTGTTCGCGATGCTGACGTCCTATGTGCTGTCGCGAACGCTGGTCCCGACGCTGTGCAAATACTGGCTGCGCACCGCCGAGCAGGAGCGCGCCCTGGCCGCCAGCGCCGGTCCGTTGCGTCGCTTCCAGCTGCGGTTCGAGAAACGCTTCGAGATCATCCGCGACCGCTATCAGGCGATCCTGACCACGCTGCTGCATCACCGGGGCGCCTTCATGGCGGCGTTTCTCGCGGTGGCTTTCGGCTCGATGCTCCTGTATCCGTTCCTGGGCCGGAACTTCTTCCCCGAAGTGGACGCGGGACAGATCAAGCTGCACGTGCGCGGACCCACGGGATTGCGCGTCGAGGAGACCGCGGCGCTCGTGGATCATGTCGAGGCGGCCATGCGTGAAGTCATTCCGCCGCGTCAGATCGCCAGCATGGTGGACAACGTCGGCCTGCCGGTCTCCAGCATCAATCTGACTTACGGCAACTCCGGCACCGTGGGAAGCAGCGATGCGGACATCCTCGTGTCGTTGACCGGGGAACACGCAGCCACCGGCGGTTTCGTGCGGACACTGCGCGAACAGCTGCCATTGCAGTTTCCGGGCGTGACCTTCAGCTTCCTGCCGGCGGACATCGTCAGTCAGATCCTGAACTTTGGCGTGCCCGCGCCGATCGACATCCAGATCGTGGGCCCGAGTCCGCGCAACCGGGACATCGCCGATCAACTCCTGGGTTCGCTGCGGCACGTGCCGGGCCTGGTGGACCTGCGCATCCAGCAGCAGGTGAACCAGCCTGAGCTGCACGTCGTCACCGACCGCAGTCGCGCGCAGCAGCTCGGCATCAGTCAGCACGACATCGCCAACGACCTGCTCCTGACTCTTTCGGGCAGCGGGCAGATCGCGCCGACATTCTGGCTGAATCCGCAGACGGGCCTGCAATATCCGCTGATCACCCAGGCGCCGCAGTACCGCATGACCACGCTGCAGGATCTGGAAAACCTGCCGGTGAGCACCACGGGTCAGCCGCAGATTCTCGGCGGGCTCGCCACCATCACGCGTGGCTTCGGACCGGCCATCGTGTCACGTTACGACGCGCAGCTCATCATCGACATCTTCGGTGCCGCACAGGACCGCGATCTGGGTGCCATCCATCGCGACATCGACACCCAGATCAAGGCTCTGGAGGGCAAGCTGCCCAAGGGCACGCACATCGTGGTGCGCGGCCAGGTGCAGACCATGGCCGCGTCCTACAGCGGACTGGCCATCGGTTTCATCGGCGCCATCGTGCTGGTCTACCTGCTGATCGTGATCAACTTCCAGTCGTGGCTCGACCCCTTCATCATCATCACCGCTCTCCCGGCCGCCATCGCCGGCATCGCCTGGATTCTCCTGATCACGGGCACCACCCTGAGCGTGCCCGCGCTGACCGGCGCCATCATGTGCATGGGAGTCGCCACCGCGAACAGCATCCTGGTCGTGAGTTTCGCGCGCGACCGCATGAATGAGGGCGCCAGCGCCGTGCAGGCCGCGCACGATGCCGGCTTCACACGCTTCCGTCCGGTCATCATGACCGCGCTGGCCATGGGCATCGGCATGCTGCCCATGTCGCTGGGTCTGGGCGAGGGCGGCGAACAGAACGCACCGCTCGGGCGGGCGGTCATCGGTGGCCTGATGCTGGCCACCCTGGCGACGCTGGTTTTCGTGCCTGTCGTGTTCGCCGCGATCCACGGGCGCCGCGGGCAAGGCGAACCGGATCGCGTGACACCGGGACGTGCGACACCCGGCCCCGCGCCAGCCTGAATGCAGCACGGACGCAAACCGGACACAACCTGAGATCCCAGACCATGGACCAACCAGTACAGCAGGGCGAAGGCACTTCCAGGAAGCTCTCGGCGGGTGCGCTGCGCGCCACCGCCCGCAAGCTCGCGCGCGGCGGGGCGGTGCTGGGCGTGATTGCGCTCCTCGTGGTCATCTGGGCCGCATTCGCGGCGCACCGCGCTTCCGCGCAACTGCGTGCTACCACCGAAGCGCAGTCACTGGTGACCGTCGCCACGGTGAAGCCGCAACCGCTCTCGGATCTGACCGACCTGGTGCTGCCGGGCAATCTGCAGGCCAACTACGAGGCGCCCATCTACGCGCGCACCAGCGGCTACCTGAAACGCTGGCTGGTGGACATCGGGGCGCCGGTCAAGGCGGGTCAGCTGCTCGCGGAGATCGAGGCGCCGGAAGTGGATTCGCAGTTGCGCCAGGCGCAGGCGGACCTGGCCACCGCCCAGGCCAACCAGAAGATCGCGGCCGTGACGGCTGAGCGGTGGCGCAATCTGCGCGCCTCGGATTCGGTCTCCAAACAGGAGGCGGACGAGAAAATCTCCATCGCCGATTCCAACGATGCCCAGGTCCAGGCGGCCCGTGCCAACGTGCAGCGCCTGCAGCAGCTGGCGGGGTTCGAGAAGATCGTGGCGCCCTTCGACGGAATCGTCACCGCCCGCAACACCGACATCGGTCAACTCATCGCCGCGGGCAGCAACACCGGGCCGGAACTGTTCCGCGTCGCGGACATGCGCCGGCTGCGGCTGTATGTACGGGTGCCCCAGACCTACGCCGCGATGATGACGACCGGGATCAACGCCGAGCTGCGCTTCCCCGACCGGCCGGGCCGGCTGTACGTCGCCCGCCTCGACAGCACCTCCAATGCGATCGATCAGGCCTCGCGCACGCTGCTGGTGCAGCTGAGCGTGGAGAACCCGAACGGCGAACTGCTGCCCGGCGCCTATACGGAGGTGCATTTCAAG
>DATKLO010000100.1:0-2578 GCA_035542375.1 Steroidobacteraceae bacterium | reverse complement strand
CCAGAACGCCGAACGGCGGATAGTGCATCCATCTCCGGTACTTCAATTCCTTTCCCACAAAGCTCATATAGTCATGCGTGCTCGCGGCAAGGATCGCGTAGTGGTCGGGATAGTAGGTCTGCACTACTACTCGTCCCGGCAGGTCGCCTCGCCCTGCGCGCCCCGACACCTGCGTCATCAGTTGAAACACGCGTTCGGCGGCGCGGAAATCCGGCATGGACAGCGCGTGATCGCAGCCCACAACCCCCACCAGCGTGACGCCATGAATGTCGTGGCCCTTGGCGATCATCTGCGTGCCGACCAGCAGGTCGATTTCGCCCGAATGCAAGCGCGCAAGCAGCCGTTCCAGATCGTGGCGCCCGCGCACTGTGTCGCGATCCATGCGGCCGATGCGAACTGTGGGAAAGATCTCCGTCAGCCGCTCTTCGCCCTGCTCCGATCCCGCCCCGAGGTAGTACAGGTGCTCGCTGTCGCATTGCGGGCATTTCGCCGGCACCGTGCGCCGGTAGCCGCAGTAGTGGCACTCCAGCCGCTGCCCTTCTCGCGCAATCTCGGCTTGATCGGCCGGCGGCTTGTGATGGGTCAGTGCAATGGCGCAGTTCTGGCATTCGAGCCTCGCGCCGCACGCCCGGCAGATCACCGCAAACGAGTAGCCGCGCCGGTTGAGCAGAATCAGCGCCTGCTCGCCGCGATCGAGAGCGGCCTGCGTCTGCTCGATGAGCGCACGAGAGAAGAGGTGCTCTTGCCCGGTCTCCTGGAACTCGCGGCGCATGTCTACGAGCTGCACTTCCGGCAGTGGCCGATTCATCACGCGCTGACTCATGCTGATGAGCGCGTACTTGCCCTGGGCAGCATTCTGCCAGCTCTCCAGCGAGGGCGTCGCCGAACCAAGCACGACAACCGCATTCGCAAACTTGGCGCGCATTACGGCCACATCGCGCGCGTTGTAGCGCGGAGTTTCCTCCTGCTTGTAGCTCTGGTCGTGTTCCTCGTCGACGAGGATCAGGCCGAGATTCGGCACGGGCGCGAAGATCGCCGAGCGCGTGCCCACCACGATGGGCGCCTCGCCCCGCCGGATGCGCCGCCACTGCTCGCTGCGTTCTTCTGGCGTGAGCGCAGAATGCAGCAGCGCGACTTTGTTTCCGAACGCCGCGTCGAGCAGGCCCACGCTCTGCGGCGTCAGCCCGATCTCGGGCACCAGCAAAATCGACGCCTGTCCGTAATCGAGCGCGCGCTGCATAGCGGCGAGATACACCGCAGTCTTGCCTGAACCCGTCACGCCATGCAGCAGGAACGCATGAAAGCCCCCCAGTTTCGCTACCACCCCGGCTAGCGCTTCGGTCTGCGGCTCATTGAGTCGCAAGGGCGGGGTCGCGCCTTCAATACCGCCCAGCCGGAACGCCATCGGGCGCTCGTCGATGCACACCAATCCCCGCCGCACCAGCGTTTGCAGCGTGGATGAGGGCAGATCCTTCTTGCGCAGCTCCGCCAATGCCATCTCGCCACCGCACGCCGCCAGTTCCGCCAGGATCGCCTGCTGGTTTTTCGTGAGCTTCGGCAGTCGCGTCTCCGGCTGAAGAACCACGTAGCGCTCGGTGCGCCGCGCATCACGCTCCATCGCCGCGGTCTCGCGCGCAATCCATTTCTTTCGCACCATCGATGCCAGCAGCGGAAGCGTGGCCCCTGTCGCCGTGCGCAGCGTGGACACCTTGACGGGCTCTCCGCTCGCCAGCCGCTCCAGCACGCGCAGCTGCAGGTTGCGCACGTCTGCCGCGCGACTCGTTCCGTGGTCTTGTTCTGTATCAGGGCACGACTTCAGTCGTGCCGAAGAGGCCTCTAACAGACTCCAGGCTTCAGTCCCTGCGGGGAAATCCCGGGCATCCTCCACGATCCGTGCCAGCACATCGCGCCCCAGGTCCGTCATGCGGTAGTACACCATCCGCCGCACCTCCGCCATCAACGGCAGCATCCCCCGCAGCACCTCGCCCAGAGGAGCCAGGTAGTACTGTGCGATCCACTCGCCCAGCTTCATCAGGTGCTCGCTCAGCAGCGGCCCGCCGTCCGCCGGGGCCCCCTTGAACTGGTTTTCGTCCATGTTGTCATCGAGTACCGCCTCGAGGTAACGAACTTCGACATTCGGTGAAGCGACTTCATTCAGCGCCGTCACAATCCCGATCAGCTTCTCGTTGCGAAACGGCACGATCACGCGCGCCCCGCGCTGCGGTCTTTGCCCCTCGCGGATCGCGTAGGTAAACGTCCGGTCCAGCGGCACGGGCAGAGCGACTTCACAATAGGCAGGCATGAGCGGCAAACATCAGTTTAGGCGATCACCTCATGCGCCCTCGTTGCCTCACCCGCAGGTTCCCTCAGCCCCCCGTCCCTAGTCCGTTAGCCCCTCAGCCCTTCCGTCCCTCTTTTTTCCACTCCCTGTTCCCTGTTCCCTATTCCCTGCCTTTACAATTCCTCCTGATGACACCCAAAGACGCCATGACCGCCGCTCCCGACAAGAAAACCGTGCCCGCCTCCGTTCACCATGCGAAAGGCCCCATCACTCTCGCCATCGACATCGGCGGCTCGG